>CAZRVL010000004.1:0-67610 GCA_964603455.1 uncultured Lachnospiraceae bacterium
GTACGAGAGACTCACTAAGTTCGCAGCCCTCTACGCTCCGGACGAGAAGTGATCCACTCAATAATTTTATTGAGAAGTGATTCTCGATAGAAATAATACCTCTCAATAAATTCAAGACGGCGGACAGCTCATCTGTCCGCCGTCTCGCTTTTATTATATGTGAATAAATATTTGTTAAATTACAAACGATCGCTCTCCGCTCAAGGATAGAAAAGAATTCATTGTGATCATCTCAGTTCCATGCAAAAGGCTCGCAGCTACACTCTACATCGGTCTGCTTTGCGGATGTGATAACAGTACTCAAAATCCCGAAACTCCCACCTCCAACTGAACATACTTCTACCTTCCGCTCATAAAAACCTACTCAGGTGAATCTCAAACCGCCATTATAGTTAAATGCCGTATGGACAACTGAAGCTTGATCTCAATCGGTGAGTAGCTTCACATAGATCACGCAAATGATATATTCTATGACAGCGACAAAAATATCCTCGTAGTCGCTCATCACAAGGAAAATCTCCTTTCTTCCCTCGATACCACTATGGAATCCGAATCTATCACTAACTATGACGGGAATTATTACATAAGCTTCAATAGCGCAGGTGTAAAAATATGCGAGCTTGACTTCAGCATCCTCTTTGAATGACCGCTGAGCTTGCCTTGAAAACAATTTCCATTCATAAATACCTCAAAAAATAAAACAATAATGTTGTAGGGACTTTTCCTACAACATTATTGTTTTTTCGGAGAAAATCATAATATGCTTGAAGCTATCGCCAAAAATATCGCGACTGCAATATTTCTCGCCTGTGCAATGCTAGTGAACAGCCTTCTGCCTGAAAAATCGCCGCGAAATAATATCTCTCCTTCCAAGCTGAACACACAAGCTGCTGTCGAAGAAAACGCAGTATTTTTCAAAAATCAAAACAACACTTTTATTACCTGACCTCAAACTCATATACTAAAAGAGATACTACAATATATGCAGTATCTCTTTTTTATAAAATCTATCCGATCAGCCGTCTAATCGCACCAACAGCGATCCTTGCCGCCGAAAGCTCATCAGCTTCAATATCGTCAATAATGCCGGCAGCAGCACGTTCTTGATTCCATATAGTCCTTAAAACAGCTCCGGCTCTTATTCCGAGCGATGCCGACACACAAAACAGTGCCGCAGTCTCCATCTCAGATGCAAGTGCTCCACCTTTTATCCATGCACGCCACTTAGACAAAAGCTCATCGGAGATCGGCATTCTCGCGGGTGAATGCTGCCCATAAAACGAATCCTTGCAATGCACTACACCGATATGATAATTTTTACCGACCGCCACAGCTTCATCTCGTAAAGCCGATGTGACCGCAAAATCAGCCGCCGCAGGAAATTCTATAGGCAGATACTCTCTCGATGTTCCTTCCGCACGTATAGCCGATGAAGCTATAACAATATCCTCCGCCTTCACATTCTTCGCCATTCCTCCGCAGGTTCCAACGCGTATAAGAGTGCGAACACCGACCATATAAAGCTCCTCAACACATATCGCAGTTGAAGGACCACCGATACCGTGGCTCATGATTATGATCCGCTCATCTCCGACAGAAGCCTCAAAAGATGTGTATTCTCGATTTGCCGCCAAAGGAGCATATCCATCACAAAGCGATGCGATCAATTCAACTCTTCCGGGATCTCCGCAGATTATCGCAGCCTTTGCCCCCTGATTCTCGGAAATCCCGATGTGATACATACGTTCATTATTATTTACAACCATAACATTACCATCCTTTCGAGATCTTAACTTCAAAAAGAGGATGACCAATGTCACCCTCTCAAAAGCAATTTTAAAATATATATGACAAACAAATGCGCCGGATAAAAAATATAGAAAAGCCATTTTGATGCTCTGCCGCTCCTTCCGCACTCACCATTGTAGCAGGTGAGCAGTCCGACAGCTACCAGCATTCCGCTCTGCATAAAAGCTTCTGCCAAGCTTCTTGAAGATACCGCCATAAATATTGATACGATAAGCGGCACGATCAGCCTTTTCATCCCACGGTCACGCATCAAGAAACAGCCGAGAACCATAATCGGTGCATAAATATACCAATCGCTGACAACCGTAATCAAAATACATCCGACAGCTACGATAATCCGCAAAGGAAGACATTTTATATTTTCCCATGCCTCAAGCATCAAAAGAGATACCAAAAGCGTAAACATCATAGACAATCGCAGCGGACGCATAGTATCATAAAACACTAAAGTATAAAACGGCTGTGAGATCAGGGCGAACACTGCAATGCGCAGAATATATTTTTTACGCGAAGAAGTGTGTAAAAATCCCTCCGCTATGAAAAAGCACATGATCGGTGCAGTTGTCCTGCCTATAAATCTACATAGATAGTATACTATTCCAATGCTGCTGCCGAGCGTCCCGACTAAAAATACCGCCGCTATGTGATCGATCAGCATTGCAGCGACCGCAATACATTTTAAATTATAGCGGTCGAGCGAAAATCTTTGTTCGATCATTTAGTCGGATCAAGGAATTTCCAATATGCCTTGAAATAGTTGAGACCGGACCATACAGTCATGACAGTCATAAGTGCCATAGTGACATATGACAGTATATGATTTGCTGCTATGACCGATGAAGCCGGGAATATCACCGGTTCGAGCAATATCGTAATAACACATATTATCTGTGTTACCGTTTTTACTTTTCCGAGCCATGCCGCAGCAATAACTACTCCGGCAGTATTCGAAACGATCATTCTCATTGATGTCACGGCAAGTTCTCTGAAGATAACAATAAGTGCTACCCAAACAAATGCCGGACGTATATAATCATACTTGTAAAGTATCGCCAGCATAGCACCGAATATCATGAACTTGTCGGCAAGCGGATCAATAAATTTTCCGAAATCGGTTATCATATTGCACTTTCGAGCGATCATTCCGTCAAGCATATCGGTAAGTGCAGTCAAAATGAATATCGCAGCTCCGATTATCCGCGACCATGTATCGGGAAGTATCGGAACTATCAAAGCCAGCATAAAGAGCGGGACCATGATAACTCTCGCTATCGAGAGCTTATTTGGAAGATTCATAAACTATCCTTCTTTCTTGATTATGATGTCTTTTGCAGTCCTTTTCGATCAGACAGCAAGGCTCACAGCTTGTCACCGACAAGATCATAGTCAACAGCTTCGGTTATTCTCACCTTTACGAAGCTTCCGTCCTCGATAGAATTTTTAGGTGCTTTGAACCATATTTTTCCGTCTATTTCGGCTGCATCCGCTTCGCTTCTGCCCTCATACATTTCAGCAACTGGATCATATCCCTCGCAAAGCACCTCATATACCTTTCCGATCTTTTCGGTATTCAATTCATCGCTTATGCGTCCCTGCTCACCCATGATAATATCACAGCGATCCTGTTTTATCTGCTCATCGATCTGATCGGGGAAATCATATGCCGGAGTGTCCTCCTCGCGAGAATATGCAAACGCACCAAGACGGTCGAACTTCGCTTCCTTCACATATTCGCAAAGCTCATTGAAATCCTCATCTGTTTCACCCGGGAAACCTACTATAACGGTCGTTCGGATAGTTATTCCGGGTACTCCCTCACGAAGCCGTCTTACAGTCTCGCGAATGAGCGACCCGTCACCGTGACGATTCATCTTCTTAAGTATCTTGTCCGAAATATGCTGTATCGGAAGGTCTATATATTTGCATATGCGCGGATTCTCACGGATGGTCTCTATAAGCTCATCGGTTATCTTGTCCGGATAGCAGTAGAGTACCCTTATCCACGGTATCGAGGTTTCCTCGGTTATGCGGTTGAGAAGCTCGGCTAATTTATATTCTCCGTACAGATCAAGTCCATAGCGCGTGGTATCCTGAGCTATTACACACAGCTCTTTCACGCCGAGTTCTTCAAGGCTTTTTGCCTCTTCGATAAGTTCTTCCATCGGACGTGAACGGAATTTTCCGCGTATTCCAGGAATAGCACAGTAGGTACAACGGTTATCACAGCCCTCTGCAACCTTTAAATACGCAAAATACTCCGGAGTGGTAACTATTCTCTCGCCGCCGAGCTTTACAGTATTCTTGTCTTCGAAATCGCTGAAGCGTTTGCCTTCAGCAGCTGCCTTGACCGCTTTTACGATATTGTGTATACTGCCGACACCGAGAACGGCATCGACCTCAGGAAGCTCATCAAATATCGCCTCACGGTATCTTTCAGCAAGGCATCCGGTGACAACTATACCCTTAAGATTCCTGTTCTTCTTAAGCCAACCGATGTCGATTATATTGTCAATAGATTCCTGCTTTGCGCTTTCGATGAAAGCACAGGTGTTGATAACGATAACATCCGCTTCAATATCCTCGGAAACTATCTCAAAGCCTTCTTCATGGAGTTCATGCAGCATGACCTCGGTATCGAGCTGATTCTTCGGACATCCGAGCGAAACAAATCCAACCTTCATAAAATATACCAATTCCTTTTTCAATTAATACTCTTCCTCGATCCTTCTGAGTATTCGCCTTACCGAATCAGGCGAATACCCATATCTGAAAAATGAAGAAATTATCTTTTCACGGTATTTTCTACCGTCAATGCTCGAATCGAGCCGTGAAATATCGATTTTCCTGCGAACTGTCCTTTCAAGTATCTCGTCAAAATCAAATTCGCAGAAAATATCATCAAGCTCATCCGAAATAATCTCACCTGAAATCCCTTTTTTTATAAGCTCCTGCTTTATTCTTGAAGGACCGTATCCCTTTGCGATCAGCTGCTCAACTATATGCTTAAGCTGCCGTCTTTCATCGACAAGTCCGAGCTGTTCAACATATTCCGCCGCCGATTCGGATATTTCCCTGTCGAATCCGCGTTGCCTCAGCTTTTCACAGAGCCGCTTTTTTGAATTATCACCGTAAGACAGAATATCAAATGCCTTCTTGACCGCTTTCCAAAGCCTTGAATCATATTCAAGCTCATCAAATTGCTCGCAGCTCAGCGCATACGGCAATTCACCACCGGCTATGTTTCCGATTTCAAAAAGCATTCGTGAATCGACCGTAAGCATTCGTTCTTCTATATTCTCACCATTCGTCAGCTTTACGGTCAAAACGACCTCATCTCCGCCGCGCCGTCCTTCAAGAGCAGTTATGGATATTTCCATCACTCATCCGAGCCGCTGTCTTCATCGGACAGCAGACGAATGTTGAGCTCCTCTTCATCGGGATCCTCAAGCTCCTCCTCGTCCTCTTCACCGTCACTGTCGTAATTGTTGCTCATTAGAGTTTCGACTTCATCGCGCTTTGCACGTATCTTCTCGGCAAGTTCATCGAGCAGCGTGGGATGCGACTCAATGTACTTCTTAGCATTTTCCTTGCCCTGCGCAATGCGCTGACCTTCATATGAGAACCACGAGCCGCTCTTTGTGATAAAGCCGAGCTCGATTCCAATATCAACGATTTCACCAGATTTTGCAATTCCCTTGCCGTAGATAATATCAAATTCCGCGGTCTTGAAGGGAGGTGCGACTTTGTTCTTTACGATCTTGCACTTTACGTGGTTTCCATAGACCTCGCTGCCCTCCTTGAGTTGTTCCGCACGTCTTATCTCAATTCGAACAGACGCATAGAACTTCAAAGCACGACCGCCAGGAGTGGTCTCGGGATTTCCGTACATAACTCCGATCTTCTCACGCAGCTGGTTTATAAATATTATAACACAGTTCGACTTTGCGACCGCACCTGACAGCTTTTTAAGAGCCTGAGACATAAGTCTCGCCTGAAGTCCGACATGAGACGATGCCATATCCCCTTCTATCTCCTGCTGAGTGACAAGTGCTGCGACCGAGTCAACTACAACGACATCTATAGCTCCGGAACGTATCAGAGCCTCGGCAATGTCAAGTGCCTGCTCACCGCTCGAAGGCTGTGAAACGAGAAGACGGTCAATATCGACACCGAGTGCCTTTGCATAAACCGGATCGAGCGCATTCTCAACATCGATATATGCAGCCTCTCCGCCGGTCTTTTGAGTTTCGGCTACGACATGGAGAGCAACAGTAGTTTTACCCGAGGATTCAGGACCATATATCTCCACTATCCTTCCACGCGGAACACCGCCGATGCCGAGTGCAAGGTCAAGCGTCAGCGATCCAGTGGATATAGCATTTATCTCCATCGCAGGTGCTTCTCCCATACGCATTATAGTTCCCTTACCGAAATCCTTTTCTATCTGTCCGATCGCACCTTCAATAGCTTTGCGCTTTTCATCTCTGTCAACGATCTGAGACGGAACAGGCTTGCTTTGTCCTTTAGCTTTCATAATATGCCTCCTTGTATTTTGTCAGGATGTACCAGACATTTTTTTAAATATTTTCAATATATCGAGCTGTCAAATTTCCAAACGCCGTTTTCCTTCTGCATGGTGACTTCGAGTACGTCATCGCCCGAGCTTACCGCCACCTTGGCTTTGAATCGGTTTTG
This sequence comes from uncultured Lachnospiraceae bacterium, assembly GCA_964603455.1. GTDB lineage: Bacteria > Bacillota > Clostridia > Oscillospirales > CAG-272 > Flemingiibacterium. The sequence continues at coordinate 6,505 of CAZRVL010000004.1, forward strand.
CTTGACTATCTCAATGCTTTCGAGATCAAATTCGCGCTGTTCGCCGAAATCCGCCGTCACCTCGGGGTTTACATACAGCTTTCCGCCAATCTCCAAATATTTAGCATCTATCGCACCCTCGTCAGCCGATACTCCTTCAAAAGCCGTATTTGAAAGAACCTTTATATAGCTCTCGGAAAAGACTTCGCTCATCGCCGATTTAAGATCTGCAACAGACTGATACCTGCTGTCAGTAACAAGATAATATCCGTTGCTTTCTTCGAGCATCGAGCGTTCTATTTCATTGCCGTAGATCACCGAATAAAGCTCACGTGCCTTCGGTTCAAGCTCACGAACCGCTGTGATAAGCTCCTCGGAATCGTATTTTTGACAAGATACCAAACACAGTAAGAGCGAGAATGTCAGTATAAAGCAGATAAACCTTTTCATCCCGCCCCTCCTTTAAATATCGCGGTCTTCAGGCTCTTCCTGAATATCCACAATATCATCGTCATCAAAAACAAGCTCTTCGGTCTCGTTTGAAATATTCTCATCCTTCTCGGCTTCGGAGAGCTGCGCATCGGTCTCTTCTTCATTTTCGACCTTTGCAAAATTTACGAGTATCGCGCCCTCCGCGAGCTTCATAGCAATAACTCCTCCGGCACTTCTTCCGTAGAAGGGTATCTCGGATACCGGTGTACGGATTATAGTACCGTCATTTGTGATCATGAGAATATCATCTGTATCCGATACCGCAGAAATTCCGGCAAGCTTTCCGGTGCGTTCACCGATTCCGTGGCACATAACACCCTTTACACCTCTGCTGTGAGCCGAGAAATTATCAAATCTGCATCTCTTTCCGAAACCGCCCTCGGTTATCGTAAGCAGCGATTTTTCATCGTCAACAACAGCGCATCCGACAACAAAATCACCATCCGAAAGTGTGATTCCTTTAACGCCGCGTGCAGTTCTTCCCATAGGACGAACTTCCTTTTCGGAAAATCTCGCAGACATTCCATCGTGTGTGGCTATTATTACCTCTTCATTTCCGGTCGTATGCTTCACATACTGAAGTTCATCGCCGTCATCAAGACATATAGCGATCTTTCCGCCCTTGCGCTGATATTCAAATTCCGAAAGCAAAGTCTTCTTGACTATTCCGCCGCGTGTCACCATAAACAGATATTCATCAGCGGTAAATTCCTTGACAGCGATCGCCGCAGTTATCTTTTCGCCCGATTCGAGCTCAAGGATATTAACTATATTCGATCCCTTTGCAGTCCTTCCCGCCTCAGGTATCTGATATGCCTTCATGGTATGGACTTTTCCCGTGTTGGTGAAGAACATTATGAGCGAATGACTGTTCGCGACCATAACATTTTCAACATAGTCCTCTTCCTTTGTTGACATACCGATTATACCCTTGCCTCCGCGCCTCTGAGCCGAATAGGTATCAGCCGGCTGACGCTTAATATATCCGGCATGTGTCATAGTTATAACACAGGCATGACGTTCGATAAGATCTTCATACACGATGTCATCCTCAGCCGCAACAAGCTCTGTTCGTCTCGGATCGCTGAACTTATCCTTTATCGCGAGCATCTCGTTCTTTATGATCTCTTTGATCTTGCCCTCATCGGCAAGTATCGCAGTAAGCTCCGCAATAGTCTCAGCCAGCTTTGCAAGTCTCTCCTCGATCTTCTTTCTTTCAAGACCTGAAAGACGACCCAAGGTCATCTCAACTATCGCCTGTGCCTGTATGTCATCAAGACCGAAACGCTCTATCAATTTTGCCTTAGCGTCCGGAATGGAAGCCGATCTCTTTATAGTCTCGATAACTTCGTCTATATTGTCGATAGCGATCTTCAAGCCCTCTAATATGTGAGCCTCACGCTTTGCCTTTTCAAGATCGAACTTTACACGGCGGGTGATAACATCTTCCTGATGAGCCACATAATATTCGAGTATCTGCTTTAAGTTCAGAACCTTCGGTACATTGTTGACAAGAGCCAACATATTTATCGCACAGGTATCCTGAAGCTGAGTATACTTGTAGAGCTGATTCAGGATTATCTGTCCGTTGGCATCACGGCGATAGTCTATGACTATGCGCATTCCGTCTCGTCCGGATTCATCGCGTATTGCAGTTATGCCCTCTATGCGCTTATCACGCACAAGTCCTGCCATTGCCTCTATGAGCATACTCTTGTTGACTTGATACGGTATCTCGGTAACGATGATCCTGTGCTTATCTTCCTCTATTTCGCACTTCGAGCGAACCATCACACGTCCGCGTCCGGTAGAATAAGCCTCATATATTCCGTTCGAGCCGTATATAGTCGCAGCGGTCGGGAAATCCGGTCCCTTTATGAACTGCATAAGATCCTTTATCGAGCAGTCCGGATTTTCCATAAGATATATAGCACCGTCTATTACCTCTCCCAAATTGTGAGGAGGGATATTGGTAGCCATACCGACCGCAATACCGATAGAACCATTCACCAAAAGATTCGGGAATCTCGCCGGAAGCACCGAGGGCTCATCTCGGCTGTTGTCAAAGTTCGGTACGAAATCAACAACATCCTTGTCAATATCGGACATCATATCGTTTGAAAGCTTTGCAAGTCTCGCCTCTGTATAACGGTATGCAGCCGCAGGGTCTCCATCGACCGAACCGAAGTTTCCCTGTCCCTCTACAAGCGGATACCTCATCGAGAAATCCTGCGCAAGTCTTACCATCGAATCATAGACCGCCGAGTCACCGTGCGGATGGTATCTACCAAGCACATTACCGACAGTCGTCGCCGATTTTCTGAATCCCTTGTCATAGGTCAGATGATCCTCATACATAGCATAAAGTATACGTCGATGAACAGGCTTGAGTCCGTCTCTGACATCGGGCAGCGCACGCGACATGATAACGCTCATAGAATAAGCTATGAATGAAGTCTCGACCTCATGCTTCATCTCTATACCGACAATTTTTTGATTGGGGTAGGAGATGTCTTCGTTTTTGTCATTCTTGTGTTCCATTTTTACCTCGTTTGTTTTTGAGGTTGTGAATTATCGCTCCACATTTTAACAACCGTTAAAACAATTAAGAATTTTACCACAGGCATATGTAAAGCTCTGTGGAAATTAAAGCTTTATCTTTTCACAACCAGTTCTTAGGCTTATAAAGCCGAAATGCTTATATGTCAGCAACAGCAAATTAAGGTGTTATATTAAAGTTTTACACAGCCTTTTTAACAATCTGTGCAAAACTTTAATAATTCTCCGAATATGTTAAAATATCCTTGAAAACCCTCTCAAAATCAAATGTCAAGATCTGTTGCATATACCGCATTTTGCTCGATAAACTCACGCCGTGGCTCGACCTTATCACCCATCAGTATCGAAAACGTAGCATCGCAGGCTACAGCATCCTCCATTGTTACCTTCAAAAGCGTTCTGGTCTCGGGATTCATAGTCGTCTCCCAAAGTTGCTCAGGGTTCATCTCACCAAGACCCTTGTATCTGGAGGCTTCCGCACCGTTTCCGAGCTCTGCCATATAAGCATCCTTCTCAGCCGGCGTAAAAGCATATCTTGTCTGCTTTCCGCGTGTTATCTTGAAGAGCGGAGGCTGTGCCAAAAATACATGTCCGTCATCTATGAGCTGTCTCATATGCCTGAAAAGGAAGGTCAACAGCAGTATTCTGATATGCGAACCATCGACATCGGCATCCGCCATAAGGATTATCTTGCCGTATCTCAATTTGTTTATATCGAATTCATCGCCGATTCCGCAGCCAAGAGCCTGTATTATCGGTATGAGCGACTGATTTGAATATACCTTGTCAAGACGAGTCTTTTCGACATTGAGCACCTTTCCGCGAAGCGGAAGTATCGCCTGGAACTTCGAATTTCGTCCGGACTTTGCAGAACCGCCTGCCGAATCTCCCTCGACCAGATAAAGCTCTGTGAGATCAACCCTTCTCTCCTGGCAGTCTGCAAGCTTTCCGGGAAGCGATGAATTTTCGAGCACAGATTTACGATCACGCGCCAACTCACGCGCCTTGCGTGCCGCCTCACGCGCTCTCGAAGCAGCCAGAGTCTTTTCGAGTATCGCCTTTGCTGCGGAAGGATTTTCCTCAAGATATTCGCTCAGCTTCTCGGATACCATGCTGTAGACAAGTGTTCTCATATCCGAATTTCCAAGCTTTGCCTTAGTCTGCGATTCGAACTGCGCATCGGTCAGCTTAACGCTTATGACAGCACAAAGTCCCTCGCAGGTATCATCGCTCGTGAGATTCTTGTCATCGCCCTTTAAATAATTATGCTTTCTTGCATAATCGTTCATGACCTTAGTCAGTGAAGTTCTAAAACCGGTCTCGTGCGTGCCGCCTTCAATGGTGTGCATATTGTTTGCAAACGACATTATGTTCTCATTGTAGCTGTCATTGTACTGCATAGCGACTTCCGCGATCGAATCGCCTTTTTCGCCGCGCATATATATGACATCCGGGTGTATCATAGCAAGTCTTCTGACATTATTGAGATGCTCTACAAAGCTCTTTATTCCGCCTTCGTAGCAAAGCTCGACTTCCTTGTTTGGCTCTACTCCCTCAGGAAGTCCGAGCTGCTCAGGGGTTCGCTCGTCACGAAGGATGATCCTAACTCCTGCATTTAAAAACGCCTGCTCGCGAAGACGGTTCAGTATCGTTGCATAATCGAATACGGTCTCCTCAAAGATAGTCGGATCGGGCATAAAGCGAACATAAAGTCCATGCTTTCCGTTTGACGAGCCCTCATGAGTAAACGGACGTGCGACCTTTCCGCGTTCAAAGCGTTCTGTATAGCGTTCGCCCTCATAGCAGTTGTCTATCTCCATCCATTCGGAAAGTGCATTTACGACCGATGCTCCGACACCGTGAAGACCTCCGGCGATCTTGTATCCGCCGCCACCGAATTTACCGCCGGCATGAAGCACGGTAAAGACCACCTCAAGTGTCGGTATCTTCATTTTGTGGTGCATCTGGCTTGGGACACCGCGTCCATCGTCCTGCACCGAAACGCTGTTATCAGCGTGAAGAGTTATGGTTATGGAATCGCAACAGCCTGCAAGTGCCTCGTCTATAGAGTTATCGACTATCTCATAAACAAGGTGATGCAGTCCGCGTATAGACGTAGAACCGATATACATGCCGGGACGCTTGCGCACAGCTTCGAGTCCTTCGAGCACCTGTATTTGATTCTCGTCATAAGTGTTGTTTATCTGTTCAGACATTCAGTAATCCTTTCTTTGCAGTAAAAATAAGCTAATATCTTTACTGCTTTCTTTCTCCGATAAGCGATCCTACAGTTCAAATAAGATCGCACCGTTTGTCATAGCTTTGGCTCCGCGATCTCATACAGAGCATCCGCACGCCCGGCAAGAGCCGCTGCCGAGATCTGTGAGACATACACATATCCGTCATCTGTAAGGATAAACGATTTCGGAATATCCTCCTTGACATTTATCATTCGTCCGTCTCTCTCCGCAGCGCGCAGAAAATTTTTTGTCGCAGCGGTCATAGTCGCCGTATCCATGTCAAATACTCCGACTACCGACCTTGTTCTGATCATTCTGTTGTTTCCGGCATGTATATACAAAGCTCCTACTCCTTTGAAAAGCTAACGGCATTGCCTTTTTCGTATCTGCCGCCATCAACGCTTATAAATTCGGCATCTCCCCCAAACGGCGGCGGAGTACATGCAGTCATTATGACCTGTCTTTCTCCGAGTCTTGACAGCAAAAATCTCTGTCTTGCAGGATCGAGCTCAGACAAAACATCGTCAAAAAGAAATACCGGGTACTCTCCGGAGTATTCCTTTGAAATCTCTCCCTCTCCGAGCTTCATCGCAAGAGCAAGCGATCTCTGCTGCCCCTGTGAGGCGTACATACGCGCTTCACGGCCGTTAAGGAATATTTCGATGTCATCCTTGTGTGAGCCATAAAGCGATGCTCCTGCGGCGATCTCGCGTCCCACATTGGCATTCAGCGCTCTTTCATACGCTTCAAAAGCCTCATTCTCGGACAGCATATCGTTTTTAAGGCTGTTTTTAAATCTCAGCTCGGGGACTTCGTTTTTTTCACTTACCCCCGAAAGCTCCTCGAAAAACAGCTTGACTGATTTTTCCAGATCGGCTATATACCTTTTGCGTGTCGAATATATGAATGCCGCCTCACGCGCGAGCTGCTCCGAATATACCTCAAGCAGCGCACGTTCTCCGACACCCTCTCCGAGCTGCTTCAAGAGTGAGTTCCGCTGAGTCAATATCTTGTTGTGCCTTGTAAGAGCAGCGAGATACATCGGTCTCAGCTGGCATATTGCTATATCCATGAACGAACGCCGCTCTGCCGGTCCGTCCTTGACTATCGACAAATGCTCGGGACAAAACAGCACAGCTCTGAAGACTCCGAGAAATTCGGCTATCCGCACCGACTGGACTCCGTTTTTGCGGCATTCGCGGCGTTTCCCGGATTCGGCAGAATATGCTTTAAAGCTTAGAAACTGTTCTCTTCTCGAATCGTTTATCGTAAGCTCGACCTCAAAGCTGTCCGCTCCGAATCTCACGAGCTCACGCTCTTTTGAGGTTCTAAAGCTCTTTCCAGCAGCCATCAGATAAATTCCCTCAAGAGCATTTGTTTTTCCCTGCGCATTATTTCCGAGGAAAACGTTCACACCCGGAGAAAAGCTCAACTCGGCATCACATATATTTCGGAAATCACGATATTTGACCCTTGAAACGATCATCTCAGCATTTTGATCGGCAGGGCAAGATATGTGAAGGTATCGTTCTCATCCTTTTCGAGCGGTTCGATTATCATGCTTATAAAAGGGCTTGAAAGCGAGAGTCTGACCTTATCGCACTGAGAATATTTCAGAGCTTCGGTAAGATAACGGCAGTTGAAGCCTATTTCTATCTCGTCACCTTCATGTGCTGTCGGGATCTCGTCATAGACCTTACCGCTTGCGGAAACTGATGTTATTTCGAGCATATTATCGTGGAAATAGCATCTTGCACCGGATTTATTTTTACCGGCAGATTCATCCGAGACTATCGAGGCACGCTCAAGGGCACTTTCGAAGCTTGCGGAATCGACATTTACGAATATCGTGCTGTTTTTGGGAATGATCCTTTCGTAATCGATATATTCGCCCTCTATGAGTCGAGTAAAGAATGTTATAGATCTTTCTTCGAATCTGAAGATGACCTGCTTTCTGGCTACATTGATCTCAACATTTTTCTCAGGCTCGGATAGGAGCTTAACGGCTTCGGAGAGAGTTTTTCCTGGAACGATGAACTCTGCATTGACATCCTCACCGTCGCTGTTTTCAAGCTCGCAGACCTTTTCTCTTATCGCAAGTCTGAAGGTATCACAGCCGACTGTAGTGATACGATTTCCGTTTATCTTGAAGAAGGCTCCGTTAAATGTAGCTCTTGCATCATTTTGAGCAACTGCGAACAGTGTTCCCGTGATCATATTTTTAAGATCGCCTTGCTTCATCTTGAAACCGTTGCGGTTTGTAATATCCGGAAGAGTTGGATAGTCACGCGGATCCATTGCATTTATTTCAAATTCCGATTTGCCTGACGATAGCTTTGCACGCCAATTTTCATTAACCTCCATATAAACGAGTCCGGCAGGCATAACTCTAATGATCGAGTTAAGGCTTTGTGCTTCTATAACACAAGCTCCGTGTTCTTCAATATCTGCATCGATCTCGATACGAATACCCTTTTCTAGGTCATATCCTATGAGCACGGCACGATCGCCTTCACAGTCTACGAGGATACCGCCGGCAGAGGCTACCGTATTTTTCGAAGATATACATGACATCGCCGTGGTTACAGCATCGGCGAGCAACGATTGATTAAAATTAACTTTCATATACACATTCCTTTCTTAGAAGCAGCATTATGCAAGAAATAAAAATTCAACTTGCATCCCTTCGACAGCTATGTAGATTATACAGAATGAAAAATTAAAATTAAAGAAAAACAATAAATAAATTATTAGTAGTAGAAGTAGTAGGGGGTGTGGAAATACTGGAAATCTCGACTTTAGCCTTATTTTACAAGGTTTTTTTCGAAATATTCGATTTGAAATTGTTAGGTACAAATATCAGAAAATCGGTGGAGATTTTTACAGCCGCCGGACCTCATGTGGAATAATGTGGACAAAAACATGTTATGATGTGGAATTTGATGTTAAAATTAAAGTACAGGCTTTGCAGCAGTTGTTGAAGCTGTAGATTTTCAAAAGCGCGAAAATCTGTTGAAAGAGCAGCTCAAACGATAAGATTTGCACCGGATACCAACAATCGTATAACAGCTTTGCAATGCAGCAAAAATGTTAGCTGTGATAAGTACTTTTATTACATTAAATTTTAATTTTCCACAATCATGTTCCACAGACTCCAAAGTCTCTTTACAGCACCCGTAAAAACCACATAAAGAAGCTGTTGAAACTCACCGTCAACCCTTGATCTCCTTTGCAAGTTCGGTTAGTTCTATGTCCATCGAGGGATTGGCATTGATTTCACGCTCAACAGTTTTTATTGATGAGAGTATGGTAGTGTGATCGCGCTTGAAGAGCTTGCCAAGCTGCGGAAGAGACATATCGGTGAGCTTTCTGATCATGTAGATGGCGATATGACGTGCAAAGGCAATATCCTTGGTTCGCTTTACGCCCTTAATGTCTTCGATCGAAACGCCGTATTTTTTCGCGACCTTTTCGAATATGCGGTCTATCGTTACGCTAATGGGTTCGCCACCGGTCATAAGATCGGCTATTGAATTTTTTGCGAGCTCTACGGTTATTTGCGATCCGGTCAAGAGACTCAATGCACCGAGCTTTTTGATAGCACCTTCAACCTGACGGATATTTGACTTTAGGTTTTCCGCGAGGAAATTTACGACATCAGCCGTGAGAGATATGTTCATCTGCTCAGCCTTTTTCTTGATAATAGCTGCGCGAAGATCTGCATCCGGAGGCTGAATATCGGCTGTAACGCCCCATTCGAAGCGTGACTTAAGACGATCCTCGAGAGTTTTTATATCCTTCGGCGGACGGTCGGAGGTGAGGATTATCTGCTTGTGATCCTCCCAAAGAGCATTGAAGGTGTGGAAGAACTCCTCCTGTGTGGAATCTCTGCCGGCGATGAACTGAATATCGTCTATGCAGAGGACATCAGCAGTGCGGTATTTATCGCGGAACTGAGAGGTCGTTTTTTTTGCGATCGAATCGATCATCTCATTTGTGAAGTCTTCACCCTTGAGATAAAGTATTTTTAATTCTGGGCGGGTCTTCTTTATGTGATTGGTTATGGCATAGAGCAGGTGAGTCTTTCCTATACCGCTGGGACCGTAGATGAACAGTGGATTGTAGGCAAAGGAATCGGCATTTGCCTTGCAGGCAGGTTCGTTTGCGACTGCTATCGAAGCTGCGTGAGCGAACTTGTTTGAATTTCCGACGATAAAGTTTTCAAAGGTATATTCGCGTTGATAGGTTTGAGTCGTGTTTTTCTCATGATGAGGCTGATTTCTTGGATGTGCGGCGGCAGGAGCTGCGAAATATGACGGAGCTGCTTCTGTAACGACCTCTCCGCCGATCTCCGGCGCATCGAGCTGAGGAAGATCTGCCAGATTCACCGCTTCATAGGAGTCTGAGCTCGGCACATTTTCGGCATATTCCTGCGGATTGCATTTTTTGTCAACAACGATGACCTCGGTCGGAAAGCCGAGGACGGATTCGAGAGCCGACTGTATGTTGTCCTTGTATTTTGAGTTTATGAGTCCGTACTTGTAGCTTTCATCGCAAATGAGGACGGCGCGGTTTTCGGTGATATTGCAGAGAACGAGCTTTGTGAACCAGAGGTCTACTATTGTGCTGGAATAGTTTTGCCGCAGAACATCAAGCGTCAGCGACCAGATTTCGCTAAATTGCTGCATAAATTTTTCCTTTCCTGATTTTAACATTGATTTTGATGATTATTTTCTAATAAATATAATAATTAAAAATATTATACCACAGATTCGCGGATAAATCAAGTACCCCGAGCGAAATTGATGGGGAATAAAAATGGTGATTACGTAAATTTTTTGCGAACTTGAAAATATTTTTTCGAAAAAGACTTGACAAACACCCGAAATGTTGTGTATAATAATAGATGTCATTTTGTAAATTCCGGTTCGGGAGATCTTTTCAGTTCTGCTGAACCTGTGAATAACCTTAAGGAGGTGTCAAAGAATGCTCAGAACATACCAGCCGAAGAAGCGCCAGAGAAAGATGGAGCACGGATTCCGCAAGAGAATGAAGACTGCTGACGGAAGAAAGGTTCTCAAGAGAAGACGCGCAAAGGGCAGAAAGAGACTCACATACTGAGTTTCGGTCAAAGCCGGTACGATCCGAATGGGCTCTCAAAAGACTGAGAGCTTGTTCGGTGAAGTAAGGCGAAAAATCTCAAACCCAAAGACCGCCGAAATTTTCGGGGAAATACCCGTTTATTCGGGGGTTTTGTTTGTATAAAGGCTAAATTGAGGAGATACGGCAGTATGCGCTATACGCTATGTGAAAATCATTTATATTCGAAAGCCTACGCCAAGGGAAAGAAATTTGTCGGGCGGCAGGTGATAGTCTATATTTTGCCGGACTACTTTGCATCAAAAATAGCCAAGGCTGACCCCAAAAAGGAACGGCATAACCGTGTCGGTATAACTGCCACCAAAAAGCTCGGAGGTGCGGTCGAAAGAAACCGCGTAAAACGTATAATACGCGCTGGACTTGCGGAGACCGAAAAAAATATGCCGATTAAAAAGGGATTTCTTATCGTAATAGTAGCAAGGTCATCAGCAGTCGGTGCAAAGAGCTCTGATATAGCAAGTGACCTTACAGCCGCGTTCAAAAAACTCGGTCTCATACAAAATGACCTGAATCGATCAGAAAAAAATCCGAAGGAAATCCCCAAAATTAAGGATAGCTGATGAAACGCGCCGCTGTTGCACTTATAAAGCTGTATAGACGTTATATCTCACCAATGAAGCCTCCCTGCTGCAGATTTGTACCGACTTGCTCGCAGTATGCCATCGAGGCATATGAGGAGTGGGGCTTTGCGGTCGGCAGCATATTGACGATATGGCGGATACTTCGATGCAATCCCTTTTGCAAAGGCGGCTTCGATCCGGTACCAAAACACAAAAAACACAGATAAAGGAGTGTTCATACAAAACAATGACAAGCATTTGGGACATTATCAACATACCGCTTGGCTGGATATTGAAGATCGGATATGAACTGACCCACAATTACGCATTGGCTCTATTGTTCTTTGCGCTCGTGCTTCAGATAATCCTCTTCCCTCTCGGTATAAAGCAGCAGAAGAATTCGGTCAAGCAGGCATCGCTTCGCCCAAAGGAAATGGCGATACGCAACAAATATGCCGGAAGGAACGATAAGGTAACGCAGCAGAAGCTCAATGAAGAGATAATGGAGCTTTATCAGCGTGAGAACTTCAACCCGATGGGCGGCTGTTTGCCTATGCTCATACAGCTCCCGATATTGTTTTCGCTGTATAACGTGGTCGTTAGTCCGCTGAAGTATATATGCGGCTTCAGTGTCGATACGATAAATGCTATCCAGCTCAAGGTATATGAGCTCATGTCGGCGGCAAATATCTCCGGCTTTGAGTCGTTCGCCGAGGGCAGAGCGGTCAGACAGATCGATCTTCTCACACGTATGCGTGAGCTTGGCGTTGAAAATTTCGTCGATAACGCCGGACAGGCAATAACCGAGGATATTCTCCCGCGCTTCACTATACTCGGCGGAACTATGGATCTTTCGCAAACCCCGAGCTTTACGAATTTCAACCTTCTTCTCCTTATCCCGCTCCTGACGCTTATAGTGACCTACGGAAGCACATTCATAACTCGTAAGCTTACGTATAATCCGAATCCCGAAGCACAGAACGATATGTCGATGAAGATAATGAATCTCTCGATGCCACTTCTCTCGGTATATATCTCGTTCACTATTGCCGCTGCGATAGGTCTTTACTGGGTATTCAGAAACTTACTCGGAGTGCTTCAGCAGCTCATCCTCAATAAAATGTTCCCGATACCGAAGTTTTCTGAAGAAGACTATAAGGCAGCTGAGCGCGAAGCGAATATGTCCAAACGCCAGATAAAGAAGAGCGAAAAGGAAAAGCAAAAGGTTCGTTCACTTCACCGTATAGATGAAGATGATGACGAAGATAGTACCGTAAAGCCCTCGGTATCCGAATCAGCACAGGTAGCCGCTCCCACGGAAAAGGATAAAAAGCCGGAGCTCAAGGACGGCGTAGACCCCGATGAAGCTCCCAAGCTGAAATGATAAAGGGTGTAATAAAATAAAGCTCCGAAATGAGAGAAAAATTTGCCTTGAAGAGGGATCACGGTCTTTATAACAGGTGTTAGATCGTATTTTGTAAAAGCAGACATATCTCCATGAGGAGAGAAAGGAAAAACTTTTGCTTCGCAAAAGTCATGGTCATAAAATGAAAAAAGAAATGCTATTTACTGCCAGAACGGTAGAACAGGCTCTCGGCGAAGCGGCACTCAAGCTCGGAGTCGAGACCGAAGCACTCGAATACGAGATCGTTGAACGTGAAAAGCAAGGTTTCTTCGGAATAGGTGCATCTCCGGCAAAGGTAAAGATATTTGTTGAGGTCGAGGAGGAAAAAGCCTCGGTAAACGAAGAAATTCCGGTTGAAAAGGAAATTGAAGTCTCCGATCCTGTCGAAGAGATCGAAGCCGTATCGGCGGAGATCGATGAAGAAGAACCTGTTGAAGCAGAGACAGAAGCAGTTGAACCGCAGACGGTATCGCGTGGATGCGGAGATCATGCAGCAAAGGAATTTATCGAGACACTTCTCAGTGATCTCGAAATAGATGCAAAGGTCGAGATGACACGTGTGCGCAAATCCGACCGTGCCATAACCGTAACTGGTGAGGATGCCGGTGTTCTGATAGGTCATCATGGTGAAACGCTTGATGCGCTGCAGTATCTTGCAAATTTAGCTGCAAATAAGCGCGAAGAGGATGAATCTCGCGATTATGTCCATATAACCGTTGATATAGAAAAATATCGTTCAAAGCGCGAGATCTCTTTGAGAGCGCTTGCACGTCGCGTTTCAGAAAAGGTACAGCGGACAGGCGAACCTGTGATGCTTGAGCCGATGAATCCGTATGAACGCCGCATAATCCATTCCGAGGTTCAGTTTATTGAGGGTGTATCGACAAACTCGGTAGGTGAAGACAGCGAGCGCAGAGTAGTCATATATCTCGAAAGCGCAGGCTTCAGTATTCCCGAAAATCATACAAGGTCAGACCGTCGTCAATCATCGAGAAGACCTGACCGAAGACATTCCGACCGTCAGCCGAGGGGTGAGCGTCAGGAACGCCGCGAAAGACCAAAGACCTCATCAAAGCAGCAGCCGCGATATAACGATGGCGAAAAGATGTCCAGCGAAGAGGTAAATGAACTTGTCGCAGCGTATGGCGCGAAGGATACCAAGGAAAAGACTCAGCGTGAGCAGCCCGCAAAATTCAAGAGCTTTGAGGATTATATGAACTCGATTCTCGGAGACGAAGAAAAATAATATCTGTGAAATGCACTTCAAAGTCAGCTTTGAAGTGCATTTTTTCATGGCAGAAAATCCGAAAGATTTATAGACTATTTTGAACTGTTAAGACGAATGACTTTTGCGCATACCGAACCTGCTTGCAGACAGTTTGTTTTTGGGGGGTAATATCGGCTGATGGTATGGTATTTTGCAGTAGCGGTAGATTTTTTCATATTTTTGTGATATACTTAAACCTTAGATCATGAAAATAATCAAGACGGAAAGGAACGGTCAGAAAAATGAATGATACTATAGCGGCAATATCCACTCCGTTTGGCAGAGGCGGAATAGCCGTGATAAGGCTCTCCGGAACAGAGGCTGTTGAAATAGCCGAAAAGGTATTTTCTCCAACATCAGGGAAAAAGCTTTCGGAATATCAGGCGAACCGAGCGGTTTACGGAGAAATTATAAAATCATCACGTGTCATAGACGATGGCATATGCACGATATTCAGAGCACCGCACTCATATACAGGTGAAGATACAGTCGAGATAAGCTGTCACGGCGGAATACTGCTCACCGAAAGAGTTCTCGAAGCTGTGTTTGAAGCCGGCGCACGTCAGGCGGGCGCAGGTGAATTTACGCGCCGCGCATTCACAGCCGGAAAACTTTCTCTAACTCAGGCTGAAGCTGTCGGTATGCTGATAGACGCGGAAAACGATGATCAGATAACGCTTGCATCCGCACAGGAGCGTGGAATATTCAAAAAGAAAGCCGATGAGCTTTATGAAGCTCTGAAAAACATCGTGACAAGCGTATATGCCAATATCGATTTTCCGGATGAAGATCTGGCAGAGCTTTCGGCAGATGAGCTTGAATCCGCACTTACAGACCTGAAGAATGAGCTTGAAACTCTCAGTTCATCCTACAATAGCGTCAAAGCTGTCACAGACGGCATAAAGACGGTAATAGTCGGAAAGCCCAACACAGGCAAGTCATCGCTCTTAAATCGCCTTGTGGGGCGTGACAGAGCAATCGTGACAAACATTGCAGGAACTACACGCGATACCCTCGAAGAAACGGTTCAGCTCGGACGTGTTCGTTTGAGACTTGTCGATACCGCAGGAATACGCGAAACCGATGACATAGTTGAAAAACTCGGAGTTGACCGTTCGATAAAAGCATTGAATGAAGCTGAGTTGATCCTAACGGTATTTGATGGTTCTGTAGAGCTTGACGATGAAGACAGAGAACTTATCGAAATGGTTGATAAGCTCTCTGCCGTAAAGATAGCTGTTCTGAACAAATCCGATATTGGACAGGCGGCAAGATCACCGTTTGACAATTTTGTGAATATCTCAGCCAAGACAGGAGATGGCGCAGAAGCCATTAAAAAGCTCATAGAAGATGTTTTTGTGTCTGCTGATATAGAAAGACTTGCGTCGAATGCAGTCGTCCTCAGCGCACGTCAAAACGCCTCTGTGACGAAAGCTCTCGAATATGTAAAATCCGCTATAAGAGCTTTGGCGAATGGGATAACGCCCGATACGGTTGGTTTTGAGCTTGAGGCGGCTTTGTCAGAGATCTCCGAGCTTGACGGTCGCAGAGTAACTGAGGAAATAGTAGACGGCATATTCCACCGCTTCTGTGTCGGAAAATAAGATACCGACTGCAAAATGCAGTCGGCAGTGATCATTTTTTGGAGATAAATGCAAATAAAAGCAGTACTATTGCGGCGATTATGAGTATAACTATGATTATGCCCCATACAGTATTCATGCTGTCCGATTCGGCAAGGTCTGAGCTTGATGCTTCAGCGGTTGTATCATAACTGTCCGATACCGTGGAGGACGTGTCATCATTTATATCTCCGGCATCATTGACAATATTTTCGGAAATATCCATTGTGTCATCCGTAATATCGTTTTCGGTATTTTCACTGCTTTTGATGACCGAATCATTCCGAACTATGCTTTTATCCATATCAGCTCTGCTCGAAAAATCATAGCTTGCAGCGAAGCAAGACATTTGAAAAATAAGAATGACTGTGATGGTCGCAAAGATAAATGCGAATATATGCTTTCTTTGTTTTTTAAAGATCATATCAAAGCATTCCTTTCGATTTTTGTCACAAATATCATTCCCGAAAAAGAAAAATACATGCTTTAAAAATAAGGAAATTTATGGAAGAAAAGAGATTTCAAAAAAACGATAACGGCTTTATATGCCGAAACTGCGGATTTGAAGTAAAGCCGCTCGGAGTGACCTCACGCGATCACTGCCCGAAATGTTTATGCTCGATACATATAGATATAAATCCCGGTGACAGAGCGAATGATTGTCTCGGACTTTTAAAGCCGATACAAGTTCTGCCCGATCCGAAAAAGGGTTATATAATCGTGTATAAATGCGAAAAATGCGGAAAAACGCTTCGTAACAAGGCTGCATATCCGGCAAAGATACAGCCTGATGATATAGACCTTCTCATAAAGCTTACAGTCAACAACAAATAAAAAACGGCATAGATACATTTTTAGTGTATCTATGCTGCTTTTTTATGCTGCGTTTTCGTCGGTCTGGACTATCTTGCCGTTTTCAAAGTAGCCCTCATATTCGCGTCCGCTCGGCCAAGAATACTTTCCGTAGCCGGACATTTTGTTATCTGTAAATTCACCTTCATAGATCTCGCCATTTGCCCAAGCATATACGCCGTTTCCGTTTCTGAGATCATTTGTGAAATTGCCGGAATATCTGTCGCCGTTTACGTATACATATATTCCCTGTCCTTCTTTCAGGTCATTTACGTATCCACCTTCATAGGAAGAACCGTCAGCCCATATGTATGTTCCGATTCCGTTTTTGAGATCGTCCTTGTATTCTCCGTTGTATACAGAACCATCAGCCCATGTATATGTTCCTGTGCCATTCTTTTTTCCGTTCAAGAAGCCGCCTTCATATGTGTCTCCGTTTGAAAAGCTGTACTTGCCTTCACCCGAAATAATGTCAAGCTCAAATTCTCCATTGTAAATATCACCGTTGGCAAATGTGAGCTTTCCATTTCCGTTTCTGCGGAGCTTGTACAGTCCGCCTTCATATACATCGCCGTTTGAATAAACGACTGTGCCGTTGTCCATATCGACTTCGGCGGTAATGCCGCTGGAATAATATAATTTTCCGGTATAAGGTTCGCCGTCAGAATCTACCCTTCCGAAGAATTTCACGGTTGCTCCATCTTCGGTATTCATAGATATGTAGCGTATCCCTGAAAAATATATCCCTGCGGCGATTATACCTATCGCAATAGCGGCGATTATAAGTATCATCAGCAGGATCGAGGCAAAGCTGTGATGCTTTTTCGCACGCTTGGGAGTTTTTTTATAATCCATATTTTTTGTCTATACCTTCACATCTTTCGAAAGTATACTGAACCTTTCACTAAAGAATATTGCTTTGCGGTGTGATCCCCGCAAAGAAGTTTGAAACCATCTGAATAAGATTCGGAACTATCGTGAATGATAAAAATACTACGACCAGAAAAGCCAATATTGATAACAGTATCGTGGCAAGGCTTGTTCCCGATAAACCGTAAACGACCTCTGCACGGTGAATATTTTCTTCCGGAATATAGAATTTTGCCGTTGAAAAATCAGCCTTTTGTTTTTCGTTGCATTCACCTGCCATGAGTACGATCCGGCGAAGGCTCGAACCGTTTCTGAGTGCGATCTTTACAAAAAAATTTGAACAGCCGACTTCTCCGATAGTCAATGCACCGCCCTCGGTCTGAGCGCGCCGATCTACCAGCTTTCTAACCAGACCTCCGAGAACTATGCGGTTCAAAACCGTTATTGCGATTCCTACAACAAATCCGATGTAAAGTGACCAAACAACAATGTTGAGGGTAGTTATCGGATTGTCTCCAAGTTTGATGGTTTCACCGCAAATTTTGGCGAGATCGTTTTTCAAAGCCTCAAAAAGCTCTGTGAAAAAATCCATAGTGCCCTCCTTAAAAATCGATATTATGGACGGAAGAAAAGCATTGGTTTAAAAATGCTTTTCCTCCGATATTTTTAGCCCGATTATTTATTGATCGGATGGATGACCTCGATGCCGCCGAGATACTTGCGAAGAACTTCCGGAACGACTACAGAGCCGTCTGCGAGCTGGTTCTGCTCGACCATCGCGGGGAATATTCTCGAAGTTGCGAGACCTGAACCATTCAATGTATGAACGAACTCAGTCTTTCCGGTGGATTCTCTCTTGAAGCGGATCTGACCGCGGCGAGCCTGATAGTCGCGTGCGTTCGATACCGAGGATACCTCCTTGTAGCCGTTCATCGAGGGAATGTTGATCTCGATGTCATAGGTGCGTGCCATCGAAGCCGAGCAGTCCCCTGCCGCAAGCTTGACAGTGCGGAAGTGGAAGCCGAGTCCCTTTACAAGATTTTCAGCCTTTGTTACGAGTTCTTCGAATGCTGCGTCCGAATCCTCAGGCTTGGTGTACTGGAACATCTCGACCTTGTTGAACTGATGTCCGCGAACCATACCGCGCTCGTCCGAGCGGTAAGAGCCCGCCTCGCGTCTGAAGCAGGGAGTGTAGGAGAAGAACTTCTTGGGAAGGTCTGCTTCGGAGAGTATCTCATCGCGGTAGATGCTTGCAAGTGCAGCCTCTGCGGTGGGAAGCATATAGTGAACGCGGTCATCGGTCGGGTTCTCGATTTTGTAAACCTCATCGGCAAACTTCGGGAACTGTCCGGCGGTCAGTCCGCACTGGTATTCGAGCATATGCGGCGGAAGGATGAAGTCGTAACCGTCTGCGGTGTGGCAGTCGATAAAGTAATTGAGAAGTGCCCATTCAAGTCTTGCGCCCATGCCTTTGTAGATCCAGAAGCCACTTCCTGCAAGCTTTGTTCCGCGGTCATAGTCGATGAGACCGAGATCGGTGCAGAGATCGACATGGTGCTTCGGAGTGAAGTCGAACTTGTGAGGCTCGCCGAAATAGCGAATCGGCTCGTTATTCTCCTTTTCACCCGGCTTGAGGTCGGGATCAGGAAGGTTCGGAAGACCGAGCATAAGGTTTGTATACTCTATTTCTACTTCCTTTACCTTTGCATCGTTATCCTTTACCTTGTCAGAAAGCTCCTTCATCTGAGCAAATATCGGTGCAACATCTTCACCTGCTTTTTTGAGAGCCGGGATAGACTTCGATACCTTGTTCTGCTCTGCCTTAAGAGCTTCGTTTTCCGAGATCATTGCACGGCGTTTTGCATCGAGTTCAAGTATGCGAGCTATATCCTCTTTCGCATCCTTTCCCTTTCTTGCAAGTCTTTCGATAACGTCTTCAGTGTTTTCCTTGATGTATTTTATGTCCAGCATTTTAAAAAATCTCCTTAAGATGTTTGATTGCTAATAATATTTTGAACTCACTTTGCAGTAAGCTTGTTTATAAGAGTTTCGAGCTGATCGGTCGTTTTGTAAGACACGGTGATCGAGCGTCTGCGCAGACCTCGGTTGATCTTTACCTTGCATCCAAGTGCGGATGCTACTTTTTCTTCGAGAGAACGATAGTAGCTCTCTTCGACTTCATTTTTCTTTGGCTGTGACGGTGCTTCGGTGTTCATGTCACGAACCAGATCCTCGGTCGCACGTACAGAAAGCTCTCCGAAGGTTACCTTGTCGGCAGCCTCGACCATTCTCGATTTGTCATTCAGTCCGAGCAATGCACGAGCGTGTCCTGCAGAAAGCAGCCCACCCTCGACCAGATCCTTTATGTCATCCGGCAATTCAAGCAGTCGAAGCGAATTTGCTACAGCTGCACGGCTTTTTCCGACTTCTTTTGCGATCTCTTCCTGAGTCATGGAATACTCTTCTACAAGAGCTTTTAGACCTGTCGCTTCTTCGAGCGGATTCAGATCCTCTCGCTGAATATTTTCGATTAGCGCATATTCGGCAGCCTTGCGGTCATCAGCATCCAGAATCACTACCGGAACTTCCGAAAGTCCTGCCTGTTTAGCCGCACGCCAACGGCGTTCACCGGCAATTATCTGATAATATCCGTTGCTATCGCTTTCCCGAACGACGATAGGCTGAATTATACCGTTTGCGGCAATAGAATCGGCTAATTGTGAAAGTGATTCCGGGTCGAAATATTTTCTCGGTTGAGAACGTCGTGGTTCGATCTCCGAGATTCTAAGAGTTGATACTTTATCGGTTTCGTCAGGAGAATTGTCAAGAAAGATCGAGTCCATTCCCCTTCCGAGACCCTTCTTTTTTCCCATAAATTATGACCATAACTTTCGAGCTTACGAAAGCTTCCTTTCTCTCCGTGTCGGAGCTTTTACTGAAAAGACTGTTCTAACAGCTTTAGTTCAAACTTTTATCCATGCTACCTTATGTGCGTTCCAATATCTCTTTTGCAACATCCATATAAGCGTGTGCTCCCTTTGAGCTTTTATCATAATAGATTATAGGTTCTCCGAAGCTTGGAGCTTCAGAGAGCTTTACATTTCTGACGATGGATGTTGAAAAAAGCTTGTCAGCATAGTATTTCTTTATCTCATCGAGAACTTGGATCGAAAGATTCAAGCGACCGTTGAACATTGTGATCAATATGCCTGTAATTTCCAAAGATTGGTTATACAACTTCTTGACCTGTTTTATTGTCATCATAAGCTGCGACAGACCTTCGAGTGAGTAAAATTCACACTGCATCGGAATTATAACTCCATTACTTGCAGCGAGTGCATTGATCGACAAAATACCGAGAGACGGTGGGCAATCGATGAATATGTAATCGAAATCATCCTCTATTGCTGTAATTGCATTTTTGAACAGCAATTCACGGTTATCGAGATCGATCAGTTCAAATTCTGCTCCCGCAAGTTCCATCTGTGATGGCATAAGCCAAAGATTTTTGAATCCTGTTTCAACGATAGCTTCGGATGCCTTTGAGTTGCCGATTATGACATCATATGATGAAGTTTTTACGGAACGTTTTTGCACACCGACACCACTGGTCGAATTTCCCTGTGGATCGAGATCTAGCAGTAGTACACGCTTATCGAGCGCACCTATTGCAGCAGCGATATTTACGGCAGAGGTAGTTTTTCCGACTCCGCCCTTTTGATTTGCGAGAGAAATAGTAAATGCCATTTGCAAGCCTCCATTGTATTGAGGGAGACAAGGCGAGCCGCTATCTTCCCCGTATATACTATTATAGCAAGAAATTCGGCAAATGTCAATACATAAATTGAAAAGAACGAGAATAACTCACAAAATATTTACAATCCGACGCAATTCAACACGGTTTTTCAAGTTTCGATTAGAATATATAACTTTATTCGGCTACGGATAAATGATATTGGCGAAAGAAAGATCATAAAGCGGAAAAATGTTTCACGTGAAACATTACAAGAAAGCATATATTCTACATTTTTAAAATTATGTTGGCGAACGTTTCTTTATTCTTATCGTCAGCACCGTTTCATCCTCACCTTCATCGCGTTCACTTGCTATATCAATGCCTGCCTGTCGCACAATATCTACGGCTTTATCCACAGAGTTGTAGAAAATTCGAATATCCTTCAATATTATTCTTCTCGGAGCTTTGGCATTCTTTTCGTCTTCCTTTTCCGATATGAAGCGGTCGATATAGTTTTCGGTAGTTGCTACATTCAGACCACGTTTGGCGATGTAATCTATTATTCTGAGTCTTTGTTCGACCGAATCGACTTTGAGCAATGCCCTTGCATGCCTTTCGGTCAGATTGTAAGCGAGTATTTTTTCGCGTTCCGGTGCTGTGAGCCTTAGTATTCTAAGCTTGTTTGCTACGAATGACTGACTTACAGACAATTGCTTTGCGGCTTCCTCTTGAGTAAGATGGTAAATATCAATGAGTGCGGCTATTGATGATGCCTGTTCGAAAATGTTCAGATTTTCACGCTGAATATTTTCTATTATCGCAAGTTCGGCTGATTTTTTACTGTCAACATCAACCAATATACACGGAACTGTGGAAAGACGAAGTAATTTTGCTGCTCGAAGTCTTCGCTCACCTGCAACGATCTCATAGAGTCCGTCATCAAGTCTTCTTGCCGTGAGCGGCTGCAATATTCCGCATAAACGAATACTGTCTGCAAGGCGAATGATTGAATCATCCTCGAATTGTTTGCGCGGTTGTGACGGATTCGGAATTATGCTTTCGGTCGGTATCTCATGTATTCTACCGTATTCATCCCGTCGAGCAGCATCTGCACGCTCCTGCTCTGCACGTTCGAGCTCACTCCTTGCGAGTTCTTTTTCAGCCTTTAACGACAGTTCGCGTTCATCAAGTTCGCGGCTTCTTCTGTCAAGCCGTGTGCGTTCGGCTTCAAGTTCTCGTTCACGTCTGGTGTTTTTGAAAAGTGTTGTCATTGTTATCTCCTTTTGTACCGACAAATATTATGCACAGGTCTGTGTATAACCTTTGTGCCGAGTCGGTTCTGCTACAATATGATACCACATTTTCAATGCAAAGTGTGTTGAAATATCGGCATAGAAAAATAGTGCCGCACGTCGATAAATTGCCGGAAATAATGCAATTTTAGTCAAACCGGAATATTCAGCCGTGTTAAGTAGCAAAAAAAGCCGTTCAAAGCGGCTTTTTAAGGATTTGTGCCCAATTTCGCGGATAATTTTCGGGCGTTGGGGAATATTTTTTTATCGTAACTATTGATCTTGGATTAGGCTCGCCGTTTGGAATAGAAATACTATAGTTGTCATGCGAATCGAGTTTTCCTCCGAGCTTTTTGATCGCGCTTGACGCTTGAGCGGTCTCTTCATCGGAATGTCCCTTCATTGCTGCGAACAGACCGCCAACTTTAACGAACGGTAGACATAATTCGCACAACGGAGACAACTTTGCAACTGCCCTTGCACAGGCAATATCAAAGTGTTCTCGGTATTCGCTTTTTGCTGCTGCCTCCTCGGCACGCGAGGTTATTGCGGAAATATTAGAAAGTCCGAGTATTTCCGCTGTTTCGGATATGTAATTTATCCTTTTAGCAGTTGAATCAAGAGCGGTTATTTTAATATCCGGGCGAGCTATGGCGAGCGGAAGTGACGGAAATCCTGCACCGCAGCCGACATCGATCATAGTTGCTCCGGCAGGAATATATTCGGCTGCCATAAGTGAATCTGTATAATGCTTTAATATTATCCCGTCTTCATCGGTTATGGCGGTTAGGTTCATTTTAGCGTTGACTTCAAGCATTCTTGCAGTCAAATTCTCAAACTTTTCTGCAAGCTCATCGGTTGCAAATCGTTCCAGTCCGTTTGCCGTCAATATTTCTTTATATTTTGTCTTGAACATAGTTATAATTCCTTTAACCGAACAGGATCAAAAGCACCGAAATATCAGCAGGAGAAACTCCGCTTATGCGAGATGCCTGACCGATACTCTCGGGCTGAAGCTTATTCAATTTTTGAGCAGCTTCGATTCGAATGCCGTGAAGCTTTGAATAATCGCACGGAACGGGAAGCCGCTTTGCTTCCAGCTTTTCGGTTCTTGCAACTTCAGCCAGCTGTCGTTTTATATATCCTGCATATTTTATCTTTATTTCGACCTGTTCCTTTACTCTGTGCGAAAGCTGCGGACGAGCGTGATCGACTGGGCTTAATTTTTCATATGAGAGTTCCGGTCTTCGTATAAGCTCTGCGAGCTTTACTCCGGTGGAGATCGGAGTTGACATATTTTCTTCGAGTATCTTCAAAAGCTCTTCGCTCGGAGATATTGTAAGAGCTTCTATTCGTGCGATTTCAGCTTGTACCTCAGCCTGTTCTTTTTCAAATCTTTCCCAGCGGTCATCGTTTATAAGTCCGATCCTTCTTCCGATAGGTGTAAGACGCTCGGCAGCATTGTCCTGTCTCAGCAAAAGCCGATATTCCGAGCGAGATGTCATTATGCGGTAGGGTTCATTAGTTCCCTTTGTCACAAGGTCATCGATAAGCGTGCCGATATAGGAGGATTGACGAGTGAGTATTACCTGCTCTTGTTTTTTGATCTCAAGTGAAGCATTTATACCGGCTATAAGCCCCTGTGCGGCGGCTTCTTCGTAACCCGAGGTGCCGTTGAACTGCCCTGCTCCGTAAAGCCCTTTGATTGTCTTAAATTCGAGTGTGGGGCGAAGCTGAGTCGGGTCAATGCAGTCATATTCTATCGCATATGCTGTGCGCATTACCTGTGCATTTTCAAAGCCAGGTAGGCTGTGAAGCATTTGCATTTGAACTTCTTCGGGCAAACTTGACGAGAATCCCTGTATATACATCTCTTCGGTGTCTTCCCCCATAGGTTCTACGAACAGCTGATGACGCTCTTTATCCGCAAAGCGAACTACTTTATCTTCGATTGAAGGACAATATCTTGGACCGATGCCTTCGATCATTCCCGAGTAGAGCGGTGAACGTGACATATTTGCTCTAATTATGTCATGTGTCTCCTTCGTGGTATAAACTATGTGGCATGGAGTCTGAACACGGCGATTCAGCTTTTCTCTGTCGGAATCGACCGAAAACGGATCTACATATTCATCTCCCGGCTGTAATTCGAGCTTTGAATAATCTATAGAATCGCGATGAACTCTCGCAGGTGTACCTGTCTTGAAGCGCATCAGCTTTAAGCCTTCGTTGACGAGCGAAGCCGAAAGCTCGGTAGCCGGCAGCATTCCGTCAGGTCCTGATGAATAGGCTACTTCACCGACAATGACACGACCGTTGAGATAAGTTCCGGAACAGATCACGGCAGCCTTGCATTTCCAGCGTGCCCCAAGCTTTGTAACGATGTGATCGATCCTTTTCACTCTGTTTTCCACAATCGTGTGGATACTTGTGACCTCAGCCTGGATAAGCTTTAGCCCTTTTGTCTGTTCGATTGTTTTTTTCATCAATGTACGGTATTTTTGGCGGTCAGCTTGAATGCGCTTTGAATGAACAGCTGCACCCTTTCCGAGGTTTAAAATTCGGCTTTGGAGCATTACCTTGTCTGCAGCTCGACCCATTTCACCGCCTAAAGCATCTATTTCATAAACCAGATGCCCTTTTCCTGTTCCTCCGATAGAGGGATTACAGGGCATATTTCCGACAGCATCAAGATTTATAGTGAACAGAGCAGTTGACATTCCGAGTCTTGCGGCAGCGAGCGCAGCTTCTATTCCGGCGTGTCCTGCTCCTATGACGGCGACATCAACTTCGCCTGCGTCATATTCTGTGATCATTTTAGACCATACCTTTCGTACAAATTACAGTCTTGAGGCTTCGTTTGCATAGGCATATGAAAAGATCAAAACTGTCAGAATGAGAGCCTGTCTTAATTTTTAAAGACAGCGAAATCATATTGTTTTCAGAAGGCGAAGTCTGCATTTATGCCGCAAGCTTCGCCAGTTTTTGTAAATTATTTTTATATAAGCGTCAATATACCTTGTTGATCATATGCCAACCATTTGCCGTATCCCACGCAGCTATAATTCCGCCTGAGCAGGTCTGCATATAGTCAAATATCATCGGAATGACGAAATTTCCCTCAGTGTCTATCATTCCGTATTTACCATCGATTCCTACGATTCCGAGACCTTCATTGAAGCCTTCCGCATGATCATATATCGGTTGTGCGATCCATTTTCCATTATAGTCCATAAAACCGTACAATCCGTCTTTTTCAAGCAAGAACACACCGTCAGAATATGCCTTCACGGTGTAGCCGCCAGGAATATCATACAGTGTTCCATCGATCTTCATAACGAGGTCTTCATCGGTGCAGCAGAGTATATAATGTCCGTGGTAGTCATATGCCAATGAATCAAATGTGTGGTAATAATCGTATTCCTGCCGTCTTAAACGAACAAGCCCATGATCAAAATATATAAATCCGAGCGATTCTACACCTCGGCTGTCCGGAAGGCGGTAGACCGAAGATACTCGTCTGCCGGATAAATTATAATACGGTCCGTGATTCCAATTCGACGATGATCCGGTTATCTTGTTCGTAAAGCGTGTATCCACATAAGAGAGTATGTCTACCCCCAATACATCATCGGTTTTGGTCGTTGCGGCAAGTCCTTCACTGAAATTGAATGCGTTCGTATATTTGTAACCCGAAACAATACCTGCTTTATCCCGCGAATATCCGAACGAACCGTCTCGATATGCACTAATATAATTTGAATCGCTTTTTCCGTAATAGCTCGGATAGTTGAAATACAATCCCCTGTTCTCTGCGGCATCGTTATACGTGCTTTGAACAAGTTCACCGTTTTCATCTATGAGAAAATATTTTGTTGTGGCTTTTCCGTATTTTGTAGTCGGCTGAACGGTCACTTTAAACTGCGGAATGTCATTTGAGTCACGTGTGTAAGCGGGTTCATAATAGTCGGTATCGAAATCTCCGTATAAGATATTGCCTTTATTATCAAGGAGTGCGGTTGTGCTTCCGTTGTCAACGATTATATAATCCATATATACCTCAACAGTTGGCCTGTCGGTATATACCTCGGAGCTTTCTGTCGTATATCCGCCATACTGCTCGTTAGGAATACGGGTATATTTTGTGATCTTTTTCTTACTCAGCGAAAATTCATTTTTTATACTGGCTGACGGTGTTTGGAGTGTCAGCTTCATATTCTTGGCATACTGCGCATCTGTCACGTTCAGTCCGTTTGAGATCGCGGTATCTGTTGAGGTTAGACTGTTTAAAAAATCTGTTACAGCATCATTTTGAACCGGTGTATCCGATTCTTTTATGCTCGTTTCGATCGGTGTTGGTTCTGTAGATGAGGAGGTTTGAGGTTCTGAGGTCGGTTGGCTATCCGATTCAATAGATGTTTCATTTTCAACTTCCGAAGTATTTTCAGAATCGGGGCGATCTATAAAAGTAAAATCGTATACTCCGCGTTGATATGCAATTGCTGCGACTAACAGAAATGTCATCAGCCCTATGGGAATTATTCTGACTGCGATCTTTTTGAAAATCTTCATGATACTTCCTTAAAGGTTTATTTTACGGGATCATTTATGGTATTTTCCGCCGGATGCTATGTTGAATGCGCGGTATAGCTGCTCAAGCAGTATTACACGCATAAGCTGATGCGGAAATGTCATTTCAGAAATTGAGAGCCGCAGCCTTGCGGCTTTTTTTACTTCGTCCGAAAGTCCGTCAGAACCTCCGATTATAAGACATATCTCAGAGTACCCCTCAACTCCGAGAGAGGTCAATTTTTCGGCAAAGGCTTCACTCTGCATTTGCTTTCCTTCAACACAGAGTGCTATCGTATAAGCACGAGGTGGAATTGCTGCAAGTATTCGGTCTCCTTCATGCTTTACAGCATTTTGTATATCTGCGGCACTTGCCTTTTCAGGGAGCTTTTCGTCTTTTATGCAGATGTTATTCAGCATACAATATGCCGACAGGCGTTTTTCGTATTCGCCGACAGCATCTGTAAGGTATTTTTCCTTTATTGTTCCCACATAAATAATATTTATTTTCAGCATGGTATGACCTCATACGAAGGTGATAATTCTTTTGAATGAATATCACCGCAGATAAATGTCGGAATGTCTTTTTGTGCGACCGTCACAGAGCAGTCTGTATCACGAAGATACATTTGTGTGGTTGCCAAAGCCAATTCAGGTATATTATTTTCAGGAGAAAGGTGCGCTAAGATAATTCTCTTTGTTCCGTTTTCCGCAAGCTTTTTGGCAAAATCTGCAGCGATTTCGTTTGAAAGATGTCCGTTATCGGATAGTATACGTCGTTTCAATTCATACGGATATGATCCGCACAGTAGCATATTTTTATCATGGTTGGATTCGAGTACGATGTTTTTTACACCGTTTAATGCAGTCTCGACCTCACGACTTATATGACCTAAGTCAGTGGCAAGTGCAAACGAATCATGTCCTGCCGTCAATTTATATCCCACACTGCACGCGCTGTCGTGAGGAGTCTTGAAGGAGCTTATGGCGATATTTCTCATTCGCAGTTCAAAGTTTGTTGGATGCACAGTAATGAGATCGGCGATCGAATGGTATTTTACAGATTTCATCATCTCTCTCGCCGAATTTTCAGTCATATGTATCGGGATATTATATTTTTTTGACATGGTTACAAGACCTGAGATATGATCAGAATGTTCATGTGTGATAAGGATCATTCCAAGCTTTGTTATATCCTCACCGATAGTCTTAAAGGCGTTTTCTATTTTTCGGCAGCTTATTCCGGCATCTATCAAAAGCATATCCTCGCCATATTTTACGAATACGGAGTTTCCTTTTGAGCTTGATGCCAATGTGTATGCAGTTAAATTCATATTATTATTGGTTAGGACTCAGGAAACTGAGTATGGTTTTTAGCGTGTCTCCGTAAAAAAGCCAGACAATATCAAGTAGCATGGCTAGCATGAGCGGTGTCAGCACCATCATGAGCTTTTTTGCGATCAGACGGTGGCGGTTCAGCTTTGCGCATAATTCAACGGCTTCTTCTTTTGAAATGTCTTTACGAAGCATATCAGGTGTAAAATCCTTTTTCGAGAATCCGTGATTCAAAAGAATTACCGCTCCTGCGAGAATAGTGACAATACTGAACATAATGAGCATTGTAACGCTGAACTCGACTCCTATAGATGCCTCATAGCTCAAAAGAGCCTCATACACGGTAAATGCTGCCAGAGTTGACAGAAAAAGTGTAAGCACTCGCTTTTTATTGAGTGCTTTCAGCTTTTTTTTGACCTCCCTCACCGATTCGGGCGAATAAGTGAGGGAGGAATTTTTCTTTTTCTTTGGCATTTACTGAATGCGTATTGCGCCGTAAGGACGAACCTTCAGTTCGGTAGTTGCGCCTTCGCCGAATGCCGAATCGAGAGCTTTCTTGAATGCAGGAACATCCTCGGTCTTGACAAATGCCTGTATAGTTCCGGCAAATCCGCCGCCGTGTACACGATATGCGGCATTCTTGCCTTTGAGAGCATTTTCGGCTACGCAGAGGGCGAGAGAAAGTCCCTGCTCCTCAACGTTTTTGACGGTATATACATTCTGGAGATATTTGAAGCTGGAATTTCCGGATGCCATAACTCCTTTGAAGAAACCATCTATATCGCCGTTTTTGAGAGCTTCAGTCTGTGCAGTTACGCGGTCATTTTCGTTTTCAAAATGGATCGCACGCATTATTGCACGGTCTCCGGCGACCTCACGGAGCTTGGGAATATTGGAAAGTATTTCATCGAGAGATACTTCACGAAGAACCTGCTTGCCGAAATATGCGGCGATTTTCTTCATTTCAGCCGGAACAGAGGCATAATCCTCGTTGAGGTCTGCGTGGTTTCCGCCGGTATTGACTATGCAAAGCGAATAACCTGCCGCTGTAAGGTCAAACGGAAGCTTTTCTATGATAGGCTCCTTCGGGTTCTTAAAGTCTATTGCAACAAATCCGCCGACTGCGCATGCGGTCTGATCCATGAGTCCGGAAGGCTTGCCGAAGAATACATTCTCGGAATACTGGGCGATCTTTGCAATCTCAGCATTTTCGACAGCTCCGGCATTGTAGAATCCATTGAGAATGAGTCCTACCATATCTTCGAATGCAGCAGAGGAAGAAAGTCCAGAACCTTTGAAAACATTGGATGTCGTATAAGCATCATAACCGCCGACTTTGTGACCGTACTTGAGGAATCCGCTGCACATTCCGGATATAATGGATTTTGATGTGTAGAACAGAGCTTCATCAACTGCCGGAGCGGTAATATCGACTTCATCGATCGGGAAACCCTCGGATTTGATGTTTATGCGGAGATCATCACGCGGCGACGCGGCTGCGATGATGTCAAGATTTATTGATGCAGCAAGAACTTTGCCGTGATTATGGTCTGTGTGGTTTCCGGAGATCTCACTTCTTCCGGCGACCGAGAAGAGCGAAATTTCGCGGTCTGCTCCGAAGAGGTTTGCGAATTCATTTACTGTCGAGATATAACGAACCTTCTGAGCTGCGATATTTTCTGCACCATAAAGAGTAGTGAATATCTCGTTGTATTTGCCGTTCTCTATAGCGGCTATTATTTCTTTTGCATTCATGATGTTGCTCCTTTTGATAGATCAATGTTTTTTATTGCTTGCAATGCTAAATGAAGTGCGTTTGATGCAGACACATAACGCACATATTCGCGTGTTGCGAGGTCGTTTCCGATATGAAGCTCTCGGACATATTCAAACTTGTCGGTTGAAACTCCGACGAATACAGTTCCTACCGGCTTCTCGGGTGTTCCGCCTGTAGGTCCGGCAATTCCCGTGGTCGATATTCCTATGTCTGCACCGAATAGTTTACGGACTCCGCGTGCCATTTCAATTGCTGTCTGCTTTGAGACAGCTCCGTATGTGGATAATGTTTCACGTGAAACATTTACGAATTGCTCTTTAACTCTGTTTGCATATGTGACAATGCTTCCATCGAGAATTTCGCTCGAACCGCTGACATTTGTTATTCGTTTTGCAACATATCCGCCAGTGCATGATTCTGCACAGGCTATGTGAAGTGAATTTTTCAACAGCTCTGCGACAAGTGCCTCTTCTACCGAGCTGTTGTCGATGCCGTAAATATATTTTCCTACATCGGTAGAATAAATATATTTGATCATCTTTTCACATTTTTCTCGACACTCATCCTCGGTGCTTCCCTTTGACGTTATCCTGATCTGGACTTCTCCTTCTTTTGCATAAGGTGCAACTGTCGGATCAGCTGAATTTACCATAACGTCATGCAGTATGGATTCGACTTTTGATTCGCCGATTCCAAGGATATTCAGAGTCTTTGAGAAAAGCTTTGACTGAGTGAATCTTTTTAGATACGGTTCTACTTCTTCGTTGAACATTGGTTCACATTCGGATGGTGGCCCCGGAAGAAATATTATGAGCTTGTTATTCTCAAAATCTTCTATTGCAGCTCCGGGGGCTGTACCGTAATTATTTTTGAAGATAGTCGAGCCTTTCGGCATATATGCCTGTTTTTTGTTGTTTTCGGTCAGTTCAAATCCGAACGCCTTTGCTCTGGCTGCGATCCTGTCAAGACTTTCTTTGTCTAAGACCAAATCTCGCTCCATTATTTTGGCGGCTGTCTCTTTAGAAAGATCATCGCAAGTCGGTCCGAGACCTCCGGTCATGATCACAAGATCTGCTCTGTCGAGAGCTTCTTTTATCGCAACCGAAAGTCTTTCGGAATTGTCTCCTACTGTTGTCTGCCTGTATTGTGCTATACCGATAGTAGCAAGACGTTTTGAAATATACGCTGCATCTGTATTCACTATATCGCCGAGCAACAGTTCTGTTCCGACCGAAATTATTTCTGCATTTTTTATGAGCATAATGCTATGCCTCTTACAGTTAGTTTCTTAAATATACAATATCCTGATCAGCCAACTATGTTCTTGACGAATTGCGCCGCAGCCGATGGTAGCGGTAGCTTTTTCGAATATGCCAAGAGAAATTTGCGTGGCGGAAGAGAGCTTTTGAGCTTTATCTTAAAAAGCTCTTCCTCTTCAAGATATTTTTTTGCAAAATCCTCGACTATACATGCTACTCCCATTGACCGACGTGCAAATTCAAGCAAAAGATCGCTTGTTGCAAGCTCTATATCCGCACACAAGGTGTTTGGAAAGAAGAACTGGTCGGTATATCGTCGGGTCGATGTTTCGCTTCCTAGCAGTATCAGCGGTGCTTTGGCAAGCTCATCAAAGCTGACTTCGTGATCGAGGAGATCTGAAAATTTCTTTGTGCAGACAAAAATATCTTGTATCTCTTTTACCGGGATCATTTCAAGTTCACGACAGTCAGCTTGAGTCACAGGCTCACTTATCACACAGAAATCGATAAGCCCCGAACGAAGTGCCTTCAGAGTCTGTGGTGTCGGTGCATTCGTCACAGCAAGCTTTACTTTTGGATGTGCTGCTCTGAAATTTTCGAGATGTTCGAGCAGAAAAAATCGTAAAGTCATGTCACTTGCTCCGACTCTCATAAGTCCGCTTTCAAGATCTGCTATCTCGCGTAGCCGGTTTTCACCCGATTCGATCTGCGCAAATCCGCGCTTAAGGTCTTCAAGAAGTGCTTGCCCCTCTATCGTCAATGTGAAGCCGCGGTTTGAACGTGCTATCAGCTTGACACCGAGGGATTTTTCAAGTTGTGCGACCTTTCCGGACAATGCCGGTTGTGATATGTGCATATATTGCGCGGCTGCGGACAAGCTCGGATGACGTGTTAGCTCGACAAATGCAGCATACAGGTCGAGATTTTGTATCATTTTTGAAAAGTTTTCGAATAACCGTATCAGCCCTCGTAAAGCGGATACTTTTCACAGATCTTGGTTACTTCTGAGCGGATATAGTCTGCCGAATTATCAAAATCTGTTGCGGCGAGCTTGATGAGATGAGCGAGGTTCTTCATATCATCTTCCACAAGACCTCTTGAGGTCACAGCCGGAGTACCGATTCTTACACCGCTGGTGATGAAGGGAGACTGAGGATCATTGGGAATTGCATTTTTATTTACGGTTATATAAACCTCATCGAGCTGATGCTCAAGCTGCTTTCCGGTGATACCCATTTTTCTGAGGTCGAGCAGCATAAGATGATTGTCTGTACCGCCTGACAAAAGATCGAAGCCTTCGGAGATCAGCGAATCGGCTAAGACCTTTGCGTTTTTGACTATCTGAGTCTGATATTCCTTGAATTCCGGCTTCAGAGCTTCACCAAAGCATACTGCCTTTGCGGCAATTATGTGCATGAGCGGACCGCCCTGTGTTCCGGGGAATACAGCCTTATTGATTGCCTTTGCGAGCTCTTCACGGCAGAGTATCATTCCGCCGCGAGGACCTCTGAGGGTTTTATGCGTGGTAGTTGTGACGACATCGGCATACGGTACCGGAGACGGATGAAGACCCGCTGCAACGAGTCCGGCGATATGAGCCATATCGACCATGAGATATGCTCCGACACTCTTTGCTATCTCAGAGAGACGTTTGAAATCAATTATGCGCGGATATGCGGACGCTCCCGCAACGATAAGCTTAGGCTTGTGCTCTTTTGCAAGAAATTCCACCTTATCATAATCGATCATGCTGGTGTCCTCTTCGACACCGTAAGGAACAAAATTGTAGAGCATTCCGGAGATGTTTACCGGGCTGCCGTGAGTGAGATGTCCACCGTGAGCGAGGTTCATGCCGAGCACGGTATCACCTGGCTTTAGGAGCGCGAGATATACAGCTGTGTTTGCCTGCGCACCAGAATGAGGCTGAACATTTGCATGCTCTGCGCCAAACAGCTTCTTTGCACGCTCTATCGCGATGTTTTCGGCAATATCGACACATTCGCAACCACCATAGTAACGCTTGGACGGATAACCCTCGGCATACTTATTGGTGAGGACAGTTCCCATCGCTGCCATTACAGCAGGCGAAACTACGTTCTCAGAGGCGATAAGTTCGAGTCCACGCTGCTGACGGTGATATTCCTTGAAAACAGCGTCACCGATCTCAGGATCGAATTTTTTGATAAATTCCATATTTTCAATAACCATGATAATTTTCTCCTGTATAAAAAAATATCTGTGTCTCTTATTATACAATATTCGGGAAGAAAATACAATAGCAATTTTGTTAAAAATTAAAGGTATATAAAAATTTGTTGTTTATTATGAGATGGTAAATTTTTATGTGGGGGTATTTACAAATCGGACTGAATGTGGTATAATAAATATCGTTGATACTGCCGACTGTTATTTTTCAGTGAAAAGTTTCGACAGCACCGGCTTTGTGTGATTCATTGTCATTTTTGACGAACGATTTAATGTTCAAATGTTAAAATGCAACGTATTCTTCTGTAAAACGAGGTGAAGTTTTAACATTCGCTTCCATATAGTGGAATTTAAACCTATATCTGGGAGAATATTGTGGCGTACATATTTATAAATTGTAAAAAAACATTTTTTGGTAGAAAAATGTTGTTGTTGGTATTGACAATCCGCACAAATTTGTGGTATTATATTAATGTGACATTGGCGGAATCGTTTTATGTAATGATAAGTTTTTTATTGCATTATTATCCGAGTTAGTTTGTGTCACAAATTTTTAACACTATTGTTAACATTTTCGCAGATATTGCGTTTGTTCACCGGGGGAAAACGATGGGACAGGATAACGAAGCTTTATCGTCCGGCAGACCAAGATATATTCTCATCACCTCCTGCAAAGGCGGCGTAGGCAAATCTACCTGTGCCGTGAATATTGCGGCGGCTTTGGCACTTCGCGGAATGCGTGTGCTTCTGTGCGACTGTGATTTTGATATGCGCTGTTTGGATCTTATGCTCGGCATTGAAAATGAAGTACTGTATGATCTGTATGACATAGCAGTAGGACGAATATCGGCTGATAAAGCAATAATGAAGGTCGAGCGTATTGAAGGACTTGATTTTATCGCCGCACCTTTTCACGGCGGTTCTGAGCTTCGTTCTGAAATGCTTAAAAAAGTGTTTATGGAAGCAGCCGATCACGGAAGGTATGATTATATACTGTTTGACACTCCGGGAGCTTTGGTTTCGGACGAGCTGCTTGAAATGGGTCTTGCGGATATGGCAATGATAGTTGCTTCGCATCAGCCTACAAGTCTTCGAGCTGCCGATAAAACGGGAGAATATCTGGCAAAATGGCAGATAAATGAACAGCGGCTCATTATAAACAGCTTTGATCTCGATGCTGCGATAAAACAAAAAAGACCGGGAATAAATGAGATCATTGACCGTACCTTTATCAGGCTGGGAGGGATCGTTCCATACGACCGAATGCTTATGTTGACGGCTGAAAACGGTGAGCTTATAAGAGATGGGAACACCTTTGCGGCTTTTGATAATATAGCCTGCCGCATTATGGGACGATATGTACCGCTTTTTGAAAATTTCAAGGGATTTTCCGCACGGCGCAAGGTAAAAAAGCTGCTCGGATAGATTCCGAAAGTATGATTTGTTGTGATATTAACGAAAGGATTTGATATAAATGGAAATCGCTATCATCGCTGACGACAAGAAAAAAGAACTTATGACGCAGTTCTGCATCGCTTACTGCGGCATCCTTGCAAAGCATAATCTGTGTGCTACCGGTATCACCGGAAAGTACATATCGGAGGCTACCGGTCTGAAGATCGAAAGACTTCTTTCGGGAGCTCACGGCGGCGCACAGCAGATAACATCGCGTGTCGCTTATAATGAGATCGATCTGCTCATATATTTCCGCGATACCTCCAAGGATATTGTATTCAACGAGGAAGAGTACAGTCTGCTTCGTATGTGTGACGTTTACAATGTTCCGGTCGCGACTAATATCGCTACCGCAGAGGTTCTGGTAACAGCTCTCGAAAACGGCGGTCTCGACTGGCGCGAGATCGTAAATCCGAGATCCGATTACAATCATAAGGCATGATCTTCGGAGGCTGATTTTATGACATTTTTGACTGAGACCATCACAGCCGGTGGCGTTAGTGTGCCGCTTCGCTGCTATATCCCGGATGTTTGCGGAAGAACTTATTATGCGGGAAAGAGACCTGCCGTAATTATTTTTCCGGGCGGAGGATACGGCTTTACATATTCCGGAGAAGCTGAGCCTATTGCGATGAAATATGCGGCTGACGGTATATGCGCGTTTATACTCGATTACAGCTGTACTCCGGTACACTTCCCCATTCCGCAGCTGCAGGCCTTTAAGGCGATCAGATTCGTGCGTGAAAATGCCGAAAGATTCGGTATTCGTGCGGACAGCATAGCAACGACGGGATTTTCCGCCGGCGGTCATTTGTGTTCATGCACCGGAACGCTTTGGAACAAATTTGATGAATATTTCAAGGTTGAAGGAATGGACGATGTGGATAACCGTATGTATCGTCCAGATAAAATACTGCTCTGCTATCCTGTAATACTTTCGAGCGGAAAATTCGCTCATATCGGTTCGTTTAACAATCTGCTCGGTGAAAAGGTGAATGATTCCGCGCTTATCGAGCTTTTGTCCACAGACAAGCAGATAGATGATGAAACACCGCCGACATTTATTTGGCATACGAGCGAGGACAACGGTGTTCCGCCGGTGAACAGTTACAAATTTGCGCTCGGTCTTGCAGAACGCTGTATTCCGTGTGAGGTTCACGTATATTTTCACGGTTCTCATGGACTTTGCCTTGGAACTTGTGTTACCGATGAACGTGAATTCAATGCTCCACATGAAGTATCCGAGTGGATATATAAAGCTATCAAGTTTATTTACGCATAATATTTTGGGAAGACCTTAAGGTTTTCCCTTTTTGTTTTAAAAAGTTTACAATAGAATTTTGAAATGCGATTGACAATTAGAGTAAACTGTGATATAATTAATATAGTTAGCGAATGCTAATCGCAGCATTCGATTTTTTATAAGACCGAGTTAGACAAGGCTAACCAAATTTATCGATATTTTTTAAGAAGGTGTATGATAGATGATCGATTATATTATCATAGGTGTGATCATAGCATTGGTTGCTATAGGCTTTCGTTCGACTGTCAATCATTTCAAGGGTGAAGGCGGATGCTGCGGCAGTGGAGATCACAAGTCAAAAAAGAAGCGTTTGAAGGGTTCAAAGTACAAAAAAGTGTTTAGAGTGGATGGGATGCACTGTGAACACTGCAAGAACCGTGTTGAGGAGATAGTGAATTCAATCGATGGGATCGCCGGTAAAGTCGATCTGAAAAAAGGAGAGCTCACTGTCAGCTATGCAAGGGATATTGACGATGACGTTATAAAAGCTAAGATCGAAGCAGTAGGATATACTGTGCTCGGATGTCGGACGGCATGAGCTATGGAAGCGACCGAATTTGAAAAAAATATGTATGGTGATGACATTGAAGTCATTTCGAGAAACGGGGATTCTGCGGTATACAGATCATCGGGTCAAAATGAAGATACATTGATCACAAGCTACAGGATATATCCCGGGATAGAGTTGGTCTATCGTGATATTCATTCGCAAAGCTGTGTGATAAGGCGAAAAAATTCGGATGTAATACTTGAGATAAGTCATTGCCGTGAAGGACGTATGGAGTATGAGACTGATGATGGCTTTTGTTACTTGATGCCCGGAGATATTGCGGTGCTGCACCGACACGCTGCCGAATATACTGCATTTTTCCCTATACGTCATTATCACGGAGTGAGCATTATATTCGATCTTGAAAAGGTTCCGAAATGTTTGTCCTGTTTTTTAGCCGATGTAAATGTATCTCCGCACGAACTGGCAGACAAATTCTGCGCTGAACGCCCTTGTTTTATTGCACGCTCAAGTCCGGGGATAGAACATATTTTCTCCGAACTATACAATGTTCCGGAGGAGCTTAAAAAGGGATATTTTAAGGTAAAGGTGCTTGAGCTCACGCTTTTTCTTGCAGCGTTCGATATGACGAATGATGAGACAACAAAGCATACATATTCGCGCTCTGCTGCATTGTTGGCAAAGGAAGCAAAGCGGTATTTGACCGAGCATATGACTGAGAGGGTCACGCTCGAAGAACTTTCAAATGTACTCCATGTGTCTGGAACGCATATAAAAAACAGCTTTAAGCAGGTTTATGGGGAATCTGTATATTCATATATTCGAACCAGAAAGATGCAGTCTGCTGCTTTGATGCTGCGCGATACGGATGAGACCGTGCTTGAGATCGCCGGGCGGTACGGATATGACAATGCGAGCAAATTTACAAGTGCATTTCGAGATATTATAGGTCTGACTCCGACCGAATACAGGATGGAATATGCGAAAAAATAAATTTTCGAATGCATATAGCTTGATCTGTCAAAAAATGTGTCTGATTGGAGTGGAAAAGCTCGGAAAAATGATGTATAATATTAAGAAACAGATAAATGAGGGATGTTATGAAGCATCATAAGATATTTGCATGGCTCACAGTATTGTTTTTTCTTTTGACTGTTATAACAGGCTATGAAAAGAAATGATATTAGTCAGTTTTGATAAAATTTATATAATGCTCTGTAAGGAGCGGAAAGGAATTTATTGATTATGAATTGGGGAAAGATCGCATTATTTGCAGGCGGACTTCTTTTCGGTACTGCCGGGATTAAGGTGCTTTCGAGCAAGGATGCTAAAAAGGTATATGCACGTACGACTGCTGTGGCACTTCGCGTTAAGGATTCGTTGATGCAGACGGTCACAAATATTCGAGAAAATGCCGATGATGTTCTTGCGGATGCTAAGGCTATCAATGAGAATCGCAATGCGGCGGATGAGATTGTTGAAGATGCTTCATGCGAGTGTTCCTGCTGCGAATGCAAAGAGACCGAGGAAGAATAATAACTTCAGCCGCCGTTTTCAGGCGGCTTTCATTGTTTTGGAGAAAATATGAAATGTAAGCTGCTGCATGAATCCTCAGGACGAATGAGGGTGCATGCGTTTCAAAAAAACGGTAGGATGACCTTAAGAGAAGCCGATATTCTGGAATATTACCTGAGAAATATCGGCGGAGTCAAGAATGTAAAGGTATTCGACCGCACGTGTGATATTATAATCGAATATATATGTGAGCGAGATCTGATAATTTCTGCTCTTTCACATTTTTCATATTCCGATGAAAGGAATATTTCGCTCGTTCCTGAACATACCGGACGCGAATTGAATCGGCAGTATGAGGATAAATTGACAGGTGCTGTTATACGGCGCATACTCAGAAAATTGTTTCTGCCTGCTTCGGTGCGTGCTGTATACTGTATACTGCGTGCGGTGGGATATGTTAAGAAGGGACTTGAGACATTGGCAAGCGGCAAAATAGAGGTATCGCTGCTCGATGCTGTAGCTATTACAGTATCTATTCTCCGCCGTGATTTCAATACTGCTTCTTCCGTTATGTTTTTACTGCATCTCGGTGAGCTGCTCGAAGAATGGACTCACAAAAAATCGGTTGACGATCTCGCCGGGATAATGTCTTTACAGGTGGATAAGACCTGGGTATGTGGTGAGGACGGAACAGAACTGCTCATTCCTGTCGGTGAAGTCAAGGTCGGAGACACTATCATTGTTCGCACGGGTGGCGTGATCCCTCTCGATGGAAGAGTAGTAAGCGGAAATGCTGAGGTGAATCAGTCATCAATGACCGGTGAGAGTCTTCCGGTGCATAAAGAGGTCGGAAGTTATGTTTATGCCGGAACGGTTGTTGAGGACGGTGAATGTGCGGTTATGGTCGATAAGCCGGTAGGAAGCGGAAGATATGATCGGATAGTCAGGATGATCGAGGAATCCGAGACACTAAAATCAAATTCCGAAGCCAAGGCGGCACATCTTGCTGACAGACTTGTGCCGATAACTCTCGGTGGAACTGCGGTAGTTTGGGCATTGACGAGAAATGCTTCTAAGGCACTTTCCATATTGATGGTAGATTTCTCTTGTGCGCTGAAATTAGCTATGCCGCTTGCGATACTTTCAGCTATGCGTGAAAGCGGTGCTTATGATATTTCGGTCAAGGGTGGAAGATTTCTTGAGGCTGTCGCAAATGCCGATACAATAGTATTTGACAAGACCGGAACGTTGACACACGCATCGCCTACTGTTGCTGAAATAATTCCCTTTGGCGGTCACGAAGAAAATGAAGTTCTGAGACTTGCGGCATGCCTTGAGGAGCATTATCCTCATTCTATCGCTCGTGCTGTGGTAGATGAAGCAACGCGCAGAGATCTTCATCATGAAGAGAGACATTCAAATGTAGAATATGTGGTCGCACATGGAATTTCGAGCATCGTGGGCGGTGAGCGTGTGCTTATAGGAAGCTATCACTTCATTTTTGAGGATGAAGGCTGCGTTATACCGGACGATGAGATTGATAGCTTCAATTCCCTGCCCGATGAATATTCACTTTTATATTTAGCTATAGGCGGTGAGCTTTCTGCGGTTATCTGCATATCAGATCCGCTTCGCGATGAAGTTCCGTACGTCGTGGAGCAGCTTCACGAAAATGGTCTTAAGCGTATAGTTATGATGACCGGGGACAGTGAAAAGACGGCTGCTGCGGTCGCACGTGCTTCGGGTGTGGACGAATATTACGCTGAGGTGCTTCCGGAGGACAAAGCGAACTTCATAAGGGCTGAGCATAAAGCCGGACGATGTGTGATAATGCTTGGGGACGGAATAAATGATTCGCCCGCCCTTTCTGAGGCGGATGTGGGCATAGCTATCCGCGACGGAGCGGCGATAGCCAAAGAAATAGCGGATATAACGCTTGCCTGTGATGATCTTAAATCGCTCATAATTTTGAGAAAGCTTTCATCAAGGTTAATGGATCGGATAAATTCAAATTATCGATTCATAATAGGCTTCAATACCATGCTTATAGCGTTGGGTGTTTGCGGTGTACTCCCTCCTACAACATCTGCTCTACTGCACAATATTTCCACTCTCGGAGTCAGTATGCACAGCATGAAGAGTCTGCTTTAATATGCTCGGTCAATGATTAAAGCAAGTCTAAAAAATAAATATGTCTTTTTGGAGCTGTATTATTGCTTTTCGGAGTAGATACAGCTCATTGTTTTTGGTATAATATTATCACAAGGAAATGCGGCGATGCCGCTTTTATTAAGAAATGCTGTTAGCATAGGCTAACTTGAATTTAAATGGAGATAAACAGATGAGTGTTGTTATAGTAGGCGGAAATGAATGTATGACCAGAAGATATATGGATCTTTGCGGCGAGTATAAATGTAAAGCCAAGGTATATCCGAAGATGAACAATGGTCTAAAAAACATAGGCAAACCGGATCTTCTGATACTTTTCACGAATACTGTGTCGCATAAAATGATACATTGTGTTTTGGGAGATGTAGACAGTCGAACGAGGATCGCACGCTCTCATAGCAGTTCAATGGCGGCATTGAGAGGAATATTGGAGGAGCATACGGTATAATGTCCGAAAAAATGCTCATACGCCATTGTTCACCGACTTTGGCGGGAATAAAGACCGGAAATCTTTTCAGCTGTGAATATGAAAGCACCTCAGAGGTCATCGAATATCTCAGGAATGTAAATCGAAAGCTTAAAAGCAAGGGACTCAGAGCATTGCCGCTCAAATTTACAAAAAGCCGTGTTCTGATATATGTGTATCGCCCCGAAAGGCTGTCTAAGGATCTTTCGAGCTGTATGGCGAGCGAGATACTAAACAGGCGCGGATATAATACACCGGATACCGATGGATGTATCATACATCTTATGTCGCGCTTACGTGAATCTGA
This sequence comes from uncultured Lachnospiraceae bacterium, assembly GCA_964603455.1. Lineage (GTDB taxonomy): Bacteria > Bacillota > Clostridia > Oscillospirales > CAG-272 > Flemingiibacterium. The sequence goes on from CAZRVL010000004.1 coordinate 47,410, forward strand.
GGAGTTTCCGCATGAGATAGGATTGTTTTTGGGGTATCCGCCCGAGGATGTGTCGGGTTTTATAGAAAACAAGCCCGGGAGCTGTAAATACACAGGTCTGTGGAAAGTTTACGGGAATGTTGAATCGGCACTCAGGCTCTTTGAGCAGTACAAGAAGTGCACAGATGTTTACAGTCGGCAGTGGGCTGACGGAAAGACGCTCGAACGGCTTGCTGTATCAAGTATATCACGCAGAAATCCTGCATGACATAAATATTTATTTTTTGAAAGGTTGTAGTAATCATGAGTAAGATCGCTGTAGTATATTGGAGTGGAACAGGAAACACGGAATCAATGGCAAATGCCGTAGCAGACGGTGCAAAAAAAGCAGGTGCCGAGACAGTTTTATTGACTGCTCCGGAATTTGATGATTCAATGATCGATTCGTATGATGCAATAGCTTTCGGATGCCCGTCTATGGGCTCTGAGGAGCTTGAGGAGGGCGAATTTGCGCCGATGTTCGAAGGCTGCGAAGCTAAGCTGGCAGGCAAGAAGATCGCACTGTTCGGCTCATACGGCTGGGGTGACGGCGAATGGATGAGAAACTGGGAGGAACGCTGCATTGGAGACGGTGCAGTAATGGCGTGTGATTTTGTGATATGCAATGATGCGCCTGATGACGATGCTATTGCGGCGTGCGAGAATTTGGGAGCAGCACTTGCTTAAAATATTGGAAAAGTCGGTCAGTACTTGACCGACTTTTTTTGATTAGTCAACATTCGACAAAAATTTGGTACAGTTGAGAATTGATTTTTTTCGGAAAATGATGTATAATATAGGTGTCGATAAGATAAACTTTCTCGGCATACGAAGGTTCAACGTCAGGTGGGAGACATTGAAAAGATCTTTGCAAAATTCATCATATAAATAATCCTCATTATTTAAGTTATGTGGTATATTTAGGGGATCGCAAAAGCATAAAAGCTGCGATCAAGAGTTTATATTTTCAAGCGGCATCATATTTGTTTTGATGATTTTTACAAATAAATTATGGAAGATAGTCATATTGGTGATAAGACGTATTTTATAATTTACTGCTTTGAAAATAAGGGAAATATGCCATGCGCAAGGATGTGTATGTTACCGATCGAGGTTTATCTTAAGTTAATACTAAAAAATATCGGACAGCGAAAATCAATCCGCTGCCCGATATTTTAATTATTTGGATAATGCTTCGTCTATTGCTTTTGCGGCAACCTTTCCGGCACCCATAGCGGAAATGACTGTTGCTGCTCCGGTAACTGCATCTCCTCCGGCATATACGCCTTCGCGAGTGGTCGCACCGGTAGCTTCTTCGACTATGATTCCGCCGCGGCGATTTACTTCGAGTCCTGCGGTAGTCGATTTTATGAGCGGATTCGGGGATGTACCGATAGACATTATTACAGTATCGACATCAATGACGAATTCACTTCCCTCTACCGGGATAGGACTGCGTCTTCCGCGCTCATCGGGTTCACCAAGCTCCATTCTGATGCACTTTATTCCGGTAACACGACCGTTCTTCGGATCACGCTTGTCATCGGGATTGTGGTAGCCGAGGATCTCGACAGGGTTATTGAGAAGCTTAAATTCGATACCCTCTTCGATAGCATGCTCGACCTCTTCACGGCGTGCAGGAAGCTCTTCCATCGAGCGGCGGTAGATGATGTACACCTTCTCTGCGCCAAGTCTCAGAGCCGTTCTGGCAGCGTCCATAGCAACGTTTCCGCCACCGACTACAGCGACCTTACCGCCCTTTGATATAGGAGTTACCGGATCATCGCGGTATGCCTTCATAAGGTTCGAACGAGTGAGAAATTCGTTTGCGGAGTATACTCCCTTGAGGCTTTCGCCGGGGATATTCATGAAGTTCGGAAGACCTGCGCCGGATCCGATGAATACAGCTTCATATCCACGTTCGAAAAGTTCGTCTACCGTGAGAGTTTTGCCGATGACGATATTTGTTTCGACATCAACACCCATTGCTTTGAGGTTATCGACTTCCTTCTGAACTATTGTTTTGGGAAGTCTGAATTCGGGGATACCGTATACGAGAACACCGCCGGCAGTATGGAGAGCTTCGAATACCGTGACCTTGTAGCCCTTCTTTGCGAGGTCTCCGGCACAGGTGAGACCGGAAGGACCTGAGCCTACGACAGCTACCTTGTGTCCGTTCGGAGCTTCGCATTTCGGAGCTTCACCCGAATGTGCATTATGCCAGTCGGCAACGAAGCGTTCGAGTCGTCCGATACCCACAGGCTCGCCTTTCAAGCCGCGGACACACTTTGATTCGCACTGTGTTTCCTGCGGGCAGACTCTTCCGCATACCGCAGGAAGGGTCGAAGTTTTGGATATTATCTGATATGCGCCCTCAAAATCGCCTTCTTTGATCTTTGCGATAAATTCGGGAATATGGATGTTTACCGGACATCCGGTAACGCAGGGCATATTTTTGCAGTTGAGGCAGCGCATAGCTTCATCGAGAGCAGTTTCTTCGGTATATCCGAGTGCGACTTCCTTGAAGTTATGAGCTCTTACCTCGGGCTCCTGAGAGGGCATAGGGTTCTTTTTATTTGACATATTCGGCATGGTTGATTTTCCTTTCGACGGTTGATTACTGTTTGTTGAAGAGATTGCAGGTTTCTTCGTATGCGTGGCGTTCGAAATCGCGGTACATAGTTCCGCGCTCCATTGCCGAGTCAAAATCGACTTCATATCCATCGAAATCCGGACCGTCTACGCAGGCGAATTTTGTTTTTCCGCCGACTATAAGACGGCATCCGCCGCACATTCCGGTGCCATCGATCATTATGGGGTTCATAGATACTATGCAGGGTATATTTGTCGGTCGTACCGCTTCAACGACGAATTTCATCATGATGAGCGGACCTATCGTTATGACTTTATCGAATTTTTCACCTGCTTCGAACATTTCGTTGAGCGGCAGACATACATTTCCCTGTCTTCCGTAAGAGCCGTCATCGGTCATTACAAAGAGCTTTGTAGAGGCTTTTTTAAATTCGTCCTCGAGGATAAGCAGGTCTTTATTTCTGAAGCCTATTACGGATGTGACCTCACATCCCATTTCATGAAGTGCTTCGGCTATCGGGAGAGCTATCGCACATCCGACACCTCCGCCGACTATGCAGACTTTTTTGAGTCCTTCAAGCTCGGTAGCTGTTCCGAGAGGACCGACAAAATCACTGATGTATTCGCCGGCTTCCTTGTGATTGAGCTTAAGTGTTGTAGCTCCTACTATCTGGAATATTATTTTTACAGTTCCGGCGGCTCTGTCATAGCCTGCGATCGTCAATGGGATGCGTTCGCCATCTTCATCAACTCTCAGGATTATGAACTGTCCCGGCTGCGCTTTTGCCGCAACGAGCGGTGCTTCTATATCCATCATTGTGACGGTGGGATTCAGTGGCTTTTTGTTTACTATTTTGTACATGAAAATTTCTCCTTGATCGGAAATTGTCTGCGGTGATGCTCCGCTTGTTATTTTAGATGCTTATTCAACGCCGGTCGATTGGCGGAATCGATCTATAATAATATTATACCACACTTGAGGGGGAAAAAGCAATAGTAAATCCTGTATAATTATTGAATTTTTAAAATTTATTTCGTGAATCGGCTCAAAATATAAGGATGGCACGACGCAGTTTGCGATTTGATGTGCTTAAATCGTCAGGATTTGTCATTCCCGATATTTCCCGATACTAAAGTCCATACATTAAACGACATACCTTTTTTTGGAAATATGGTATAATATCTTCACAAACCGCATAGCATGAAATGAATGCGGAAATTCAAGGATCGAGAGGAAATAAAAAATGGCAATCGGGAAAAATATGACTGTGCCTTCGGGCAAAAAAGAAGAGATCGGAGTATCGGTACATCCGATGACAATTTTAAAGAATGCCGCTATGGCAGCGGTGGCACTGCTTTTTGGCTTGGCACAGGGGATGTTCGGTTGTTATCCGCTTGGTATCTCGCTGCTCGCAGCCATAGACAGAATGGCTGTGCCGGTATATATGGGACTTATCGTGTCTTCGCTTTTTTCAAAGGGATATGCTGCGGCACTTTTGATCACATATACTGTTGGCATAATGCTGAGAGCGGCTGCTTCTGCAATCTTGTCCTCAGATGAAATAAAGCCGAAATCGTTATTATATGCGCTGTTTGACAAAAAATCGGTGCTCTTTAAGGAATCATTGCTTGTAAGGTCTGCTGTATCAGCTATAACTGCATTTGCCTTTGGATTGTTCAGGCTCATATCCGGCGGCTTTCTGTATTATGATCTTTTCGGACTTCTTGTAGGAACACTTCTCTGCCCTGTATTGACATTCGGACTTTCGCTGCTTTTTTGTGATAACGAGAAATATTTTGCCAAGAGATCGGTCGGGATCGTCACGTTTGTACTTATGTTGATCTATTCGTTGCGAGGATACACGGTATTTGGATTCTCTCCGTCATTCTTAGCTTCGCTCGGAACGGCATTTTGGGCAGCTTCATCCGGCGGCATCGAGGGTGCGCTTAGAGGATGCGCCGTTGGACTTGTCGGAGGTTTGGTATCCGGATCAGATCCTGCACTTTTTGCCTGCGGTGGGCTGGCTGTGGGGCTTTTGTGGAGATTTTCAAAGGCTGTTGCTGCCGCTGCCGGAGCTATAGTTCCACTGATGCTTGGGCTTTCCAATGAAGGCTTTGAAGCTCTCAGATCTGTGTTGCCGGATACCTTGGGGACGGTGACTGTTTTTATGCCGTTATCGTATTATGGATTGCTGCCAAAAGCTCCGATATTTGCTCAATCTGATCCGTTAATGGAGGATAATGAAGCTGTGATACTTGAGAAAAAGCAGGCTGATACCTTGCTTAGGATGAATTCGCTTTCGGGTGCGCTTGGGAGACTTTCGGATATAATATATACGCTTTCTGACAGATTGAGAAGACCCGGAATAATTGATCTTAAGCAGATATGTGATGCTGCATTTGACGATCATTGCAGCAGATGTTCACTGTCATCTCTTTGCCTTGAGAGGGAGTGTACATCTTCGCTTGATGCGAGAGCAAAGATCACGACCGGGCTTTATAAGACCGGTCGTGTAGAGGCGGATTCTGTTCCGGGATGGCTGCGAGAGAGATGCTATAATATCGATCATATAATTTCGGATATTGATAGGAAAACTGCCGAACTGGTTGAAAATCTGATCAAAAATGATAAGACAGAGGCTTTCGCTATAGATTATGAATCTTTGTCAAAGCTGCTGGCAGATTCAATTGCCGAAAACGATGCGGAATATCGTGTGGATACCGAGCTGACCGAGAAGCTTCGGCGTTCTTTGAAATATATGGATATGCCACACGCGAGAGTGCTTTGCTGGGGCGCAAGAAGAAAGCAGGTGTATATAAGCGGTGTAGAGCTTGCCGGATTGAGACTCGGAGCGGACGAGATACGCAAAATGACCGAGAATATTCTGCATACTAAGCTGATCCGTCCGAGCTTTAATATCGATGGAGACAAGGTGGAGCTGTCGATGTCAGCTGCGCGGCGATATTGTGTCGAATGCGCACAGGCTACAAATGTGCGTGAAAGTGAGAGCGCGAACGGAGACACAGCCTTGAATTTCGAGACCCGTGAGGATTATTTTTATTCGATGATCTCGGATGGAATGGGGAGCGGACGAGAAGCCGCATTGACATCTAAGCTGTGTGGTGTATTTGCCGAGCAACTTTTGACGGGTGGAAACGGCAAAGCGATCACGCTTGAAATGCTTCATGGATTTTTACGCAGCCGTCCGGGAGAATGCTCTGCGACTATTGATCTTGTTGAGATAGATCTGTTGTCCGGAAAGGCGGCATTTGTAAAAAGCGGTGCTGCACCATCGTTTGTTTTGAGAAATGGTAATTTATATAAGCTTCAATCCAAGACTGTGCCGATAGGCATTATGCCTGCGCTCGATGCAGAGCAGATAAAATTTGATCTTGAGAGCGGAGATGTTATAATTATGCTAAGCGACGGAGTTGCGCAATCGCTTGAAGACGGCGTATGGCTGGCGAATATGCTGACATATGAGTGGATAGATGATCTTCATCTCATGGCGGAGAAAATATTGGACGGAGCTGCGCTGAATAATCCGAGAAGTGATGATATGACCTCGGTGCTTATAAAGGTATGTGATGCCGATGAAAGCGTGAACAGAGACGAATAATGTTCGCAAGCATCAACTGTGCTCGATTTTTTCAATATAAATCGTATGCAATTTATCTTAAAAATATAAATCCAAGTTGACAAATCAAGAGGAGTGTGATATAATATGTTTTGATTAAATTAAAACGTGAGGTCTAAAAGATGATTACAAAAGAAAAAGCTGCTGCCATTGTGGCAGAGCTTGAAAAGATATATCCGCAGGCGCAATGCGCGCTTGAATCCGATGGAGAGGGATGGAAGCTGTTGATAATGGGAAGACTTTCGGCACAGTGTACCGATGCACGAGTAAACATCGTTTGCCGGGAGCTGTTCGCGAAATTTCCAACGATTGAATCGATTGCAGCTTGCGATCTTTCCAAGCTCGAAGAAATAGTGCGCCCCTGCGGATTATATCGGACTAAGGCTAAAAATATTCGCGATGCTTGCAAAATGGTAATAGACGATTACAACGGCAAGATTCCAGACAGCATGGATGAACTTTTGAAACTGCCTGGAGTTGGAAGAAAAATTGCCAATCTGCTTCTCGGAGATATTTATAAAAAGCCTGCGATAGTCGCGGATACTCATTGTATAAGGATCTGTGGACGACTTGGATTTTATCCTGAAAGTTTGAAAGACCCGGTGAAAGTCGAAAAAATTCTCGTCCCGATCATAGAACCGGAAAAGTCCTCGGATTTTTGTCACAGGATCGTGAGCTTTGGACGGGATGTCTGCACGGCGAGAAGCCCAAAATGCGAGAAGTGTCAGCTTTTTAAACTGTGTGAGCATAGCACAAACAATTCGGAAGATGTAGATTAAACGTATACTGTCAATCTGTAAATGAAAACATTTCCGAAATTATTTCGCGATCTTCAAAGGTGAGTTCGGAAACGACTTTTTCTTCGGCTGCTTTCATAATGTCAAACGCCTTTGAACAGCACTTGATGCCGGCAGGTGTTATCGCGACAAGCTGTATTCGCCTATCCTCGCCGTCGCGTGAGAGCGTTATTAGTTTTTTCGCTGCGAGTCTTGATACGATTCCGGCTACAGTTGCCTGCGATAGCCCGATTGCCGCTTCAAGTTTTTTCTGAGGCAGAAGCGTGTCGGTGGAATTATTTAAAATTATTAGAAGCTGAGCTTGCGAGGCTGTCAAGCCGAGCGGTTTTAAAGCACGATTGGCTTCCGCCTCAAAACGGCTTACTATGAGTTTTAATGTGTGTCCTATTGGATATAATTTCATGTGATTACCTTACTTTTGCCAAGTCAAATGTATGCAATTGGCGGATTGATTTTAAAAAAATACACGTTTTACAGAGATACAGTTTCCGGAACTGTCGAGATCGAAAATTGCACCATGTGCCTTGATCTCTCCGTCTGCAAATTCGAATTTTACCGGAAGTTTTGTACGAAGTTTTTCGATTATTATCTCGGAGCGAACACCCAGAATACTATTTTCCGTACCTGTCATTCCGAGATCTGTGATGTACCCGCTTTTTCGAGGAAGAATCTGCTCATCTGCGGTTTGAACGTGTGTATGAGTGCCGAAAATACAGGAAATTTTACCATCGAAATATCTCGCCAATGCTAATTTTTCACTTGTTGCTTCGGCGTGAATGTCTAAAATCGAAAAATCATAGCGCCCTTTTTCGCGTTCTAGTATTCGTTCAACTGTTGCGAACGGACAAGCCATAGACTCCATATAAATCGTGCCGAGAATGTTTATTACCAAAACTTGAAATCCAGTTATGTTTATTATTGTGTAACCGTTTCCAGGGGTATCTGATGGATAATTCGCCGGGCGTATGAGATAATTACTGTTTTCGATGTAATCGCGAATCTCTTTTTTCTTAAATATATGATTTCCGCCGGTCAGAACATCGCACCCGGATTTTAGCAAAGATTCTGCGCTTTGTGGGTCTAATCCATTGCCGATTGCTGCGTTTTCTGCATTACAGATAACCATATCGATCTGATTTTCTTTTCTGAATTTCCACAGATGTGTGGAAAGATGCTTCACTGCAAGTGGGCTGACAACGTCGCCGATGGTTAAAATTCGAAAAGAACAATTAAATGCACGCTGTTGAATCATCATTTAATTTGGCACCTGCCTGTTCTTTAGATTATTTACGGCTGCTTCATCAGCCTTCAATGCCCAGTATGTAGATTCTACGCACGATTCCTTCGTTAAATGGTTCGATTTCCCGGAGATCTGCTCTAAAAAATCTTCGAATATATCACCGGCAGGTTCATTTGGCAGAATCGATACCTCATTAGTTTCGTCTGAAATCAATGTCGCTTTACCATCGGTTATTTCAACTATGCCTTTTGTTCCAACAACTCTGAGACGATCATCACCGTGCGTCGGCGCGATGCTTGGACGGTACATATCGGCTGTAACCGTTGCAATAACATCATTTGTCATAAGAAATTGTGCGGCAGAAGTGATGTCCATATCGCCGTTACCGCCATTTTCAATGCGAGAAATGAATGCGCTACCGAGACTTGTATAATTCTCACCGGAGATCCATTTCATCCAATCGATAGCATGGATTGCAACCCATGGAATTATGCCGCAGTATGTTTCACGCGAAGAATAAAATGTAGGTCTTTTTCCGAGACGATATGACTTTCTTGAATCCATCATACGTATCGTTCCAATTTTCCCTTGCGCGATTGCTGATTTTGCTGCTTTGAATGCCGGATTGACTCGCATATCAAACATCGCGGCGAGTGTTGCTCGGTTGCATTTGGAAATTTTAGCAAGTGTTTCGAAATCTGTAGCAACGGGTTTATCGCAAAAAACGTTTATACCATGTTCCAAAGCATAAAGAACGATATTTCCGTGGTCTGTAAACCACGAATCAACTATCACTATATCTGGCTGTTCAACAGCTAACATTTCTTTCCAACTTTTATATAGTTTCGGCGACAATCCCTTTTCATGCAGACTGCTGCAAAAATTGGGCATTCCTTCGGCTTCGAGCCCAAAATTTCCGGAAGAAATTCCACAGAAATCCAATTCATGTGCCACTATCCCTGGGTATGCGTAAGCACAATGCCCGGCATGTCCGATTTGAACGATTTTCATAATTTACTATCACTACCTCCTAAATATAAATTGCACACTATTTTTCTTTGATTTTATCCCAATACTGTTTTGCAGCCTGCTCGGTCTTGTTTGTGCCAAATTTGTAATAATTGACATTTATTAAATCGTCCGGCAGATATTGCTGCTTGACCCAATCGTTTGGATAATCATGCGGATATTTATACCCTTCAAAACGCGGACTGCGCAAATGCTTTGGAACATTTTGTCCCTTCCCCGCGGATATATCGGCTAACGCGCTGTTCATCGCAGAATATGCGGTATTGGATTTTGGCGCAGTTGCAAGCATTATGGCTGCGTTTGCTAATGGAATTCTGGCCTCTGGCAGTCCGAGTTCTCGCGCGCTGTCTACGCATGATTTTACTATGACAGCTGCCATTGGATATGCCAATCCGATGTCCTCACTTGCGATAACCTGAAGCCTTCGACAAGCCGAAATTAAGTCTCCGCCTTCGAGAATTTTTGCAAGATAAAATACGGCAGCATCTGGATCTGAGCCGCGGATTGATTTTTGAAGGCAAGACAACAAATCATAGTGAACATCGCCTGCACGATCGAAATTTCCCAAAACTTTTGGAGTTAAATCATCCAAAATTTTCTTTGTTACTCGATTGCCTTCGGCTTGTGCAAGATAAAATGCGTTTTCAAGCAATCCTATGCCCTTTCGAACATCACCGGATGCACAATTCGAAAGATAATTCAGTGCATCGTCTGCAATCGTAACTGCATTTTGATCGCTTGCGATTTGACTGGAACTATTAAGCAGATTTAATGCGCGCAACAGTGCCGGAATAATGTCGGACGACAGAATCGGCGTAAATTCAAATACTGCGGAACGCGAAATGATAGCGTTGTATACATAAAAATATGGATTCTCGGTTGTCGAAGCTATGAGAGTGATACGCCCATCTTCGATATATTCCAACAGCGATTGCTGCTGCTTTTTATTGAAATATTGTATCTCATCAAGGTATAGTAATATTCCATTGCTGCCGAACATGGTTACGGTTTCATCAATTATTGATTTCACGTCAGAAAGTGACGCAGTTGTAGCATTTAAACGCCGTAATGTCATGCCGGAGTGTTCAGCTATTATGTTTGCCGCCGTTGTTTTTCCTGTCCCGGGCGGTCCGAAAAATATCATATTTGTGATATGACCCGATTCGACCATTTTTCGGAGAATGCCATTTTTTCCGACTAACTTTTGTTGACCGACCATATCATCGAAATTTGTCGGTCTTATGCGGTCGGCGAGTGGTTGATTCACTTGATTTCTCCTATTCCGATGCTGAAGTAACACCATTTAATGATTTTTTCGCTGCGCGGATTGCGGATTCAAATAATTCCATATCTTCACACAAATTGGCAAGCTTAAATTTTGGGATTCCGTGCTGTTTAATATCCCCATCACCGATTGGAATGAAATCTCCAGGTCCACGTTCGGCCAAATCTAGCTCTGCGATTTTAAATCCATCGTAAATCGTTCGCATGATATTGAGCCGCTTTTCAGCTTTCGATCCAAACGGACAATCGGATACCAAAACGCAGTTTGATGCGAATTTGCCGCGTCCAACACGTCCTCTGAGCTGGTGCAGCTGTGACAATCCGAATCTTTCAGCGTTTTCAATGATCATTAAAGTTGCGTTTGGCACATTGACTCCAACTTCTATAACGGTTGTTGAAACCAAAACATCCAATTCACATGTGGCAAATCGGTGCATTATATCGTCTTTTAATTCCGATTTCATTTTACCGTGAACACATTCAATTCTCAAACCCGGCAATTGTTTCTTTAACTCCTCGCACCATACAATTGCGGATTTTGGAGCAGTTTTAGGAACGGCTTCGAAATCCAACATATGAATATCTTTCTGCGATACTTCACCTGATTCTGGTTCATCTACCGCTGGACAGACTACATATGTTTGATGACCTTCGTCATGCTGTTTTTGAATAAATGAGTTCAATCGCATACGATACGACTCATTTACCAAAAAAGTTTTTACGAGTTGTCTACCCGGCGGCAGCTCATCCAATATAGACATATTGAGATCTCCATATAGAAACATTGCCAATGTACGTGGAATTGGAGTTGCTGACATTGCGAGCTGATGGATAGTATGCACTTCATCTGTAGCTTTTGAGATCAATGATTCGCGTTGACCTACACCAAATCTGTGTTGCTCATCACAAATTACAAGCCCGAGTGAATTGAATTTTACATCATCAGATATTAGAGCGTGCGTGCCTATTATTATGTTAATATCACCGTTTGCAAGCTTTGCAAGAATATTTTTTCGTTTTTGGGGTTTGACCGAACCGGTCAACAGTTCAACTTTAAATCCCAAATCTGCGAAAAGTGGCTCTAAATCCGAAAAATGCTGTGTGGCGAGTATCTCTGTTGGCGCCATAATCGCGGTTTGAAAATTGTTTTGCACTGCTATAAACGCGGCGGCAGCGGCAACGATGGTTTTTCCACTTCCGACATCTCCAGCAATTAAACGACGCATTGGAACATCTACTGACATATCAGATATTATTGAATCAATTGCACGCTTTTGAGCTTCTGTCAGGACAAATGGCACGTTCGAAATCAATTGTGAAATATCGGTTTCTTGCATTTTGGGTGCGGTTCGAATTTGATCGTTTTTTAAATTTGCGATACCCAATGAGAAATTGTATAGTTCCTCGAATATCAATCTTCGCTTTGCGATGTTCAATGCCTCGAAATCTGTTGGAAAATGGATATTTTTTAGAGCCCACGCGAGTGAGCATAAATTGTTCTCTTCTATAACATTGGTAGGCAAAGTTTCAAATGGAATATTTTGCGAATTTGTACCTTTTGAAAGGACGCCGTTCAGCGCAGTTTCTACAAGGTGTGACATGAATTTTTGAGTCAATCCCGCTGTTAATGGATAAACAGCGACCAAATTCGGGAGAACAATTCCGGGCGATATTTGTTCAACTATCGGGGATGATAAAATGTTTTTTCCGCGTTCATGCGTCAATTTTCCAAAAAATCTAAATTCGACTCCAACACAAAGAATTTCTTTCAAATATTGCTGATTGAAAAATATCAATTCGCAAGATCCACTATCATCGAATGCACGAACTTTTATTAAAGTCATTCCGCGCTTTAATGTCGAAACCGATGGCTCTGCCGCGATTGTAAGTATGAATGATGCGGTTTCATTTGGCACGGCTTCTGAAATCTTTTTTACATTGCCACGAAATTGATATCCGCGTGGAAAATGATATAACAATTGCTTAATGGTATGTATTCCAAGCTTTGACAAGTATTTCACACGTGATGTACCAACCCCCGACAAACAATCTACAGAAGAATCAAAACTGTATTGCATGCGAACTGCACCTCCTTACTCTTGGATTTGACAAATTGTGCGTTGGATTCAAAATGAATTTAAAATTTTTCTGAGTGCGCATATCGGAAGTCCAACTGTGCTATAATAATCTCCATCGATCCGCTCGATAAATACACCCCCGATTCCTTGAATGCCGTAAGAGCCCGCCTTATCCATCGGTTCTTTGGTAGCTACATATGCTTCGGCTTCGGCTCTTGTAAGTTCCGAAAAAGTTATTTTTGTTTCAACAACCTCGGTGATCGTCTTCACCTTGTCGGTTACGGTCATTCCGGTAAAAACCGAATGCGTTTTTCCTGAGAGTGAGAGCAATGTATTGACTGCGTCTTCGGAGTCATTTGGCTTTCCGAGTATGCGGTTGCTCTCCGAAACTATCGTGTCGGCTCCGATGACTATTGATGGATAATCGAGCTTTTTTGCAACGGCGACTGCTTTTCTTTTTGACAGTTCCCTGACCATTTCATCTGGTGAACAGATACCGATATTTTCATCACAGTCTGAAGTTATAACTTCAAATTCGAGTCCCATTTGCTGCATCAATTCACGCCTGCGCGGAGATGCAGAAGCTAATATTATTTTCTTTTCCATTGAATTCCTATTAAAATGTATGCTATATATCATCTTGCGATTGCTCTTCCAATCAACATTGAAAGAATCACAAATATCACGGTTGAAAGCGTCAAATCAATGCTTATTCCCAAAGTCAGACTCATTATTCCGAGATTTAGAACAAGGGGAGATTCAAGCCCAAACTTTATTCCATATGACATCCAGGAAAGCATTTGTATGTCTTTGCAGATGTATGCAACAAAACTTCCGAGAACTATTCCGATAAGTACAAGAAATATATTGTACGCTTTACTGTGTGACATTTTACTTTGTTCCTGTTGAGCCGAAACCACCTGCTCCGCGTATAGTCTCGTCAAGCTCATCCGATTTTATGAAATTTGCAGTCAGCACCGGAATGAACATCAGTTGTGCAATTCTTTCACACGGTTCTAAAATGATTTCTGTATCTCCATGATTTATCATTGCGGCGCAAATCTCACCACGATAATCACTGTCGATTACTCCGATTCCGTTCGAAAGCGTCAATCCACGCTTAGAGGCAAGCCCGCTTCTGGCACAAAGTATTGCGACAACATCCGAGGTTTCTGGGGCTATTGCAATGCCGGTCGGAATTAACTTGCGCTCATTTGGCGATATTTTTATTGGCTCGTCACCCGAATATCTCAGGTCAACCGCTGCCGAGCCTTCTGTTGCATATGATGGGATTTGAACATCATCGCGAAGTACTTTAATTTTTACATTTATCATTAATTTTACTACCGTAACGTTTGCCAAAAAAGCAAAGTTCCCTTCTTTTTTAATTCTTTATTCGCCTGACTGATGTATTGGGGGGAATACAATTGTCGTAAGCATTTACAATGTCAGAAATGCTTTCATTTGTGAATATATAATGCATACCATTTATCTGCGAAAGTTCGCTCTTGCGATCTGCCATGTATATAGGTACACTGTTATATATAATATTGCGGTGCTTCCATGCGCGAGTCATTGGAAATTCTGTATTGGTTCGATCTATAAGCGGTAGAAAACCTCGTTTTTGGCATTGATCGCACGAATATATATCGCGTATGCAGCATTTTTCGAGTGTCATAAGCGGTATTTTTCCGTAAACTACCGCTGAGATATTTAGGTCACGCAGCTGAGGAAGTGTTAATTCAGGGGATGCTATGAAATCTTCAAAACCTAAGGAAATAAGACTGTCGATAGTCCAACTATTGTAAATATTGAGTCTGAAATCGCCATGAATGTTAAATCCGTATTTTTTCGCCAAAGCTATATGACCGATATTGGATACAAGTGCATGCTGTATTTCTGCATTTTTTGCTTTTTGCAAAAGCGTTTCAACTTCGGCAATTTCTGAATCAAATATTACAGGCGGAAGTATTACTCCATTTGCATAAGTACCACGCTCAAGTTTTTCAAGTGGCACAAAAATAATGTTAAATCCCGAATTTTCAGGTATATCGGCATTTTTCGGAAATTCAATCCGCGCAGTCTTTAATGGCTTAAACTTTGGAATTGTCGGCGATTCAAGCACTTTAGGCAATGAAATGTATTCACGATCAATGGTTAAATTTTCAATCAACAGCCTGCTTTCTAATACTTCAACAGCTTCGCGCCGCAGACGATTCAATACAGATACCGGAATTATAAGACCGTCTTCAATATCAATATTGACTTTACCGGGCTTAAAGCTTGTTCCGCCGAGTTTTGTGAGTTTTTCGGTTACTGATTCTGCCGTAAGCGGACATTTTTCGGCTTTTTCGGGTATTTGACCAAACAGATTTATCTGAATATCACCGCATGACATCGTTAGCTTCATCGGAATATCGGCTTTTATTTCTGCCGAAATATCGATCTCGTTAAGTGACGACTTTCGATTTTTCTCAATCCTTGCGGCTATCAGCTTTTTGTAATCAGGCAAGGCTGTTTTTTCGGATCGATTTGATTTTGTTGCCTGTTTATCGGATTCTGTGCGAATGCCGAGCATGGATTTATTGATTTTTTTTGTGAAATATCCGTCTGTAAAACCGCTTCTTGAAAATATTCTGCGAAGTGTCTCTATTTCATCCGGAGTTGCCGAACGATTTTCGTCTATGAGCTTTCTGTAAACTGATGTTACGCCATATACGTATTCCGGTGATTTCATTCGTCCCTCGATTTTCAGCGATGCGATTTTCAACTTTAAAATTTCGGGAATGTGCTCTGCAAGGCAAATATCCTTTAGGCTGAGCGCATAGCTTTTTTTGCCTGTATCCGTTTGATATTGAAGACGACAGGGCTGAGCGCATTCTCCTCGGTTTCCGCTGCGTCCGCCGATCATTGAGCTTGCCAGACATTGACCTGATTGTGAAACACAGATCGCTCCGTGTATGAATATTTCGGTTTCAATAGGCGATCTTTCGCATAGAATCGATATGTCATCAAGCGAAAGCTCGCGTGCGGCGACCATTCTCGAAAAGCCGAGTTTTTGAATCTCACAGGCGGCAAAGGAATTATGTCCTGCGACCTGAGTGCTTGCGTGCAACTCAAGCTTCGGAAAATATTTATGTATCAGGGAGGCTGCGCCGAGATCGGCAACTATGAGTGCGTCCGCGCCAAGCGTGTAAAGTTCTTCTACTGTTTTTAAAAGCTCATACATTTCACGTGTGTGGACGAGGGTATTCATAGTGATATTTGTTTTTACGCCTGCATCCTTGCAAAGCTTTATCGCTTCAGAAAGTGTATCACCTGCGAAATTTTTTGCGTTCATCCGCGCATTGAAGGCAGACGTGCCGAAATATACCGCGTCTGCGCCTGCCGCTACAGCGGCTTTCAGAGCTTCGGGAGTTCCTGCCGGTGCAAGGAGCTCGGGATAATTTTTTTTCATGTTTTACTCGATTTTTTTAATTTTTCTCTTGCAATTTTCCGCTGTACAATGTATAATATATAGTAAGCGTGATTCTTATTATAATATTATACCGCAAATTTTTGATTTTGAAAACACACATAGCGGAATGTTAACAAAAATATAACTTATTCCCGCAGGATCGCAAGGAGATTAATTAAAAAATGAGCATTTTGGAAAAGCAGGCAAGGATAGTTGTAAAGATCGGTTCGAACACATTGACTCATTCGAGCGGAAATTTGAATCTTCGCAGGATGGAAACTCTGGTAAGGACATTGGCGGATTTTAAGAATGAGGGGCATGAGGTCGTTTTGGTAAGCTCCGGAGCAGTCGCTGCCGGTATTTCTAAGGTACAGCTCGGCAGAAGACCTGAATCTACCGAAGAAAAGCAGGCACTTGCCGCTGTTGGACAGGCAGAGCTTATGCAGGTGTATGAGCGTTTGTTCGCCGCGTATGGTCATACTGTTGCACAGATACTCATGACGAAGGATGTTATTGATGATGAGATCAGACGTGAGGCGGTCGAAAACACATTCAGAGAGCTTTTAAAGCTCGGAGTTATACCGATAGTAAACGAGAATGACTCGGTTTCGAGCGAGGAGTTGAAATTCGGAGGAAATGATACGCTTTCGGCATATGTTGCGCTGGTCTGCAAGGCTGACATACTGATAAATATGTCGGATATTGAAGGACTTTACGATTCAGACCCGAGGTCGAATCCGGATGCCAGACTCATAACACGAGTGGATAAGATAGATGACAAGATATTGTCATATGCGGGTGGTGCTGGAACCGATCGCGGAACCGGCGGTATGATAACGAAGCTCCGAGCAGCCGAGATAGTCACGAATGCCGGGATACCGATGCTTATAGTAAACGGAAAGTCACCCGATATACTCTACAAAATAAGCGATGGCTATCACATCGGTACATATTTTGCCGCACAGCACGACAATACTTGACAGGACGATCCGGTAAGTTATACAAAAATCGCACTGAGATTTGCTTGATCTGCCGCACGGCGAAGACACGAGCGGTGCAGCGCTGCAATTCGCAATACCGAAGGATTCGAACAACATAGAGGTGGCATGGGAGTTTGTTCAACTTATATAGACTATCAAAACGATGAATACACAAGTATGTATTCTGAGATCTCTGCCGATGACCGGAGTGCATTGAGTAAAATAAAAAACATTCCGGGCTTTCTGTGTTCATGGGAGTCGGCAAATGCTCTGCTTAGGATATTTGATGAAACACATTCGACCGTTACCATTACAGAATATGATGACGGAAGTGCAATGTATTCAATTTCAGGTATATTCTTCCAAAATTACGTGAATGAGCTACAGGATTAAGTGTATGTGCTTGACGAATCTTATCGCGAACTGGAATTTCTTTTAAAATATTCAAAGAAGCAGAGTGCTTACACATATGCACAAAATGTCACAGCGATATATAGTGAATTTACCGATGATAAGTTTGCTGCATTCAGAAAAATATTCTCAGGGAAGTGCATATTGTGGTCGGATGATACCGAGACTTTGAATATCATATATGAGGAGGCAGACGCATATTTCAGCGGCTCGGCTTCACTTGATGATACGGTAAAAATGATCAACGATCGAGTCAATACACGCATAAACGAATAACAAAAAAGAGATTTCCGAAATATTGCTTCGGAAATCTCTTTTTTGAAAGGAAATATGTTTGGTTTATCTGCGCTTCGATACAGTATATGCTGCACCTGCCGAAATTATCAATGCGGCTATCGAAAGTCCGACAAGGTCGGGAGTCTGTGCGGCTGCGGTAGGCTTCACGGCGACCTTATCAGCTGCGCCGAGTGTGAGCATTGCTGCACCGATGTCACTGCCGTTCCAACCGTTTCCGTCAGTTTTAACATAAGAAGCGACCCCACCGACATCTGCATATACGAAGGAAAGACCGAGCTGAGTTCCTTCGGCTATTTTCGTGTCTGAAGTGGTTATTGCAGATGTATCGACAAGGACAGTTGACCACGGTATAGCAACTTCCATAATGTATCCGCTATCAGCATACTTTGTGGAATAGCCCTTACATTCGGGAGTTACGATAACGCCGTCTCCGAGCTTACTGCGCCATACAACCGGCATCTTGTCTTCGGAAAAGCCAATGGTGAAGCATACTGGGCTCATGCTCGTGACCTTATACTCAGGATTTATGAATACCTGGATGCAGTCAGCCTTTGAGAACCATGCAGCTGTTTCATCAGCTGTCTGAGACGGGGATTTGTCTCCCTTTACTTCAACTGCCATATAAAGGTTTTCGTCATCCCATGCGAACTTATATTTGACACTGAGGTCGGGATCTATCGCATGACCGCTGACCCAGGTCTGAGGATTCAAGCGAGAGTCTGTAAGGCTTATGAAATCCCCGGAACCATATTCGTTTTCAGAGATGACACCATCGAATTTTGGTGCTGTAGTGAGCTTTGAAGCTTTGAATTCAGCGGATTTTTGTGCCGCAGATGCAGGGAGGATAAGAGATGTTCCGATAAGTGCGGCTGTGAGAAGAGCGAGAAGAGATCTTTTCATTGTTTTTTCTCCTATTTTTGATTAATGTTCTCACTTATGAGACATATTAATTCTAACATATTACGGATGGATAATCAATGACTTAATTTTGCGTCATAGTGATTTATTTTTGCGTACAACTTGACATACTGATTTTTGTATGATATAATAAATCATATCTTTGGAGGTGATGTGCTTTGGATATAAAAAAGGAATTTGATGATCTGGTCGAAAATCATATTTGCCGTGAGCGAGCGATAGACTATTCAGATCCTAATGAGCTTGCTGAGTATCTTTCGGAATTTCTGCCGATAGAGGGCTTCTTAAAGCAGCTATTTGAAATGAATCGCAATATACGCCATGCACTGTGGGATTTTGACGAATTGTACAGCGAAAAAAGCGGTTTCCGTGATCCTTCGAGTATAAGCGTGGCGCGTCATTTTAGATATGACACGCATATCGAGCATTCACATAATTTCTTTCAGCTAAATTATATTTATGCGGGGAGCGGGAATTTAACAGTCGGCGATGAGAGCATAGCTGTTGAAAACGGCGATTTTTTGTTGATCGCACCAAAGGTTAGTCACAATATAGAAATATTCAATGATGAATGTGTTTTGATAAAATACTATATAAGATGCTCGACCTTCGAAAGGACATTTTTTGAATGGCTCAGCGAAAATAATATTTTGTCTGAGTTTTTCAGACGGTCGCTTTTTGGTGGTGAGACAGGGAAGTATATACTGTTTCACACCTGCAACGACAATCTTACGAGAGAACTAGTATTAAAACTTTATGCGGAGCTCATGGGTCATAAGGATTACTACCGTATAGTCAGTGAATCGCTGCTCACAGAGCTTTTCTGCCGTCTTGTACGCGAAAATATGGAAAATGTCAAGACAGAGCTCGACATGAGCCACGGAGTCACGATAGGTGCACTTATCGGATATATACAGATAAATTACAGAAAGATAACACTTGATGATGCGGCGGCATGGTCAGGATATTCGAAAGCGCATCTGTGCCGTTTAATACAAAGATCTACCGGTCGGACTTTTACCGATATACTGAATGAAACTCGGATAAATTCCGCGGCAGTGCTGCTTACCTCAACCGATATGAATATAGCAACCGTAGGTTATCATGTTGGCTACAATTCATATGAGCATTTTTACAGGATGTTCAAAAGGTACATGAAAATGACTCCCGGCGAATACTGCGAGAGGGCAGAATGTGACAAAAAGTAAAATTTCGATTTTTTTTCAAAAACCCCTTGACAAACAGGAAAAAATGTGGTATAATATCAAAGTAATAAACAGACTATGGAGAAGTCGCCTAGTTGGTCGAGGGCGCACGATTGGAAATCGTGTAGGCCTTAAAAGGGTCTCCAGAGTTCGAATCTCTGCTTCTCCGCCACAAACAGCCTTGAGTATTCAAGGCTGTTTTTCATTTTCTCTGTATCCGAAAAGCATCCCTATTGCCGCTTACGGCAATAGGGATG
>CAZRVL010000005.1:0-62421 GCA_964603455.1 uncultured Lachnospiraceae bacterium
GTATGTTCCTTCGCATTGCCGTCACCGGAAAGGCAAGCTCGCCCGATATGTACGAGGTCATGAGGATACTCGGACGCGAAAAGGTAGTCGCGCGCATCAAGGCTTATATCGAAAAAAACTGAAAACAGCTCCCAAACGGAGCGGAAGGGAATGGTCATTAACAAATGATAGAAGCATCAAACTTCATTGAGGAATTTATAAACGAGGACATCGCCGAGGGTAAGACCGAAACCGTACACACGCGCTTCCCGCCCGAACCGAACGGCTATCTGCACATCGGTCACTGCAAGGCACTGGTCATAGACTTCGGAACCGCGAAAAAGTACAACGGTCTCTGCAATCTCCGCATGGACGATACCAACCCCGCCAAGGAGGACACCGAATATGTCGATGCCATAAAGGAGGACATCCACTGGCTCGGCTTTGACTGGGACGACCGCTTCTTCTACGGCTCGGACTATTTCGAAAAGGACTACGAATATGCCGTCGAGCTCATCAAAAAGGGACTCGCATATGTCTGTGAGCTGACCCCCGACCAGATGGAGGAATACCGCGGAGACCTCACTCACCCGGCAAAATCCCCGTGGCGTGACCGTCCGATCGAGGAGAGTCTCGAACTTTTCGAGAGAATGAAAAACGGCGAATTTCCCGATGGAAAGTATTCGCTGCGCGCAAAGATCGATCTCGAATCGGGCAACTTCTGGATGCGTGACCCGGTAATTTATCGTATAAAGCACATCGAGCATCATCGTCAGGGCAATAAATGGTGCATATACCCGACCTACGACTTCGCTCATCCGATACAGGACGCTCTCGAGGGGATAACCCACTCGCTCTGCTCGCTTGAATTTGAGATACACCGTCCGCTCTACAACTGGGTTATCGAGAATGTCAGCGTTCCGCACAAGCCGCGTCAGATCGAATTTGCCCGCCTCAAGATTTCGAACACCGTGCTTTCAAAGCGTTTCCTTCGCTCGATGGTCGAGAGCGGAAAGGTCGATGGCTGGGATGACCCAAGAATGCCCACTCTCTGCGGACTCAGAAGACGCGGCTACACCGGCTCGTCCATCGTTGATTTTATAACCAAGTGCGGAGTTTCGAAGGCGGACAGCCTTGTCGATATCCGTATGCTCGAAGCGTGCATACGCGATGAGCTCAATGACATAGCAGAGCGCAGAGTTGCGGTACTCGATCCGATAAAGGTTATAGTCGATAACTTCGAGGAGGGACGCGAGGAATTCTTCGAGCTTCCGAACCATCCGCAGCACCCCGAAATGGGCAGCCGCAAGGTAAAGTTCACACGTGAGCTTTATATCGATGCCGAGGACTTTGCCGAGGTACCGCCTCCCAAGTTCTTCAGAATGAAGCCGGACGGTGAGGTCAGACTCATGGGTGCATACATCGTCAAGTGCGGCGATATCGTTAAAAATGCCGACGGAAGCATCAAGGAGATACACGTCACCGCCGACCTTGAGTCGGGCTGCGGAAATCCGATCGACGGACGCAAAATAAAGGGAACGATCCACTGGCTCTCAGCCTCCGACTGCATCGATGCCGATGTCATCCTCTATGAGAATATGCTCACGCTCGAGGACTCCTCAAAGCTCCCCGAGGGCAAGGAATACACCGATTACCTCAATCCCGAATCGGCAAAGACTCTCCGCGCAAAGCTCGAGCCGTCTCTCAAGACCGCAAAGCCGGGTGAAAAATTCCAGTTCGTCCGCACCGGCTACTTCTGCATGGACAGCAAGAAGCCCAACACCTTCAACCGCACAGTAACTCTCAAGGACAGCTTCAAACCTACAAAATAAATTTTCAAGAAAGGCGTTTTCCACAAATCTTTGTAAAACGCCTTTTCGCAGATATTGACCGAAAGGAGCAAGCATGGATTTTGTACATCTTCATCTTCACAGCGAATACAGTCTGCTTGACGGTGCATGCAGAATATCCGAGATACCAAAGCGTGCAAAGGAATGCGGACATACCGCCTGTGCCATAACCGATCACGGTGTGATGTACGGCGCAGTTCAGTTTTACGAAGCCTGTAAAAAAGAAGGAATAAAACCGATAATCGGATGCGAGGTATATCTTGCAAAGCGCACCAGATTCGACAAAGACCACGCGGAGGACATACAAAGCTATCATTTGATACTTTTGTGCATGAATGATGTAGGCTACAGAAATCTCATCTACATGGTCACAAGATCCTTCACGGAAGGCTTTTATTCAAAGCCGAGAATAGACATGGAGCTGCTTTCGGAGCATTCTGAGGGACTTATCGCCTTATCTGCCTGCCTTGCCGGATATATTCCGCGTGCTATACAGGCAGGTGACTACGAACGTGCGCGTGAACACGCTTTAAAGATGCGTGAGCTGTTTGGCGAGAACTACTATCTTGAACTTCAGGATCACGGTATAGATGAACAAAAACGTGTAAACGCTTCAATAATCAAGCTGTCGCGTGAGCTTAAGATACCTCTCGTTGCAACAAATGATGCACATTATTTGAGAAGACAGGATGCCGATAATCAGGCTGTACTTCTTTGCATTCAGACCGGAAATGTCATATCAGATGGCAGACCGATAGGCTTTGAGACCGATGAATTTTACTATAAGACCACAGAGGAAATGCACCGTCTGTTCGGCTATCTCGACAACGAGGAGCTTGGAAGCCCGATAGAAAACACGGCAAAAATAGCTGAAAAGTGCAATTTCGATTTCGACTTTTCAAAGCTGTATCTTCCGGCATTTAAGCCGGATGACAACTCAGAGCCTACGGAATTTCTCAAAAAACTCGCATACGAAGGCTTCCGAAAGCGCATAGAATCGAACAGGATAGACTTCTCGCTTCACAGCGAGAGCGAATATCGGGAACGCATAGACTATGAGCTTTCGGTCATAATAAAAATGGGATATGCCGAATATTTCCTCATCGTACAGGATTTTGTCGGATGGGCAAAGTCAAACGGCATTCCGGTAGGACCCGGACGAGGCTCAGGTGCCGGAAGTCTTGTAGCATTCCTGATAGGTATAACTGATATAGATCCGTTAAAATTCAATCTGCTCTTTGAGCGTTTCCTGAATCCCGAAAGAGTCAGTATGCCGGATTTTGATATAGATT
Source organism: uncultured Lachnospiraceae bacterium (assembly GCA_964603455.1). Classification (GTDB taxonomy): domain Bacteria; phylum Bacillota; class Clostridia; order Oscillospirales; family CAG-272; genus Flemingiibacterium. The sequence goes on from CAZRVL010000005.1 coordinate 3,122, forward strand.
TCTGCTATGACAGGCGCGATGAGGTAATAGAATATGTCAGACGGCGTTACGGAGAAGATCATGTCGCACAGATAATAACCTTCGGAACTATGGCGGCAAGAGTTGCCGTGCGAGATGTCGGGCGTGCGCTCGGAATGAGCTATAATGAAGTCGATATTGTGGCAAAGTGCATTCCGCGTGAAATGGATATGACCTTGAAGGCGGCACTCGATGTCAGCAAGGAGCTTCGTTCAATGTACGATTCGGACGAACGGATAAAGCGACTCATCGACACCTCAATAGCACTCGAAGGTATGCCGCGTCACTCATCGACGCATGCCGCAGGAGTAGTCATAACCGACCGTCCCGTGAGTGAATATGTACCGCTGTCGGTAAACGGAAATATCCCCGTGACTCAGTTCGACATGGATACCGTGGCAAAGCTCGGACTTTTGAAATTCGATTTTCTTGCTCTGCGCTACCTTACGATAATATCCGACACCGAGCGTCAGATCCGCGAAAGCGAGCCGGATTTTTCGGTCGATTCGATGCCGCTTGATGACAAAAAAGCATATAATCTAATATCAGCCGGAAACACCGATGGAATATTTCAGCTCGAATCGGGCGGAATGCGTCAGATGCTCACAAATTTGAAGCCTGACAGCATAGAAGATGTCATCGCCGCAATATCGCTCTATCGCCCCGGACCTATGGACTCTATCCCAAGGTTCATTGAGAACAGAAAAGATCCGTCAAAAATAGTCTATGAAACGCCCTTGATCGCTCCGATACTTAACGTTACATACGGCTGTATGGTATATCAGGAGCAGGTCATGCAGGTATGCAGGACTGTGGCGGGCTATTCGCTCGGACGTGCAGATCTTGTAAGGCGCATGATGGCAAAGAAAAAGACCTCCGAAATGGAAAAGGAACGGACTGTGTTCGTAAAGGGTGCAGCTGAAAACGGCATATCGGAAATCTCGGCAAACAAATTATTCGATCAAATGTCGAGCTTTGCCAGCTACGCATTTAATAAGAGCCATGCGGCGGCTTATGCGGTATTGGCATATAGAACGGCTTATCTCAAAAGCCACTATCCATGCGAATATTTGGCAGCTTTAATGACATCGGTCATGGGCAATGCCTCAAAAACGGCAGAATATGTCGCTGAATGCGCAAGATACCGTATACGCATACTCCCACCCGACATCAACGAGAGCGCACCGTATTTTCATGCTTACAGAAACGAAAACGAGCAGTATATCAGATTCGGCTTCTTAGCTCTGAAAAATCTCGGCTCTGGCTTTGCAGACCACATAATTGAAGAACGCAAAAAGCAAAAATTCCGTTCCTTCGAGGATTTTATCGAGCGTATGTATTCGCGTGAGATGAATAAGCGTCAGATCGAGGCTTTGATAAAATCCGGCGCATTCGACAGTCTGGGAACTTACCGAAGTCAGCTGCTCTTGACCTATGAATCGATAATCGATCATTACCAGGAGCGAAGCCGAACGAATATAGTCGGACAGATGGATCTGTTTTCACAGCTCGATACCGAAGAACGTCCGGACACCTTCAAATATCCGGACATTCCCGAATTATCCTTCCGCGAAAAGCTCAAAGCCGAAAAGGAATGCTCCGGTCTCTGCTTCTCCGGTCAGCTGCTCGATGATTACTCAGAAAATATCAAAAAGCTTGCTCCGACTCCGATAGCCGATATACTAAAGGCATTTTCTGATGAAAATGATGAAGTCGGCAGCTTCTCGGACAAGCAGGACATTACCATCTGCGGAACTTTGTCACATAAGCAGTTAAAGATGACAAAAAACAATTCTCAAATGGCTTTTATCACGCTCGAAGACAACTTTGCCGAGATCGAGGTAGTGGTATTTTCAAAGCTGCTCGAAAAATGTTCTGTATATCTGACAAACGATTCGGCTCTGTGTATCGCAGGACAGCTTTCGATACGCGAAGACGAAGCTCCGAAGCTGCTCGCAAGCAATATAACCCCTCTCACCGACAATGAAAAATTCAATAAAGCATCGGAACAGCTTCAAAACAAGCCTACACCGACTGTAAAAACAAGATTTCATGTCGGAGGAAGCTCTGCTTATGATCTTCCAAGCTGCTACACAGCACCACCGCCAAATATACCGCAGACACCGATACCGCCTTTCCAACTTCCACAGCAAAATGTTCCGCACAAGATATATCTCAGAGTTGAAAAGGTCGATGAAAGCGACCGGAAATTCAAGAAAGCACTCAATCTTGTAAATATATTCTGTGACGGTCTGTGCGAAATAATCTTCTATGACAAATCGACCAAAGAATACATAAAGCTGAACGGCATAAAGCTGATGGCATCTGAATTTGTCACAAGAGAACTCTCCGATATACTCGGAGAGGAGAATGTGGTTTTGAAGTAGGCAGCCTTTATCTATGGTGACAGACATCTTATGCCGCAAGGTTTCCATTTTGTGCGAAAGGGATCGATCATACCAATGAAAAAAAATAAAATTTCCAAATCCGAATACGGTGGGATAATTGCGTTTTCAAGGCTGTTCGCACCGATATTCAAGGCACTCTATTACATTTTTATCGGCGGCTTGCTGCTTTGTGCTATAATCGCTCTGATAATATTTCTCGTTAACACAAGCGTTGAAGATATGCTGCTCCCGCCACTGATGAGCCAACATTCAAATGAGTTCTATTCAATAACCATCGGAAACGGAATACGCATAGATGCACCGTATGCTTCGGTCACCCTTTCAGATATAAAGACAGTCATATATGCCGAGCTTATAATGGTCGCCGCGGTATGCTGCATGATGTCACCTGTATCGCTGTTTTTGTCAAAGCTTATGACCAGCATATCCGAGGGAGATCCGTATCGCAAAAAGAACGGTCGCTATGGAATATACATCGGACTATCTGTCATGGTCGGATATACCTTCGTTCTGTTTGCTCGGAGATTCTACAACTATCTTCTCGTCAAGACCTTTGTCTCGGACAGCGATGCGATACATCTCTCACTCGGTATAGATCTCGGTGGCATACTCGTCGGACTTCTCATAATATTTCTGGGGAATCTCATAGGTCACGCTGCCGAAAAGCGTTCAGGCGAAATGGCTGTTGAAATAAGAAACAGTGACACTCCCGAAAAAATGTAAACTTTTTTCGGTTTTATCCGAGTTTTCTCAAAATTCATGAAATACTCAATTTAATAAGCTATAATTGAGATGGAACAAAATATACGTTTTCTGCGTCAAACATATAGTGAGAGGTGATTTACCAAATTGAACAGAAACAACAGCAAACGTCCGCAAAACAAAGTCAATTGGTCGCACGAAGCCGCCGGTGCAGGTAGGCTTGCAGGAAAGGTAGTCGCTCGGATATTCTCATATATCCTGAACATATTACTCACCATACTGCTAATCTGCTTTATAACCGGAATAATCGTCGGCACGGTATTTGCGGTCTACATCAAAAACAACATTGACCCCGATGTCGATCTCTCTCAGTTCAGTATCTCAAACACCAATCAGACCTCGCGAATGTATTATATGAGCTATGATTCGCTCGAAGACCGCCAAAATCGCACAGGTATCGAAATAGAGCTTGAAGATCAGCGTCTGTACGGCTCAGACAACAGTATTTGGGTATCATACACTAAGATTCCCGATGATCTTGTGAATGCATTCATCGCAGTCGAGGACAAGCGTTTCTGGAGTCATAACGGAGTTGACTGGAAATCCACAATATATTCGGTCGTAAACTATTTTATTCCCTTGGGTTCTAACCGCGGAGGTTCGACTATCACACAGCAGACGATAAAGAACGTAACGGGAGACAACAGCTATACTCCGCAGCGTAAGGTGCAAGAGATACTTCGTGCGCTGAATCTTGAAAAGAAGCTGGATAAGACTCAAATACTTGAGATATATCTGAACAATATATATCTTTCGCAAAACTGCTACGGAGTCCAGGCTGCCGCCTACACATACTTCAACAAGGATGTCAGTGAGCTGACTCTGATAGAATGCGCAGCTATTGCAACTATAACCAACTCTCCGACAAAATATGACCCTGTTCAGAATCCCGAAAATCAGGCAAAGCGTCGCAATACGATACTCACGCTTATGCTCGAACAGGGATATATCACTCAGTCTGAATTTGATGAAGCCTTTGAAAAGGAGCTTGTTCTCGATTACCAGGGACGCGCAAGAGATGTTTCGGTCACGACAAACTCATGGTACACCGACCAGGTGATAGTTGAAGTTGTCGATGCACTTCAGGAAAAGTTCGGATATACCGCAAAACAGGCATACAATTATCTCTATACCGGCGGACTTCATATCATAACGCTTCAAGACCCCGAGCTTCAGACCATGCTTGAAAATGTTTATACAGATGAGAGCAGCTTCCCGAAGACCAATAATGCAGTTCAGCCACAGTCTTCTTCGGTCATAATCGATCCACAGACAGGTGACGTTGTTGCCTTGGTCGGCGCACGCGGAGAGAAAAACGCAAACCTCATACTGAATTACGCAACAGGAACTACACGTTCGCCCGGTTCATCTATAAAACCGCTTTCCATATATGCACCGGCTCTCGAATACGGTGTCATAAACTATGGTTCGGTATATGACGATGTTCCGGTATGGTACAACTATAAGGACAGCGATACCGAAAAAGAAAATCCGATACCCTACCCTAAAAACCTTCCGGAACGCTACAACGGTCTGACTACCGTAAACGATGCCGTGACGCGCTCGGTAAACACAGTTGCACTTCGAATATTGCAGGATCTTACTCTTGACAAATCATTTGATTTTGTCCGCAATAAACTTAATATGGGCAGCTTCATAGAAGCCGGTGAATACAACGGTACGGGAATAACCGATAAGGACTATGCACCGTTGGCTCTCGGAGCTATGAACTTTGGTGTCACAACACTCGAAATGACCGCAAGCTATCAGATATTCGCAAACGGCGGTGTATATAATAAGCCACGCACATGGCTTTATATCAAAGACAGCGAAGGCAATATCGTTCTTGAAAATGAAGCCGAAAGTCATGTCGTAATAAGCGAACAGACAGCTTCGATAATGACCAAAATGCTCGAAAATGTCGTAAATAAGGGTACTGCCACAGCCTGTACGCTCAGAAATCAGATAAATGTTGCAGGTAAGACAGGTACTACATCAAGCGACTTTGACAGATGGTTCGTTGGCTATACACCGTATTACGTATGTGGCATATGGTTCGGATACGAAATGCCGCAGGAGATCGGAACGCTCGCATGGAATCCGACAGTTGTCGGATGGGACATCATAATGAAAAAGGCTCATCAGGAAATACTCGCGAATGTTCAGAGCGGCAAAGAAACACTTAAGACCTTTGAAGTCGCCGATGGAGTGATAACCGCGACCTATTGTAAGGATTCCGGAAAACTCATGTCTGCGGCATGCTACGCAGATCCGAGAGGCAGTCGTGCAGAGGTCGGATATTTCACCGCTTCGACTATTCCAAGTGAATACTGTGATATTCACATAATGGTCGATTACGATGCCGTTACAGGCGGTATAGCTACAGAGAACTGCCCGAAGGGAAATGTAAAGCAGGTCGGACTCTTAAACTGGAGCAGAACACTTCCGCTATCAATAAAGATAACCGACTCGCAGTACACATGGCGCGAGGTATATGAAAGCACGCCGATGCCTGAGGACAATGATACGCCGTTCTATATGGGGCTTTACAGCTCGGGAGAATATCCCGGCTACAGCGACACAGGAGGAAAGCGCGTATATAACAGCTACTGCTATGAACACGCTCATACCCCCGAGCCCGAACCTGAGCCTATCGAAGACACAACAGACATCTCGGATATGCCAGAGGATACCGATTCGGAAACCTCAACTCAGCCAGAAGACGTTGCCGCATAATTTTTCAGATCACCTCATACAATCAGTATGAGGTGATTTTTATGTCTTGTAAGGGCTGTATAGGTCTAACAACGCGCATACGTGCGGAGCTTTCGCGTATAGACCTCAGATGTGTTATTATCGGTGCAGGCATTACTTTGCTCACAGGCTTCGTAAGTGCGCTCATAAGCCGTTCTCCGGGCTTCAGGCTCGTGTTCAGGATGCTCGAAAAGCCACCTGCTTCTCCGCCTTCATTCATGTTTCCGATCGTTTGGACGATATTGTATCTTTTGATCGGCGGAGCTGCCGGAGCAGTCGTATGTTCAAAAGAAAGAGCGTTATGCGGAGAAAAATGGCGCGGATTACTTTTTTATATCATAATGCTGATATTCAATTTCATTTGGTCTCCACTTTTTTTCGGGATCGGTGCATTTTTTGCAGCCTTCATCGCGATAATCATAATGATAATAACAACACTTCTCACAATATCTGCATTTTCGCGGATATATTTTCTCAGCGCGGCGGCTATGATCTTATATCTCATATGGTTGGTATTTGCCGCATATTTAAATCTCGGGATCATCGTACTGAATTGATATTTTTGCAAATATCAAAACTTTTATCTGCCATAATGCACAAATTTGCAGTTTCGATTTGTGCAAACTACACAACCAATTGTAAATAAATTGAAAAGTCAAGCAAAAAAATATCGGAATCATCTTGACAAATCGAAAAAAAAATAGTATAATATATTCATGAACTCAAAAACGAAAGTAATTCATTTTCGTAATCAATGTTCAGGAGGATTTTTTAAAATGAAATTTACCCGCGTTTTAGCCCTTGCACTTGCTGCTATTTGTGTTGTCTTCGCTTGCGCATCCTGCGGAGATGTCAATGCACCGATCATCAATGTTACTGTTAAGATAATCGCAGATGACGCTGAAGATCCGATACTCGACACTACCTTTGAGCTTCAGAGCAGCAATCCTACCGTTCTTGAGGCTGTTGTAGAAGCTTGTATCACCAATGAGATCGAATACCAGCTTTCTGAAGCAGAAGACTCTATACTTGACATCAAGGATTACAAGGACTACACCGAGAAGGACACTGGTATCGCTCATTATTGGATGTACTACATCAACGATGTTGAGCCGACTTCCGGAAAGGCTAATGTCAATGCGGTCGCAGACGGAGATGTTATCACTTACACCTACGTTTCGTTCGACCCGGCAGAATCTAAATAATTTAAAAGCCGGATTTTTCCGGCTTTTCTTTTTGGAAATAAATAAGTAATGGTAAAAATACTGTCTATCGGAAACAGCTTTTCGCAGGACGCGCACAAATGGCTTCACAGTATTGCCAAAGCCAATGGTATCGAAATACTTACAAAGAATCTTTATATCGGCGGATGCTCCCTCGAACAGCATTGGAACAACTTTGAAATATGCGCCGACTTATATTCTTATGAGCACAACGGCATAACCGAAAATATGCCGCATTTCTCGATACAGGCGGCTCTCAATGCCGAAGATTGGGATATTATAACAGTCCAACAGCAGAGCGGACGCGCTGGTCGATATGATACCTACATTCCATATCTGCCGAAGCTGATCGAAAATATAAAAAATATATGTCCGAATGTCGCATTGTGGTTTCATGAAACATGGGAATACGAAAATGGTTCTGTACATCCGGATTTTCCGTTTTATGAAAACAACAGCGACATCATGTATGGAATGATCTATGCGACCTCACACACGATCACTGAGAGATACGGACTTTCGCTGATACCGTCCGGAGAAGCTGTGCATGATATAAAAAAGCTCGATGAATTTATTCCTTCAAAAGGCGGCATATCTATATACCGCGATGCGTTTCACATGAATTTTATATACGGACGTATGCTGCTCGGCTATCTTTGGTACAAAAAGCTAATCGGAATATCTCCGTTGAACAATACATTCGTTCCCGAAGGGGCAGACAAAGCACTTTTGAAGCTGTTACAGGTTACTGCCGATAAATTTTGAACAACAAAAGCTCCCCGACCGAATATCGGGGAGCTTCGCATTTTTTAATATTTTGCGCTTATTATCTTAAGTAAGGACAGACGCTTTCTGACATACGGCGCATATGCCAACGTCCTTTTCACAAATTCCGGATCGTTCGGCAGTCCAAGCTCATCGAGAGTTGACGGCGCACCTGCGATCTTAAGATAACGCTCCAATTTTTCGGGAGAAATCAGCGAAACGATCTCACGATCGGCAAGCTCTGACTGCTCGCGTGTAGCCTTGAAATTGAGCGGCGAGGAATATATATCGCCTTCTGAAATGTTCTCGGCAAGTATACCGTCTGTCAGCTCACCGAATGCACTTTCCACATAGCTGTGGTCAAATGTAGCCTTAAGGTCAGGTTTTTTTGTAAAATCAAAGTCTTCATTCTCATGGTAAAATTTCGAAAGCAGCAGCGAAGCTACACCGACCTGCTCACCGTGCAGTGCGCTTGTCGGTTCGTTTATAACGTGCATTTCCCAGAGATGCGAAAGATGGTGTTCAGAGCCCGAAGCCGGTCTTGAATTGCCCTGAAGCTGCATTGAAAGTCCTGCAAGCACCAATGATTCCATTACCGCGCCGGTATATTCCTTTGAATTATCGGTAAATTCTCCGGCAGCCTTTCTTTCGAGCAGACCTTCGAGCTTTTCAAGTGCATTTTCCATAAGTCCGAAAATCTCCGGGCATATCTTCTCACCTGTCAATATCTTAGCTATTTTCCAGTCACAGAGAGCTGTAAATTTTCCGAGAATATCACTTACTCCGGATGCGGTAAGACGCGCCGGTGCATCGGAAAATACATCCTCATCGGCAAAAAGTGCTATCGGTGCGGCAGCCGGTGTTGAAAGCTTCTGTCCGCCCCAGGTCATAGCCGCAACTGTCGAGACAAATCCGTCAACACTTGCAGCTGTCGGGAAGGAAACGAATGGGACATTCATCTTATCGCCGCAGTAGCGCGTTATATCGTGAAGAGAACCCGAACCGCAGGCGATCATCAGATCATATTTTCCGCCTTCAAGCCTTTCAAGGAGCGGTGCAACACCGAGCTCATTAGCATGCGAATTTCCGGGAAGAACTATCCTCTCGCAGTTTATAAGACGATCCGCATATTTTTCGGTATTCGTGTCGCAGACTATGAGCTGGGATTTGAAGCTCTTTGCAAACTCATTGAGCTGCTGTGCGGCATTTTTACCGACATATACTGTATCCGTCACCATCGAATGCTTATCACCGCAGGAGCAGAAGGCGGCTATTTTTTTTGCTGTATTTAACATAATGATTTTTCACCATAGCTTTTTCAAAGCAAAAGTTTCCTTTTTTGCATATTTTTTATTTTTCTCCAATATAATCAAGTACACGTTTGAATCGAAGCTTTCAAACACGATCAACATATATTTTGGAGGTAGAAATGTTTATATATTCACTCAGAGGGAGTACACTGAAATTCTTCGGAGTAACCACGGCAGCACTTGTTGCCTTAGTCACACTGCTCTTCTTTATTCCGGCAGCACCGAATACTGCCGAAGTGGCAGGCAGTATAGATGTTTCCGAATCGGTGAGATATGACAAGATCAAGACTGCCGAGGATCGTCTGGAATTTTTGCGCAGCTTAGGGTGGGAGGTAGAAACGAAACCGATCGAAGAGGCCGATGTGACGATACCGGCTGAATTTGACAAGGTATTCAAGGCATACAACGAGCTTCAGCGTGAGCAGGGCTTTGACCTGACAAAGTATCAAAAAAAACAGGTCAAGCGTTATACATACCGTGTGACGAACTATCCGAATTATTCGGGCGAGGTATATTTATCTATACTCATGTCAAAAAACAAGGTCATAGGTGCAGACATATGCTCGGCTGATGCCAATGGGTTCATACACGGACTGCAAAAGCAATAAACAACGCTGTTCCGCTCTGAACTCCTACCATATAAGCCGTATGGGGAGAGAAACCGAAACGGTTCTCTCCCCTTACTTTATCAGAAATATCAAAGAACTATAATATTTTATTCTCCGAGACCTGCTTTTACAAAGCAGTAACGCTCACGCCAACCGTTCGGAGTGTAATTTCCGCGAGGTGAGAAGCTGTACGGACCTATTCCGTAAGGTTCACCGGCAGGATTGTGATGCGGTCCCATAAGGTTGCGGTTCGGTATAACAAGCTCTATCGTGATCTTTGCTTCCTTGCCGGGTTTTACAAAATCGGTAATATCGGCTTCATAATCCGACCAGAGCAGAGTCTTTACCGGCTTATCATCGACATATACCTTTGCAAGAGCGGCATACGGTCTCGGTAATTTGACAGCTATGCGTTTTCCGTAGGACTTCTTGATCTTTACGGTCTGCGAAAGCTTGATCCTTCCTGCGAAGAATGTGTATCCCTGAGGAACGATGTCACCGCCGACAAATTCGGTATTTGCATTGGTTATATAGAATCCACCATCTGTGAAAAGCGCACGGCGAACGCCTTCTGTATATCCGGACTTCGAATATACGCTGAAATCTCCGACAAGATACAGGCTCTCAAGCTCGGTATCATATGTAAGCTTATTTCTCTCGGTCTCAAGAACATTCTCGCCAAAGAGAACATCATATACCTTCTGACGCTGTGAGAAGGCACCGTCAACGATTATCTCATTCATTCCGTTCTTAACGAACTGACGTATGTCAATAGCCTTGAAGCTCTTATCTACCCACCATGAGCGTCCATCCCACTTGACCTCGTTTCCGTTCACGAATATCTTAAATTCATCGGTGAACTCCGAAACGAGCTTGAAGTTCTTCATGTCGCGTATTCTTGCGGCATCGTCAACCTCAAATGTAAAGCGCAGCTTGAGCTTATCATTTGCACGCTTCGAGAGAAGTATCTCCATAATGTCGAGCACATTGCGCGGCTCGGAGTATTCATCACCATCACCGAGGATATACTGACAGGTATCGAGCGTCATAGCGTTATCATCCGCATCTTCGAGCGACCAATCATGTCCGAGCGGCAGAGTGAGCATAGGCTTCTTTGCCTTCTTGGCTTCGGGCAGATCGTTACCTGCAAGTATCATATAGGACTGCATCGGCTCGAAATGAAGTGATATGACTGTCTTTCCGTCCTGCTCGACAGAATCAAGCTCTCTTGCTTCCATAGAAACAAGGTCGAAAGATACAGCCTTCGAATCGGTATCAAGGATGATCTTTGCATCATACGAATGCTCCTTGTCCTGGTTCTGGAAGAAATATGCCTTTCCGTCGGAAAGCAGATTCACACGGCAGTGGATAGAACCGATCTCACCGTTTCTGTCTGATACTGTGATGGTTTTGAGTCCGTGCTTTGTGAGCGCATATGTGAGGAGTTCGCTGTCGTTTACAGGGAGAACCTCGACTTTATCCATAAGCGTCTTGAGTTCTTCACTGACAACACCTTCGATAAGCGTCGGCTTCTCACCGAGTGCAAGTATCTTTCCGCCGTTATCGGCAAAATTGACGAGCAGTTCAAAGGTCGATCTGTCGAGAGTACGCATAGCTGGGAGCACGACAGTGCTGTATGAGCAAAGTCCGACCTTGAGAATATTTCCCTTTACAGAGGCGTGCTCGCGCATTACGACTTCATCGCCGAGATGGTAGCCTATGTGATTGCCCGAAAGTATTCTCAGAGCCTCAAAGAGCTTGGAATCATATTTCTGGAGTTCTGCACTGTTAGAGCCGTTGTATGCGATATAGCCTGTGTGCATCGGATGTATGAGCAGCACGTCAGCCGATTCATCGGATTCCGCTATGATCTTTCCGAGACGTGCAAAATAGTCGTTGAACGCCTTATAGTCATTCCACCAGGGAGACTGATAGAACATACAGACCGGATAGTCACGCTTGCGCAGACCGCGTATCGAATAGCCCTCAAGATGCTGGCACATGAAGTTTATGCCGTTCAAATACTGCCATTCCGCGATCCATTTCAGCTCCTCAAAGCTTACATCCCATCCGCAACAAGCAAAAGTTTCTGAGAGAACGAATTTTTTGCCGAGCTGCTTTGCTACAGAGCCTACCTGCTTCGGGATGAGCGGACTTGCGATATTGCGTCCGAGCCAGTCCATTCCGGGAATGTGCATATACTGATAGAGCGGCATTACACCGGCTGTAGCCGACATCTGAGCGTACAGGCTGTCCTCCATCATTGCGTGACCGGTAAATTTGCAGTTATGCTCATTGCACCAGTCATATATCTGCTTGCCGAATGAATCGGTATAGAGACGGCTGACTGTACGCCAGAACTCAAATCTGAACTTTTCATATCCTTCGCGTTCGGTAAAGAGCAGCGGCAGATACGGTATCGGATCATATCCATTGTCCTTCTCGAACTCCTCCGGAAGAACATACGACCACGGAGTCTTCGAACGCGAGAACTGCGGCTCATCGGTAAAGAATCCGGGCATAGTCGCACCGCCGAAATCCTCACCGAGCTTTTCGGCATATACATCATATGTACACTTCAAGAATGCGCGAACGACCATCGGACTCAAAATATCAACATAATTCTCGTTCTTGTCGTGAGATACAAAATACAGCTTTTCATCAGCTTTAAGTGCAGCCTTAGCAGCTCTGATCTTTTCGCCGAGATAGCGGCAGGTCTTGTCGTTTATTCCGTAGAATCCGAGCACCTTTCCCTCGGGTGTTGCCGATTCATACGGCTTGAAGATGAGCCAACGCACATGATAGCGGTCTCCCATTCCCGAAACTATACCGCCGCCGAAGCCGCTGGGCCAACCGTTTTCATCATAGCTCCAAGATTCCATTCCGACCTTTTTGCCCTCATCAACACAGGCCTTGATGCACTCAAACCAATCATCCGACAGATATTCGGTTATGAGACCTCCGCGTGCGTGCATAAAATATCCGCCAAGTCCGACACGCTTCATCTCGCGTATCTGCCAACGAAGCATTTCTGGGTCTAATTTGTCGTTCCATGACCAGAACGGATGACCTCTGTATTCAGAAGTCGGATTTTCAAGTTCTTTGATAAGTTCTTTCATTTTAAGATAGTTTCCTTTCGGTTACATAAATTTATATTCGACTTGATCGTAAAGTGCACCAGAGCAGGATTTTTGATACAATATCCAAATTACAGAAGCTATGAGCGGTATCCACCAAAACTCCGAAAGCTCGGCATTTATCTCGGCTCTGAAAATCGTCATCACAAGATTCAGCGCAAAGCATACGGCGAACAAAGCCATCGAAATTATAAATTTTTTATCAAGTTCTTTCTGACTCGATTTGTAAATGTTTACAAGACGTTTGTCAGACATATTTTTATCTGGTGAGAGCCAGAGAACGATAAGCCTTCGAAGCTCACTTATCATGAGCAGTATAACTGCCGCCTGAAAGATATATTCTACAGCTGAAGCGATCCTTGTATAAGTGTAAAGATCATATGCCTCAAAGCGGTACATAACATCTGTGAGCGAATAATTCGTAGTAAATACTATCGACAGCGCGTATGACAATGCCGAAATGACAGTATAGACTATCGAGATAAGGAAGCCTCTCTGAGCGGTCTTCGAATATTTTCTGAGCTTCGCAAAGCCTACCAATGTAAATACCGCTCCGACAAAATTCGGTATCACGTTAAATTCATCCATCCAGATATTCATTATGAAAACCGTTCCGGCGGTAAAAAATATCAGGAGCGACTTCAAGCTGCGTCTTATACTAAGTCCTTTATTTGAAGCTATCTCGGCATCATACTGCTCGACAACTCTGTTCAGAAAATCGGTTTCCTTTGATATTCGCTTTATATACGGGATCAGAGTTATCAGCCACATCACACCGATAAGAGTCGTCAAAAACAGACCTACAAGCAAAAGTGCGGATTTATAATCCGCGAAGTTTATCTGAACTCCGCTCGTTACATATCCATCATATTCGTAGTCAGAGAGCGAGCAAAGCTCCGGAAGGACAGTCAATACAGCCTTTCCGATACAGAATATGTAGGTTATCGCCGTGACATTCTTATAATTTTTATATACCGCACGTCCGCCAAAGCGAGTCGCAAAATATTCAAATCCATCGAATATGCGACCGATAGCGGGATACAAATATATCATCTCGATTATCGCAAAGCCGAATGTCAAAACAAGCACGAACGTATCATCATTTAATGGGACAAGTATCATGGCTGCCGCCTTCAAAAGCATGAACCATTTCAGCCTTTCAAGCCCCTGAAGCGCATCCGCTATACTCGGGCATAGGTCACCCCATTTTCTGAGTCCGTTTATCAAAAAGACCACACCGAAGAAGTCCGGGAGCAGATCGATAATATTTATACAAGGATTGAAAAGGAATACTGCCGCTGCAATGAGCCAACCGAGTCCCATTTTTTTGGCAGGCGATTCGTTTTTGATTTTTTCTTGTGCAGTCATTATTGGACTCCTTTATTTTTTCTTTTTCTTACTTTTGAGATACTTAACTATTTGGTCGTGAGAATTTTCACGATAAGGCATATCCTCGTCTCCCTCAAGACATATGCGCATATAGCAGGTCAGTATAAGTGCGAAAGTGAATAACATCCACAGACTTCCCAAAATGTATATCGTAAGATTGATATACGAAAGCACCATATCATGACTTTCAGACAACGATGCTATAATATCGGTAATGCCCGTAACAGACAGAAATTCGCATATGTAATACAAAAGCGTTAAGACCAGCATTCTCCGAGAACGGTTCGCGATCTTAGGAAGTCCGACTTCTTTTGCGAGCTTGAATATGCCGACAAAAAACGACACATGGAAGAGTCCTATCGCAACAGTATAAAGAAAGCTCACAGGTGTATAAAAGTACTGTTTAAGCCCCTCTGTCAGCATACCGGAGGTCTCGGCAAACTGACATCCCAAAATGACTATTGACAGCACCGCAGAAGCATACAATACCAAACGTGAATATGCAAAGCCCTTATTATCTCTGCAATGCAGTATCAGCTTGCTCACACCCGAAAGCATGATAAGACATCCGACAATATCCGGAAGTATGTCTATTCCTCCGACCGGAAGATTCAGCATGAAAAAATAACCGATCAAAACAAGTCCGAAACCCAATTTCTTTTACCTCCGGTCGAGAATATCGACATATATTCCGTAAAGGCGGAAAATATTCCGCCTTTACGATAGTAACAGATCATATTTCCTTCATTCCGCAGCATTTTTTATACTTTTTACCGCTTCCGCAAGGACAGGGATCGTTTCTTCCGACCTTCTTAACTGTCTTTCCATCGGCACTGACTATACCGCTCTGAGCGGAAGAACCAGATCTTACGGGATGTGATTCACCGCCCGCAAAGCCCTCTCTGGTGGCTGTTGCGACTGCTTCACGCTTTATCTCCTGAGGACGCGGCATGACCGAAAGGATCATGCGCATAGTGTCCTCACGTATCTGTGCAACCATGTCATCAAACATATCCGCACCTGTGAAGCGATATTCGTTTATGGGATTGCGTTGAGCATATGCCTGAAGACCTATAGAACCGCGTAGATCGTCCATCGCGTCTATATGGTTCATCCAGTTCGTATCTACTGAACGGAGAAGCACAACACGCTCGATCTCGCGCATCTGTTCGCCGAAGATCTTCTCCTTCGATTCATAGAGCGCATTTGCACGATCGTGGAAAAGCTTCTTTATATCATCACGCCTGAGGCTCTTAAGCTCCTCCTCGGAATATTTCAGATCATCAGCATTGCAGAGCAGACCGAAGAAATAGTTTCTTATTCCGTCGATATTCCATTCAGTCGGATTTTCAGAAACAGTATGAAGGTCGATCGTGCTGTCTATAGTCTCATCGACCATCTTGTGAACTGTAGCACTTATGTCAGCACCGTCAATGACCTCACGTCTCTGCTTATAGATTATAGTTCTCTGCTGATTCATTACATCGTCATAGTTGAGGACTGTCTTTCTGCGCTGGAAGTTCTGATCCTCAAGACGCTTCTGAGCACCCTCGATAGCATTCGAAAGTATAGCTGCATCTATCGGCTGATCCTCTTCGAGTCCAAGCTTATCGACCGCACCCATAACGCGCTCACTGCCGAACAAACGCATCAGATCGTCTTCAAGTGACAAGAAGAATCTCGACTCACCGGGATCTCCCTGTCGTCCGGAACGTCCGCGAAGCTGATTGTCTATTCTTCGGCTCTCATGACGCTCTGTTCCGAGAATGAACAGACCGCCTGCCGCTCTTACCTTCTCAGCCTCGGGAGCGATCTCCTCCTTATGCTTTGCAAGAGCCTCCTTGTATTCCTCGCGTGCCTTAAGAACAGTCTCATCAACATCGCTCGATGAGCCTGTGGCAAGTGCTATCACAGCTTCCTCGTAGCCTGCCTTGCGAAGATCGTTCTTAGCCAAAAACTCCGCATTTCCGCCTAGCATAATATCGGTTCCGCGTCCCGCCATATTTGTCGAGATCGTTACCGCTCCGAGCTTACCTGCCTGAGCTACTATCTCAGCTTCCTTTTCGTGATACTTCGCATTCAAAACGGTATGCGGAATACCCGAAAGCTTGAGCTTATTGGAGAGCTCCTCGGATTTTTCGATCGACACAGTACCTACGAGCACCGGCTGTCCTTTTTCGTGGCACTTCTTTATCTGCTCAACTATCGCATTGTACTTTCCGTTGATAGTCTTATAGACCACATCACTCTGATCCATTCTTATCATCGGCTTGTTGGTCGGTATCTCAACAACATCGAGCGAATATATCTCTCTGAATTCGTTTTCTTCAGTAAGAGCAGTACCGGTCATACCCGACAGCTTTTTGTACAGACGGAAGAAATTCTGGAAGGTGATAGTTGCCAGAGTCTTCGTTTCCTTCTGAATATTTACGCGCTCCTTGGCTTCTATTGCCTGGTGAAGTCCATCCGAATAGCGTCGTCCGGGCATTATACGTCCGGTAAATTCATCAACTATCAGGACTTCTCCGTCTTTTACGATATAGTTCACATCACGCTGCATCGAGCCGTGTGCTTGGATAGCCTTATTTATATGGTGCGATATTGTCGAGTTTTCGGGGTCTGAAAGGTTTGCGAGTCCGAAAAACTCCTCAGCCTTCTTGATTCCGCTCGGAGTAAGTGTGACGTTCTTAGCCTTTTCGTCAACTATATAATCCGCGTCAATATCTTCATTGAGCTCCTTATCATCGAGCTCCTTTATAACATATTTTTTGAGAGTTCTGACGAATTTGTCCGCACGGTCATATAAATCGGTCGATTTTTCTCCTGCGCCCGAAATTATGAGCGGAGTTCTCGCCTCATCTATGAGTATCGAGTCAACCTCGTCAACTATCGCAAAAGCATGACCACGCTGAACTAACTGCTCCTTGTAGTTGACCATGTTGTCACGCAGATAGTCGAAGCCGAACTCATTATTCGTGCCATAGGTTATATCGGCATTATAGGCACGCTGCTTCGCCTCCTTGGACTGATCATGGACAACAAGACCGGTGGTGAGACCCAAAAATCCGTATACCTTGCCCATTTCCTCGCTGTCACGTCTTGCAAGGTAATCATTTACCGTTACGACATGAACGCCTTCGCCTGTAAGCGCATTGAGATATGCCGGAAGAGTTGCGACAAGAGTCTTACCTTCACCGGTCTTCATCTCGGCAATACGACCCTGATGGAGGATTATTCCGCCGATGAGCTGAACTCTGAACGGACGTTTTCCGAGAACACGATCTGCTGCCTCGCGTACCGTTGCGAATGCATCGGGAAGAATATCGTCAAGTGTCTCGATTCCAGCGAGTCTCGCTTTGAGCTTATCGGTCATTTGGCGAAGCTCATCGTCGCTCATCGCCTTGTAGGTCGGTGCAAGAGACTCTATTTTATCAACTATCGGCAGTACTTTTTTGACCTGCCGCTGACTGTAGGTTCCGATTATTTTATCAATTAATCCCATAATGATTTATCTATCTCCGTATCTGATTAGTCCGCAAAGTATCGTTGCGGCATACTTAATTATATTATACTACATTATCGGGAAAAAAGATATAAATATTTGTAAATTTTTAGGTCTAAGATGAAAATTTGATATAAAACATATTATAAATCATCAAATAGCCTTGTCTTAAAAATTCGATCAAATAATCAAAAGAAAAGCTGCCGTAAAAATACAGCAGCTTTTTTGAGATCATATTCTTTCGAGTGCCTGGTCAATATCTGAGATTATGTCTTCGACATCCTCGATTCCGACCGAAAGTCTGATAAGATCGGGAGTTACTCCGGCATCGAGAAGCTGTTCATCGGTCATCTGACGGTGAGTCGTGCTTGCCGGATGGAGAAGGCAGGTACGTGCATCGGCAACATGAGTTACGATAGCTCCGAGCTTGAGACTATCCATGAACTTTACTGCGTCATCGCGAGTTCCCTTTACCCCGAACGAGATAACGCCGCAGGAACCCTTGGGGAGATATTTCTTTGCAAGCTCATAATACTTGTTCGATTCGAGATCGGGATAATTGACCCACGACACCTTCGAATGTCCTTCGAGATGCTTAGCAACGGTAAGTGCATTCGAGCAATGACGTTCCATACGCAAAGCAAGCGTCTCAAGTCCGAGATTGAGCAGGAATGCGTTCTGCGGTGCGGTTATCGAGCCGAGATCACGCATGAGCTGTGCAGTTGCCTTAGTGATGAAGCCTGCCTTGCCGAAGTCCTTTGCATATGTAACACCGTGATAAGATTCATCGGGAGTGGTCATTCCCGGATATTTATCCGCATGAGCCATCCAGTCGAAATTTCCGCTGTCGATTATCGCACCGCCAACAGAGGTAGCATGACCATCCATATACTTTGTTGTCGAATGTGTTACTATGTCTGCGCCGAATTTGAACGGATTGCAGTTTATCGGAGTCGGAAAGGTATTGTCTACGATAAGCGGAACACCATGTGCATGAGCCTGACGTGCAAACTTTTCTATATCGAGAACTACCAGTGCGGGATTTGCGAGAGTTTCGGCAAAGACAGCCTTAGTATTCGGTCGAAAGGCTGCGGCAAGCTCATCCTCGGACACATCGGGATGAAGGAATGTAGCCTCTATGCCCATTCTCTTCATAGTGACGGCGATGAGGTTGAAGCTTCCTCCGTATATAGCCGATGATGCAACGATATGATCTCCGGCACCACATATATTGAAGAGCGAATAGAAGGTTGCGGCCTGTCCTGAGGATGTGAGCATAGCCGCAGCTCCGCCTTCGAGCTCACATATCTTCGCAGCTACTGCATCGTTCGTCGGATTCTGCAAACGGGTATAGAAATATCCGCTCTCAGAGAGATCGAAAAGCCGTCCCATCTGCTCGCTCGACTCATACTTGAAGGTCGTGGACTGATAGATAGGAAGTACTCGCGGTTCTCCGTTCTTCGGCTGATAACCGCCCTGGACACATGTTGTGTTCTTTTTCATAAATTTTCCCTTTCTTAATGCTTTAATTTATTTTTTACCTGAGCCGGCCGCTCCGCCGACTATCTTTTTGAGTCGGTGATTTACCCCGGATTTGGTTATCGGAGGATCATGCAGAGCCGCAAGCTCGGATAATGTCGCGTCAAAATGCTCAAGTCTGAGCATAGCTGTGATCTGAAGCTCTTCGGGCATTTTCGAGAGCTCTCCTGATGCCTTCAAGGCATTTATTGCAGCGATCTGATCACCGGCAGCAGCAACTGTCTTTCCGAGATTTGCCAGCTCGCCGTTTGCTATTCGGTTAGCTTCACTTCGAAGCTCACGCTCGATCTTTTTATTCATTATGGTAAATGCCGCAGTGTTTGCACCTATGTAGGCAAGGAAATTTTCAATATTTTCGCTGTCCTTGTAATAAAGGACATATTCATTTTTACGCTGCATGGATTTTGGTTCAAGCTCGATCTCACACAAAAGTGTTGAAAGCTCTCGTGCAAGCTCTTCGGATGTTAGGCTCATCTCAAGATGATAGCTTTTATCCGGATTGGTCACAGTTCCGACCGACAAAAACACGCCGCGAACAAATGCCGCTCGGCAATTCTGACACTTGAACATATCCCGGTTTATATCCGAAAGTGGCTGCTCTGACAGATATTTTAAAGCATGGAACAGATGTTCAAGCTCCTTTTTTTGAGGTATCGTGATCTTGCTTACCCGACGCTCGTCCTCATCCCCGCTCTTGCGGTCGGTGACATACAAATTTCCTGTGACCGAATATAAACCGCGCAGCCAGTTTACAACAAGCTCCGCAAGCTCTGGTGAAGTAGTAACGAGCTTGCATTTTGTTCGCGTAAACACTCCTGCTGAAAAAAGTATACCGTACAGCACAGCTCTTTTGCAGCATTCGTGCTTCATAGTCTCGGACAGATTCACAAGTCCGAGCTTGGTTTCGTGAGAAAATGACATTTTATTTTGTTATATCGCGGTGGATAGTTATCGTTCGATAGCCGCATTCGCGAATATGCGCTGCCAAAGCCTCGGTTATCGCGACCGAACGGTGCTTTCCGCCGGTACAGCCTATCGCAATAATAAGCTGTGCCTTGCCTTCCTTTCCATATAATGGCAGAAGAAAATCTATCATATCATAAAGCTTCGCACAAAAATCCTTGGTCTCGTCATGCGAAAAGACAAAATCGCGCACCGGAGCCTCAAGCCCGGTATGCTCCTTAAGTTCATCATAGTAATACGGATTCGGGAAACATCTAACATCGAATACAAGATCGGCTTCAGATGCCGCGCCATGCTTAAAACCGAATGACATACAGGTCACGAACATCTCATGGAGCGATCCGGTCTGAACTATGCCGGCAATTTTTTCCTTGAGCTGTGCGGTTGACAGCTTTGTGGTATCGATTATATAATCTGCGCGTAGTCTGGCATATGAAAGCAGCTCTCGCTCACGTTTGAGTGCCTCGGTCATAGAAATACCGTCAGCCGCGACCAGTGGATGCGAACGGCGCGTGTACTTATATCGGCTTATTATGACATCATCAGCACATTCCATGAAGACCGTGCGGCAATTAAAATTTTGTAATTTAAGCTCATCGAGCCTTGCAAACAAAGTCTCAAATTCGACCTCTCCGCGTATATCGACAACAAATGCGACCTTTCCCTGCTTTGCCGGAGTTGCTGAATATACCTCTGCAAATTTCGGTATCAGCAGTGCCGGCATATTATCTATACAGTACCAACCGATGTCTTCGAGCGTATTCGCCGCTTGCGACTTTCCGGCACCCGACATTCCGGTAATTATAAGAAATTCCAATTTCCAAGCTCCTGTTTTTTATTTATACGCCGAATACAGATTCGGGTCATCCGACATATCTTATCTCACATTCGATCTCTCGACCGAATTTTTCGTAGACCTCGCGCTTTATAATATCTACAAGGCGAAGCACATCATCAGATGAAGCACCGCCCAGATTTACAATAAAGCCGGAATGCTTTTCGGATACCTGCGCATTTCCGACTCTTCTTCCCTTGAGTCCGGCTTCTTCAATGAGCTTTGCGGTTATGAATCCGTTTCCGCGCTTAAAAACACTGCCCGCGCTCGGATATTCGAGCGGCTGCTTCTCGCGTCTCTGCGACATATACTGCTCCATTTTAGATACGATCTCATTCTTATCGCCCGACTCCAGTCTTATCACCGAAGAAAGCACTATCTTGCTCTCATCCATGTAAACGCTGTGACGATAAGCAAATTCATGCTCGATATTTGAATATTCGCCTATCGTTCCATTTTCGGTATCATACCACCTGCTCGACAGTATGACATTTCCAAGCTCTCCGCCGTATGCACCAGCATTCATAAATATTCCGCCGCCGACACTTCCGGGAATGCCGTATGCAAATTCAAGTCCTGTAAGTGAATTTTCAGCTGCCAAGAATGCCAGTCTTGTAAGCGGAACGCCTGCATCGGCATATATTATATTCCCCTCGACCGAATATCCCTTCATTGATGAAAGCACTACTGCCGCTCCGTCAAAGCCCTTATCCGAAACAAGCACATTGCTTCCGTTTCCGAGTACGAGCGACTTTATGCCGAAGCTGCCGATCACGTCAAACACATCTATAGCCTGCTCCACAGTCTTCGGAAATATTATAAGTCTTGCATTTCCGCCGATCTTAAAGGTAGTGTATGCCGACAGAGGACGCTCCTCGGCATATTCGATATTTTTGCCTTCAAGCAATTTCGGAAGATTTTTTATATACATCATGCCGTTCCTCCGTCCTTTGAAGTTATCATTGAGCCCTCATCGAGCATCTCACGCGCAGTCTCGATCAGCTTATCGGTTATATTTATACCGCCCATGATACGTGCGATCTCGCCGATTCTGCCGTCAATGTCAAGCGGCTTTACAGTGGTCGATATTCGTCCGTCCACCTCATCCTTTGCAATGAGGCAATGATTATCCGCAAGTGCGGCTATTTGAGCCGAATGAGTCACGCAAAGCACCTGAGAATTGCCGTTCCGAGCAAGCTCACGCAGCTTTATGCCGATCTTTTGCGAGGTCTTTCCGGAAACTCCGGTATCGACCTCATCAAATATCAATGTTCCGAGATTGTCACGATCAGCCAAAACACTTTTTATCGCGAGCATTATTCTCGAAAGCTCACCGCCCGAAGCTATTTTTGCAAGCGGCTTCAGCGGTTCGCCCTTGTTCGTGGAGATCAAAAATTCCACATCATCGACACCGCGTCTCGAAAATTCACTTCCATTGTCTGTTTCGGCACGGCGTTTGACACCGGCTGAAAAGGATATTCCCTTCATATCGAGATAATCAAGCTCTTCGATTATCTTTTCTTCGAGCGAATGAGCAGCTTCGATCCTACGCTCGGAAAGTTCTGCGCCCTGAGCCGACAACAGCGGAAGAAGAGCTTCACGTTCGGCTATGCAGTCGGCTAATTTTTCCTCTGATGTTTCTATCGTTTCAAGCTCATTCTGAGCTTTTTCGAGGTATGCCAAAACATCGGGTATCGTGTCGCCGAACTTTCGTTCGAGCCGTGCTATCGTATCGAGCCTTGTTTCGAGCTTGTCGAGCATTTTCGTAGGATCTGTATCAGATTCGTCAGAAAACGCTTCAGCCGTGAGTGCAATATCCTCAAGCTCATAGGTTATTGCTTCGAGACGCGCCGAAAGTCCTTCCGCCTCCGGAATCACAGATGAAAGCGCATCAAGTGCATTCATCGAACGCTTTACTTTGTCAAGTGCCGCTGTTCCTTTATCATTCTGATAGAGCGCGCTGTAGACCATTTTCGACAACTTAGCTATCTTTTCGCTGTTTTGGAGCTGAATGCGCTTTTGGTTCAGCTGTTCTTCCTCATCAGGTCTAAGCTTCGCCGACTGTATCTCATCTATCTGAAACTTTAAAAATTCAACGCGCTGAGCCTTTTCACGTTCGTTTTTCGAAAGCTCTGCAATGCGTCTCGTCAATTCGCAGAATCGATCATAATTCTTCTCATACGCTGAAAGCTCATAGGAAATTCCGGCATATTCGTCAAGTATACCAATATGCTTTTCCGGATCGAGCAGCGCGATATTGTCATGCTGACCGTGTATTCCGATAAGACAAGCCGCAGCCGATCTGAGCAGCGACATCGGAATTGTGCGTCCGTTTATTCTGACCGAGGATTTTCCCGAAAGACCTATACTTCTTGTTATCATCAGCATAGAATCCTCATCAGGCGATATTCCGAGCTCAGACAGTTTATTTGAAGTATCCTGATCGAGCTCAAATATCGCAGATACCTCAGCATTCTCCTCACCGCTCCGTATAAGCTCACGCGATTGCTTTGCCCCGAGTATCAAGCCTATACTGTCGATTATTATAGACTTACCCGCACCTGTCTCACCGGTCAAAACGGTAAAACCCTTCGAAAAGTCAATATCCGCCGATTTAATTACCGCAATATTTTCAATGTGAAGCGAAGTCAGCATAATATGACTATCCTTTCCTCAATTATATTCGCAAAGCAGCTTCAAACGCGCTTTTCACAGATCTCTCGAAGGTCTGTTATAAGATTTGCGGCAGCTTCGTTCGTTCTCATTACTATCATTATCGTATCATCTCCGGCAACGCTTCCGACAATATCATCACGCCCCATAGAATCGATAGCAAGTGCCGCTCCCTGAGCCATTCCCGAACAGGTCTTAACGACAGCTATATTGTTAGCACTGTCTATCCCTGTAACGGTCTCGACCAGAAGATTTCTGAACTTTGCACTGATATTTGTCTCCTCTCGGTGCGGTATCGCATATTTATACTTTCCGTCCGCGCCGGCGACCTTTACTAACTTGAGCTCACGAATATCGCGTGATATTGTCGCCTGCGTCACTATATAGCCCTTGTCTTGAAGTCTTGCCAGCAGCTCCTCCTGCGTCTCGATTTCATTTTCGCTTATCAGCGAGATTATCTCATTTTGTCGATTATATTTCATCAATATTTCTCCCACACAATCTCATATCTCAGCCATTTTATGCCGCAGTATCTCGTAAAATCCACCGTCTTTAAGCCTTATGAACTTAACTCTCATCGGAGAACATCCGATCTTGACGCTTTCGCCCGAAGCCAATTCACATACCTCGCACCCATCGACGCAAAGAGTCAATTTTTCATCTCCGCGAGTCACATTTCGAAGCTCCAAAACCGAGTCAGCCGAAAATACTATCGGAGTTGCATTCAGAGAATGCGAGCATATCGGTGTAGCTATCACAGCATCCATTCTCGGATCGACTACCGCTCCTCCCGCAGAAAGCGAGTATGCTGTAGAGCCTGTCGGAGTGGAGATTATAAGTCCGTCCGCACGATAACGGTTCACCGGCTTTGAATCGCAAAAAAGCTCTATCTCCACCATTCTGAAAAGCGACTTTCCGCCGAGCACCGCATCATTCAAGGCAAAGGATTCCGAACCGTATTCGACTCTCAATGTCATCCTTTCGTCTATATGAAAATCTCCGCTTATCAGATCTTCGAGCATATCAAGCTCACTCATCTCTATCTCCGCCATATATCCGACTCTTCCGAGATTTATGCCGAGCAGAGGGACTCCGAACGGCGCACAATGTCTTGCTGCTTCGAGTATAGTACCGTCTCCGCCGAGAACTATCATTGCATCCGGCTTTTTGCTGAGCACCTCATCAGATACGAAGCTTATTCCCGAAATATCACCGAGCTCAGCTCTTAGAATCTCTTTCATCAGAATATCCACATCACAGCGTTTGAGCGCATATATCACTTCGCGCACGTTGTCATGCTTCGGGTCTTTATCTGAATTTGGATATATCCCGACCGTTTTGAGCCGCGAATACATAATTCTCACTCCTTTAAAAAATATCGGATCACGAAAAAACTGTTTTTGCAACGGACTTTGCATCAAATCCGCCGTTGCAGCCGAATAGCGCGAGATATTCGCGGTTTCCGTCTCCTCCTTCTATCGGAGACACGGTAAGCCCTTCGCAAAGCAAAGAATATTCTGCCGCGAATGCTATTATCTTTTCTATGACCTTGATATGATCGTTTCTATCGCGGACTATGCCGTGCTTGTCTAAAGCAGATCGTCCGGCTTCGAACTGCGGCTTTATCAGCGCAACGAATTTTCCTTCATCACGAAGTATCGCTCTCACTGTCGGGATTATGAGCGTAAGCGAAATAAACGACACATCACATACGACCATGCCGCATTTTCCACCTATGTCATCAGCCGTCATATACCTAGCATTCATTCCTTCATATGATTTTACACGCACATCCTCGGCTATTTTTTGGGCAAGCTGAGAACGCCCGACATCGACACACCTTATGCTTGCAGCTCCGCGTTGGAGCATACAATCGCTAAATCCGCCGGTAGATGCACCAATATCTACAGCATCGATCCCATTGACATCGAGTTCGAATTCATCGAGCGCACGCTCCAACTTAAGTCCGCCGCGGCTCACATATTTAAGATCGTCAGTGACCTCTATCTCGGGCGGACACGCTTCATCGATCTGCTCGGAAGCTTTTTTGACAGCTCTCCCATCGATCATGACCGCGCCTTCCTTTATCAATCTTTGAGCTGTTTCGCGGCTCTTTACAAGTCCGCTTTTTGAAAGATATACATCAAGTCTCATTTTAAAACACCGGAACGAATATCGGTATCAGAATGCCGAACAATGCTCCCATAAGTACCTGGAGCGGAGTATGACCGATAAGCTCCTTCAAATGCTTTTCGAGATAACGAGTCTCACCCTTTGAAAGATCGTCCGCTATCTTATTAAGCACCTTTGCCTGCTCACCTGCCGCACGTCTGACACCTGCCGCATCATACATGACTATGAATGCCAGAACGAATGCCAACGCAAAGGCTATTGATTTCGTTCCGTATAGCTTTGCGGTCGCTATGACCATCGAGCATACCGTCGCAGAATGAGATGACGGCATTCCTCCCGAAGCCATTATCACCGAAAAGCTGAAGGAATGATTTTTTGCCACATAGGCTATACATTTTATGAACTGTGCGCCGAACCATCCGATGAACGCGCAGACCAACACGTAATTCGTAAAAAATCCTTTAATATAATCCATTATCTGTGATATTCCTTAATTTTTTCGAACGAGCATACTCTTTGCGAGCATAATGAGACATTCGTTGCCGCTAAAACCACTCACTGCCTTTTCTGCTTTCGCGGTCAGCTCGGCAGCATATTTCTTAGCTTCATCAACGGTCATAAAGCTCAAAAAGGTCGTCTTATCCGAAGCTGCATCACTTCCTATCGGCTTTCCGAGTGTCTTCTCATCTCCTACAACGTCAAGTATATCATCCTCTACCTGAAAAGCTCTGCCGAGTGCCATCGCATACTCCTCAGCCGCAGCTTCAAGTGAGCTGTCCGCAGCTCCGGCGATACATCCGAGTAGCGCGGCACAGCGTATAAGCTCTCCTGTCTTCAAAGCTTGAAGCCTTTCAAGCGTGTTAAAATCAAATTTCGACTCTTCGCCCTTGAGATCTAACACCTGACCGCCGATCATTCCGGAAGCACCGGCACATTTTGCGATAAGTCCCACAGCGCGACAATTTTTTTCCGCCGAGAGCAGATCGTTTCCGGAAATGGTCTCAAATGCCTTTGTCAGCAGCGCATCTCCGGCAAGCAAAGCATTCGCATATCCAAAAACCATATGATTTGTCGGTTTTCCGCGTCTGAGATCGTCGTTGTCCATACATGGAAGATCATCATGTATAAGAGAATATGTGTGTACCATCTCAATAGCACAGGCATACGGCATGGCACATCTTCGCGCTTCATCGACATTCGCACCACGCGATCTCGCGGAAAGAGCCGCAAATTCAAGTGTCAAAAATGGTCTGAGTCTTTTTCCACCCGCCATAAGGCTGTAACGCATAGAGTCAAATATGACTCCGAACATATCGTCTGTCTCACCGACATATTCGCAAAGAGCCTTCTCTATCTCCTTCGCAGAAGCTTTCATAAGCTCGTTTATTTCCATAAGCTCATTCATTTGCCGTAAAATCCGCAAGTGCAGGTCTTCCATCCTCACCCTTTGTGAGGATCTTGACCTTCTGCTCGACATCGTCCAATTTCGAAGAACACATCTTCACAAGCCCGACACCCTCTTCGAAAAGTGCGAGAGAACCGTCAAGTGACGCTTCACCGCTGTCAAGCAACTCTACTATCTCCTCGATTCTCGAAAGTGCTTCCTCAAAGGTCAGTTCATTTTTCTGTTCCATTATATAACGGCAATTCCTTTCATTAATCTTCACAAATATCTTCGGAATAAGGTTTTCTCTCTGATGTGTCCATGACTTCGCCGCGAACTATTCCGTCAGATAACCTCAATGTGAATCTGTCGCCCTTGTCGAGAGCCTTAACGCTTTTGATTATTTCACCGTTGTCATCATAAACTGCGGCATATCCGCGGGATATTACCGACAGAGGACTGAGTGCTTCGAGTGAAGCTGTAAGCGATGAAAATTCCGAGCGTTTCGAATTTAAAGCAAGCTTCATAGACGTTCCGAGCCTTCCGTACAGCGAATCAAGTGTCATTCGCCTGTCATCGACAAAATTCTGCGGTGAGCTCAATGCACGGCTGTTTTGAAGTCTTACGATATGCTCACGCGAGTCTTTTATACTGTTCGCGACAGAATATTCCATTCGCGACAGAAGCGCATTCAGCTTTTGCCTTATCTCAAACGAATCCGGAACCGCCATCTCAGCTGCCGCCGATGGAGTCGGAGCACGCATATCCGCCGCAAAATCGCATATCGTAAAATCAGTCTCATGACCGACCGCAGATATTACCGGGACATCGCTCGCCGCCACAGTCTTCGCAAGCATTTCATCGTTGAATGCCCACAGATCCTCCATAGATCCGCCTCCGCGTCCGATTATTATCACATCTACCTTGCACCTGCTCGTTTGAGCATTGAAAAATCTGATACCAGATATTAGCTGAGCCGCCGCTCCTTCTCCCTGAACAAGAGCCGGATAGAGTATCATCTCTGCAATCGGATACCGCCGCCCGGCAACATTTATCATATCGCGTATCGCCGCTCCGGTCGGAGAGGTTATTATTCCTATCCGCTTCGGGAATTTCGGGATCGGCTTTTTTAGCGAAGGATCGAAAAGTCCCTGCTCGCCGAGCTTTTTTTTGAGCTGTTCGAAGGCTGTATACAGTCCGCCCACACCGTCAGGCTCTACATTGTCAACATATATCTGATACTGCCCCGTTTTTACAAACACCGAAATTCTACCGTGTACGATGACACGCATACCCTCTTCAAGATCAAATTTCAGTCTTTCTGCCGAAGATCTGAACATAACAGCGGATATAACTCCGTCCTCGTCCTTCAGAGTGAAATACAAATGTCCGGTGCGATAGTGATCCGTAAAATTCGAGATCTCGCCGCGGATATATATCGATGACAGTATGCGATTCGAATCTATAAGCTGCTTTATAAACGCATTGACCTGCCCGACCGACAGTATCGCACGCTTATCTCCTCTTTCATTCAGCTCTCTTTCCAAAATACGCCCTCCTCAGACATTGCACAGAGCAATGCTGTACCGGCAGCATTATCGCTTGAAAATCTCGGCTGTGCAAAATGAAGCTCACATTTTTTTGAAAGCCTTTCGGACAGCATATGCTTTATCTGAGAGTTGCTCATGACTCCACCGGCATAAAGTATCGGAAGCTGATATTCATTCAGTACATTTTCCGATAGCTTAAAAAGTGTCCTTCCGACAAAATCGAGCACATATGCCGCGATATATTCCCTGCTTCTGCTCTCCGAAATGAGCTTTTCGACATGATTTTCAAGTCCGGACAGATTACATTCGAGACCTCTTACCGAGACTCCCGAACGGTCAAGCTTTTCGTTGTTTTCTGCTGCAAGCAGTTCAAGTGCCGCTCCGCATGGAAAATTAAGTCCAAGTTTTACTCCCGAACGGTCAATAGCCTGACCGGCATTAAGATCAAGCGTTCCGCCGAGCTTAACAATATCGAATGGGCGATCCTTCCCCGGCTTTACCAAAAGCAACTCGGTCGTTCCGCCCGAAACATGGAACGCTATAAATTCGCGCTCCACAAGCTCCATAGCTCCGCTCGACCATACAGCCGCCATTACGTGCCCGGCCTGATGAGAAAATGTGTGCAGTGGCCTTTTTATACCCTCGGAAAACACCGAAGCCGCGGCATATCCCACCTGAAAGCAAGGCATATACGAGCCCTCAACATCACGCGGAAACATCGAAACGCCAACAGCTCTGATATTCTCCGGCTCTATCTCGGCAAAAGCTTCGTTTGACACATTCGGAAGATTTTTCAAGTGCGAGAACACCGCGTCAGACTGCCTGAGACCGCGTTCGCCCTCTGAAACTCCGAGCAGTTTCTTTACATTCGACTTAAAAGCTTTACTTTCGGCATCGAATACCGCGACCGATGTTGTGTAGTTCGATGTGTCGAATCCGACATAAAGACGGCTCATTTATCGCACTCTCTGTCGGGAAGAGACTTTGCTATCGAATTGAGCACTCCATTTATGAAGCCCGAAGCTTTTTCATCATCGTATTTCTTCGCAAGCTCAACTGCTTCGTTAAGCGCAACACGCTTGGGTGCATCGGAGATGTTCATCATCTCGTAAACGCAAAGGCGCATTATCGCAAGAGAGGTCTTCGAAAGGCGCGAAAGACTCCATCCGACTGCTGCCGCCATTATTTTTTCATCGAGCATCTCGGCATTCTCACAAACTCCGAAAAACACATTGCGGATATAGTCGATATATTCTCCGAACTCAATGTCGGCATTATCGATCTCGTGTGCAAAAAAGCTGTCTGCAGGTTCATCCGCCGCGAAGCTTTTTGCGAAAAGCAGCTCAAAGGCGAAGCAGCGCGCCTTCGGGCGAGTGTCTATAATTCTGGTATTTTCTTCCATATTTACCTCTTTTTGTATATAATAGTGTTAATTATCGTCAAAAAAATCTATACATATAATATTATACATTCATTATTCAGAAAAGTCAATCACTCTCCTGAAAATATTCGGTAAATTTATGAAAAATATTCATTTTGAATGAATATTAGCAACATTTGATACATTTTTTTGACAGCTGAAAATTTATTTTATCTGAACTATTCCTTTTCGGTAATAAACCGTTCGGAGCGGATATTCGATCTAATTGTAAGCAAAAAGTGACGCTTTAATAAATTTTTTTCCAAGGGTATTGAAAAGTTTACATCTACGTGTTATTATATTGGTGTATGATTTTTTTGTGAGGAAAATACTATGAACGTAAAAAAACAAATAAAGAAGATCCTCTCCGATGCCTGTGTTTATTTCACGATCGCAGAATTTGTTCTGCTACTCATAGCTACCGGTTTTTCGGAGATCGATCCCGAAGCAGGCGGCGGTATAGCAATGTTTTTGAGTCTCGGCTCGGCAACACTCATCTTTTCAGCCTGTCTTATAATGTCGCTTCTGAATCTTGTATTCAGGCTCGATCTTTCGACAGCTCTGCGCGTAATGATACACTTTATCGGCTCACTTGCAGCATATTCGGTCGTATTCATAATAATACCGAAAGCCTACAATGATTTTGGCGCGATATTTGTCCGTCTCGGTGTATTCGTTGTGATCTATGCTGTGATCGCTGCTGTTGCCGGAATAGTTGCAAGTATAAATAACAACAAAAAGGCTGACGAGCTTGAATATCAGTCGCAGTTCGGCGAATTTTTCACCGGAAAAGGTCGCTGAAGCCAAATGAAAGGAAATATTAAATGAACACCGGAAATCAAAACGACGGCATAATGTACAAAGCAGCCGCATTTGCTATATTTGTCGTACTCGTCACTCTTATCGTTCTCGCAACTATCTCATCCCGTTCATCGGACGAAATACCGCAGCCCTCGGCAGCTTCATCCAAAGAATATGATTCTTCTGCGACTGTAGAATCTGAATCTACAGAAACAACAGCTCCATCGTCAGAAAAGCCGAAGGAAACGACTTCTGCTCCGATAACCACTGCCCCACCGCAGATAACCTCAGCACCGGCTTCGAATACAGTATCAGACCCGATAGATGTCCCGGCATCCAACACCTCGGATGATGTGGCGGCATTTCTGGCAAATTATCCGAATACAGTACTGCCGGTCAGCGAAGACGCAGGTCAGGAATATATCGACAAGATAATATTTCTCGGAGATTCCACAACATACGGACTTCGCGCAAATGCCGTGCTGAACGGCGGTAAAAATACCACTCAGGTCTGGACTCCGACAAACGGATATATAACCCTGTCACAGGTAAATACCGTATTGATCTGGTATCCAGAGACCGACACCGAGATGTCGATAAAGGATGCAGTCGCACTCAAAAAGCCCGAATACATGGTCATAACCCTCGGTGTGAACGGAATATCCTTCATGAGTGAGGATTACTTCAAAAAGGAATATGGAAAGCTGATTTCGAGCATTCAGGATGCAAGTCCGGATACAAAGATCATACTTCAATCGATATTCCCAGTCGCAACTAATTATGAATCATTAAAATCGATAAACAACGAGCTTATAGACACAGCAAATCGTTGGATAGTCGAGCTTGCCGATTCCTACGGCACGAAATATGTCGATACGAACTCCGCGCTCCGCGGCTCTGACGGATG
Organism: uncultured Lachnospiraceae bacterium; assembly: GCA_964603455.1. Lineage (GTDB taxonomy): Bacteria > Bacillota > Clostridia > Oscillospirales > CAG-272 > Flemingiibacterium. Next base: position 35,203 of record CAZRVL010000005.1, read on the forward strand.
GCTGATAAGCTCTTACCAAAACGGTGACGGTCTTCATCTGACAGCCGAAGGTCTGAATATCGAGCTTAACAACCTCCGTACCCACGCATGGGTAGATTAAATTTAAAATATTTTTATAGTGAAAGGAACTTTTTGCCGCGTATGTAGAGCATACCGCGCAAAATGCTATTGTCAAAATGAAACTCAAACTCATCGCCATCACATTAATATCTGCCGCAATCATAGCTCTCTCAGTCTCCTGCGGTGAGACGACCTACAAAAACGATATATCGGTCGCCGATCTTAAAAGCTCGGTCGAAGCAAAGCTCGCAAATACCGACACCTTCACAGATCTCGATTCAGATTACATCGAATACATGATGGAGATCGAAGCTTCGGCATATACCGAATCGATCGTCCGTTGGCAAGCCTCCGGTATAAGCGCAGACGAATACGGAATATTCAAGGCTGAATCGACCGAAAAGGCAGAGGAGCTTGGCAATTTGCTGAAGAATTATCTTGCAAAGCGTGTCGATACCTGGAATCCGAGCTATGATGCAGCCGAACGTCCCAAGATAGACAATGCCGAGGTCAAGGTCATGGGAAACTATGCAGTGTTCTGCATACTCTCCGAGAGCGACCGCACTGCAGTATTTACAGCAGTTGAATCAGAGCTTTTGGGGAAATAATATCATGAGATATAAATTAGCCATATTCGATCTTGACGGCACCATACTTGATACACTTGACGATCTTGCAAATTCGACAAACGCCGCGCTGAAGCTCAATTCACTTCCTGCACGTTCGCGTGAGGAGATACGTTCGTTCGTTGGAAACGGGATACGCCTTCTGATAGAGCGCGCTGTTCCCGATAACACATCCGCAGAGGTCACAGACAAGGTATTTTCGGATTTTAAAAAGCATTATGCCGAGCATTGTTCGGACAATACCGCGCCGTATGAAAAAATAAACGAGCTGCTCGATGAGCTTCGCGAAGCCGGCTGTAAAATAGCCGTAGTATCAAACAAATCCGATTTCGCCGTTCAAGAGCTTTGTAATCAGTACTTTCCGAATAAGCTCGATTTTGCGGTCGGCGAACGCGAGAATGTACGGCGTAAGCCCGCGCCCGATTCTGTATTCGAATCAATGAAAGCACTTGGCATCGCAACCGAGGAATCGATATATATAGGCGATTCGGATGTTGACATAGAAACGGCAAAAAATGCCAATATTCCATGTATAAGTGTGACATGGGGATTCCGCGGCAAAGATTTTCTTATAGATCACGGTGCAGACAAACTCGTTTCTTCACCTGACGAAATAAAAAATATCATAATTTGACAAGGAGAACTATCATGGCAGAAAATCTTCCTCAGCTCTTTATGCGCAAGACCAATATGGATAATATTCCTGACATAATACTTCCGGAAGGGATAACGCTCCATACTCACAAAGAAGGTCACGAATCAGATTGGGAAAGTCTCATAGAGGATTCGTTCGGATGCCACTTTGATTTCAAATCCTCTCTGACCGACCGCAAGGGCTACAGCCCCGATCATGTATTTTATTTGAGCCGTGATTCAAAAGAGATCGCAACCACATCTGCTATAGAAAAAGAAGAATTTCCGAACGAAGGTTGGCTGCATATGGTAGGTATCCATTCATCGGCACGCGGTCTCGGTCTGTCTATCCCGATAGTTTCCGCCGCACTTCATTCCTTCAGAGACAGAGGCTTCAAAAGCGTAATGCTCTCGACCGATGATTTCCGCATTCCGGCGATAAAGACCTATCTTAAGCTCGGTTTCCATCCGGTGCTTAGCCACGAATCTCATGCCGGAAGATGGGATGAGATAATGTCAAAATTAGGTATGTAAATTAAAAAGAGAAGCTCGCCTGAGCTTCTCTTTTTGTATATCTATTTACTGACCGAGACTGTTCATCGTCTGCTCGATCTTTTCGGTTACGGCACTCTTGTTTGTAGCTATTATTGATGCAACACTGCTGTCGCCTGCGATAACCGCATCTCTGATCGCCGCTGCAATATCCGCAGTCCAGCCGTATGTAAGGCTTGCATCATAATAGAGCGAATCGCGGATTATTCCGAGCATTTCTATAGAATCGTCATTTCTGAGCGATTTGAGCGAAACTCTCGTTCCGTAGTATATCGGCATTATGTCGGTATAAGAATGATATGAAAGTGCGTCGAGTATTATTCCGGTGCGTTCAAGATTTCTGTTCGAGGCGGGGATCATAAGTGTCGGAACGTCATAGTTCATCCACGAGCAATAATCCTCCTGATTTTCATCAAACTTCGGTGTCGGAAGGATTCCGAAGCTGTCACTCATATCGCGGTAAGAGCCTGCAGCCTTTATCTCTCCGCCCATGAACAGCGCACGTCCGTCCTTGAATACCTTTTCATAATGGCTATCAGTACCGGAAGCATTTGCACCTTCGTAATAATCGCCCTCAGTTCCGAATATCTTGGCAAGCTTTTCAATCGTGTCGTAGTAATGATCATTTTCGAGCGAAAGCGCATAATTTCCGGAGGAATCCTTCTGAACGAAACGGTTTCCGGTCGAGATCGTCAAAGCATCGCATATGCGATAGAAGGATGTAAGTCCGTATGTAGTAGAAGCATCTACTTTGTAGGTAAAGGTGTCAGCACCGTTCAAATTAGCACCGACCTTGAGGAGCGAGCTGAATGAATCAAGCGTCCACTTTCCTTCGCGCACAAGGTCATACGGCATTTTTTGACCGAGGTCGGTCATCATATCCTCATTGAAGAAGATACACCAGGTTAGATCGAATGCGCAGAGCGACAATTCGCTCATAGCAAAATACAGAGTATCACTGTTCTTACCGAGAGAGGCTTCTTTAATTACCGACTGATTCCACCATGGCTGATCGAGCTGAAGTCCGGGAACATCATAGAGATTGCGCGCATAACCGTTTGATATTGTACTTGCAATATCCCAACCGCGCACATATGCGGCATTGTATGTGTCATCGTCTGCCGAAACGGTGGTCTGCACCTGCTTAACGAGTTGGTCAAGACTATACTCGACAACATTCAGCTTGAACTTATACTTGTCTTCGAGCATACGGTTTCGATTGTATACCGCGTCATCGACAGATTCACCTGTCATATTTTCAAAATCAATGTCGGTATACATATTCCATGCAGGTGCTGTGTTGAGGATCGTAAACTCCTCACCGTTGCAGTCGAGGTCAGCATATTTGTATGCAGACTCATCTGCGGTTGTCTCCGAACCTTCCGATGAAGCTGTCGTTTCATCTCCGGTCTTATCATTCTGATCTCCGCAGGCTGCCACAGATGTGAGCATAGCAATGAGAAGAATGATGCTTGTTATTTTTTTCATTTTCCCAAAATTCCTTTCACGAATTTTTGTATATCACTTGAATTATACCATAAAATATGATATAATACTACTCAGAAGCAACAAATAACTTGTCAAAATCTGCAAATGGAGGTTATTTTCCATGTTTCGCCCGGATGAACAGCTTTATGAAGACAGCTTCGACAAATGTGCCTTTATATCGCAAAAAAGTATCAGCAGCCACCTTCATTACCATGCCGAACTGATAATATCACTCGAAGGCAGCTTTGAAGCAATCGTTGACGGCAAACGCTTATTGGTACATGAAGGCAGTGGAGTGATCGTTTTTCCGTATCAGCTTCACGAATATATTGCCATAGACAGCAAAATTGCGGTCGTACTGCTCATGCACCCAGAGAAAAATCCAAAAATCTACGAATATTTTAAATCCAATATACCTATCTCGCCGCATATACCATCAGAGCTTGTGGATGATGAGGTCATAGATATTTTAAAGTATATTCAATGTCACTACGACCAAAGCAAGCCGACAGTAAATGTCGAGCTTTCGAGCATTTACCGCGAAGCGATATATACGCTTCTACTGCCAAAGCTTCAATATGGATCAGTCTCGGATGACCGTCTCGATCTTATGCACAACATACTGAATTATTGTCAAAAGCATTTCACCGAGCCGATAACGATACCGTCAGCGGCTAAAGCCATGTTTATTTCCGAAAGCAAGTTATCGCATTTCTTCTCCTGCACAATGCACATCGGCTTTCGAGAATATATAAACAGTCTGAGAGTTCAGATGGCGACCGAGCTTCTCAGAAATACCACAATACCGATAAGCGAAATAGCATTCGACTGCGGCTTTTCGAGCTTTTCCACATTCAACCGCGCATTTCGCGACAGCTATGACCTAACTCCGAGAGAAATACGCTCACGCGGGAATGCTCCGATACCCGAAGACGGAAATACCAAGCAAAATCTCAAGCGAATGAAATCTGATAGGAAAAAAGACTCATGAAAAACACAACATTATGTTACATTGAACGCGATGACAAGTATCTGATGCTCCACCGCGTGAAAAAGAAAAAAGATGAGAATCACGACAAATGGATAGGCATAGGCGGTCATTTTGAAGAGGGCGAAAGTCCGTATGACTGCATACGACGCGAAATATTCGAGGAGACCGGCTTTAAATTGGACAGTGAGCTCGACTACCGCGGAATAGTGACCTTCGTCTCAGATGAATACGAATCTGAGCAGATGCACCTATTTAAAGCAATCGGTGTGGTCGGTGAGCCGTGTGAATGCAGCGAAGGCGTGCTCGAATGGCTTTCAAAGGATAAACTCATGTCACTTCCGATGTGGGAAGGCGACAAGATATTCTTAAAATTGCTCGATACCGATTGCCCGTTCTTTTCACTAAAGTTGGTATATTTGGGCGAAAAGCTCAAAAGCCACGAGCTGAAGCTTTCCGGAAAAGAACCGATACTGATCTCAGGCTGTCTGCTCGGTCTGAGGTGCAGATACGATGGAGACTCAAAGCCGCTCGCTGAAGAAAAATTGAAACAGCTCAGCCAAAAATATACCCTAATACCGGTCTGTCCCGAGCAGCTCGGCGGACTTTCTACTCCGCGTCTTCCGTGTGAGATAAGAGACGGTAAGGTCATTCGAAAAGATGGCAGCGATGTGACCGAAGGTTACAGCAAAGGCGCATACGAAACACTTAAGCTCGCTGAACTTTTCGGAATAAAAAAGGCAATTTTAAAAGCTAAAAGTCCATCATGCGGATACGGCAGAATATACGATGGAAGCTTCAGCGGAACACTTACAGGCGGAAACGGTATTACTGCCGAATTACTTGCCAAAAACGGAATAGAAATAATTACGGAATAATTTAACATTTACATATAATTCACAGAAAATTATCATAAAGCAAAAAAAGCCATACTGTTCATATTTGTGTGCTATAATCTACTTGTTGCTTGAAAACTTAATTCTTTTGTTCAAGCATCGCAAAGCGGCTCCGAGCAGGAGCAGAAAGGAAGCATTTGCTCTGTCAAGCTAAATACGGCACAAATGCAATGAACATCTATGAAACGAAACCTTTATCGCATCGTCTCCCTTCTACTCGCGTTATCCACTATTACCTTAGTCACAGCCTGTGGTGATACAGTCGATCCATCCGATACATCGGCAGCAGATACCTCAGAAGCAGGCAAAAAAACCTCGAAATTCGATGACTACGGTCGTGAAATAATAGCTCACGGCATCCCGTCAGACCTCGATTTCGGCGATACCGTTATAAACTGTCTCGTCCGCGATCAAGCCGGTTTTTCGATAGACTTCGGAGTCGAATCGCAAAATGGTGATATAGTAAATGACGCAGTACATAACCGCAATGTAAAGGTCGAGGATGAGATCGGAGTAAAGCTGAATGTGATCTATGCCCCGGCAACGAATACGACCTCAAGTGAATCGGTCGGCGACCTTCTTCGTCAGTCTGTAATGGCGGGTGATTCCTCCTATGACCTCTGCGCATTTTATCAGATATACGGCGCAACGGTCGGAATGGAAGGACTTCTTCTAAATATAAACGGCATGAATTACTTGGATTTTTCAAAGCCGTGGTGGAATCAGGACTTCGCAGAGGAGCTAACATATAAGGATCAGCTCTATTTTGCGGTAGGCTCGATGAATCTCTCGGTAACATCCTCGCTCATGGGTGTATTTTTCAACCAGACAAAGGTCATAGATTACTATGAAGATTACGATTTTCTCTATCAAAAGGTCTATGACGGCGATTGGACTATAGATGAATTTACCTCGCTCTCAAAGGATGTATACACCGATCTCAACGGAAACTCAAAGGCCGATGAAGGTGACTTTTTCGGACTTGTCATGGTAGAAGATGATCCCGGACCGTGGAATGCCGCACTTGGTCTACGTCTCTGCACAAAGGATGAGCAAGGAATACCTCAGCTCTCATTCTACGGCGAACGCGCTGTCACCGCATATGAAAAACTTTACTCGCTCTACCGTAAGACCGAAGGCGTTTACTTCGGGGCAAAAGGATATGACTATAAAACCGCATTTGCAAACGGTTACGGTCTGTTCGCCGTATGCTCACTCGGCTCTGCCGAAACACATCTTCGCGATATGAATGACGGCTACGGACTCCTTCCTATGCCCAAGCTCGATGAGAATCAGGAAAATTATTACAACTCTGCACGTGATTCATCGAATCTGATCGGAATCGCTTCAAACAGCAAAAATACCGATGCCGCAGCAGCCGCACTCGAACTAATGAACTACTATTCATACTATGACGTGACCCCTGCATACTTCGAGGTCGCTATGAAAACAAAGTATCTCGCAGACTCCGATTCGGCTAATATGTTCGATATTATACTCGATGGTGTTCGTGTTGACTTCGGTGAGATATATTCTCTGACGATAAGCGGCGGAACATATACTATGGAAGGTATTTATGCCGGTAAGATACGCAATCTCATCAGACTTAAGGTAGAAGATCTCGGCTCGAATTATGCACAGTTTGAGAACGTATACAAAACAGGACTCGCCGGAATACTCGAAAAATACGATGAATTAGCAAAGTGAATATTTGATACCGATCCGAAAAACGGGTCGGTATTTTGTTATTTAACAAAGCCGCACAGATTTTCATTTTATTAAAAACAACGGAGAGCAAAAAACTATTCATATTCTAAAAATCATCGTGAAAATATAGACAGCATAGACAAAGTTTTCATCGAAATAAGAATGCAAAAAGCCTTCTCAGCTATTATTCAAAGAAGGCTTTTGTGCTTACATAAATTTTTTAACTTTTTCGCTGTGTCACTTAACCAATGTGGTCTGATAAGCAGTAAAATTCGCAAGCTAAATAAAATCAGGCATACTTTCAAAGTATGCCTGATCGTTATCAATATGCTTTGCCCCAGAAAACTATCTGCTTTGCCGGCTTGCCGCAGCATACGCAGACATCCGAGATGCTCTCCTGGTCGAGCGGAACACAGCGTGAACCTACGCCGGTAACTTCCTTGACCTTATCCTCGCATTCGGGATCTCCGCACCACATAGCGCGAACGAAGCCATCACCGTTTGCCGCGAGCTTCTCAACGATCTCATTCATCGTCTTGCAGTCATAGGTTCTGCGTGTGCGGTTGGCGAGTGCCTTCGCGTACATTCCGTCACGAACCTCGGTAAGCTTGTCTGCAACTGCTTTTTCAAGGTCATCGAGCGATACGACTGCTTTTTCAAGGTTATGACGAGTAACGATAACGCACTGATTAGCCTCGATGTCACGGGGACCTATCTCTATACGAAGCGGAACGCCCTTCATCTCATATTCTGCAAACTTCCATCCGGGCGAATTGTCCGAATCATCTAATTTCACGCGGAAATCCTTAGAAAGTCTTTCCTTAAGTGCATTGGCAGCGTCAAGCACACCGGGCTTGTGCATAGCGACCGGTATGATAACGACCTGTATCGGTGCTATAGCCGGCGGTAGAACGAGTCCGTTGTTGTCACCGTGAGTCATGATTATTCCGCCGATCATACGGGTCGTGCAGCCCCACGAGGTCTGATGCGGATACTGGAGCTTATTGTCCTTGTCGGTGTAGGTAATGTCAAAGGCTCTTGCAAAGCCGTCACCGAAATAGTGCGAGGTAGCTGCCTGGAGAGCCTTACCATCGTGCATAAGTGCTTCTATGCAGTAAGTATCCTCTGCACCGGCAAACTTATCGCTCGGAGTCTTTGCGCCCTTTATTACCGGAATCGCGAGATCGTTTTCGTGGAAATCGGCGTACACATTGAGCATACGTACAGTCTCATCACGTGCTTCCTCGGCTGTTGCGTGCATGGTATGTCCTTCCTGCCAGAGGAATTCGCGGGTTCTGAGGAAGGGACGGGTGGTCTTCTCCCAACGAACAACCGAGCACCACTGATTGTAGAGCTTCGGCAGATCGCGGTAAGAACGGATGATATTTGCATAATGCTCACAGAAAAGAGTCTCCGAGGTCGGTCTGACCGCAATGCGCTCGGTCAGCTTTTCGCTGCCGCCGTGAGTTACCCACGCACATTCGGGAGCGAAGCCTTCAACGTGCTCCTTTTCCTTGAGAAGCAAGCTTTCGGGGATGAACATCGGCATATAAACATTTTCATGTCCGAGTTCCTTAAAACGCGCATCAAGTATCTTTTGAATATTTTCCCAGATAGCATATCCATAAGGACGGATTATCATGCAGCCCTTGACGCTCGAATAGTCAACAAGGTCAGCCTTTTTGCATATATCTGTGTACCATTGAGCAAAATCGACATCCATGTCGGTTATCTGCTCAACTAATTTTTTATCGCCAGCCATTTTATCTTTCCTTTCAAATATATAGATATAATAATTATACCACTTTTAAACTCTCATGTCAATAGTGAAAATAAAAAATATCCGATATTTTCAAAATTTGCCGATAAAACCGCCTTGGCTATAGTTATTTATAACGAAACACAAAATTCAATGTGATCTCAAATTTTTTATCCATTCGAGAAGTCTGAATTTTACAACAGTTCTCGGAGAATCTCCGGTTATAAGCTCGATCTGCCCCTTGGTGAGTCCGGCTTCGACAAGAGGCTCGGTGTCATCTATTATTTCAAGATCAGCGTTTTTTCCGGATGCCGTTACTACACAGAGCTGTGGAAAAAGTACGCACCACCAATTATGCCCGGCTGCGTTTCCGATAAGAACTCTGAGCGATGTATATTCGCCTGCCGGAAGAGTTATTCCGCGGTATTCCCTTGTCGGATAATTTTCGCTGGTCAGCGCTACCTCGACCGGATAATCGTATCCGTTTCCGATAACTGCAGCTTCGGCAGTAGCTTTCAGCTCTTCAAGTGCCGCTATGAGCGAATTTTTTGCACTTTCGAAATCGCTGCATTCCTCCACAGACTTTGCCGCAGTAGATAATATCGAATCTCTGACCTTGAGCTTCAATGCTTGATCTTCGTCGGAATCGGAATTGGCTATCACATGAAGACGTATCACATTGTCATATATGTGTGCCTCGTCCTCGGTGGGAAGCAACGCGGAAAACGGTATGGACAGCGCGGTAAGTATCGAGAATACAAGAAAAAATATCGTATATCGCTTATTTTTCATGGTCATTACCCTTCTTTAAATTTATTTCTGCAGCAGTGTAAAGCTTTGAGTCCTGCCGCTTTGTAAAAATATTCTTGACCGAAAAATAAGGATTATTCAAAAAGAAACGGCATGAGATCGCTCCCATGCCGAATATAATTCATGTCTGCTCGATAAAATACGGATTTTCAAATCTTTCGACTGTCGAATTCATTGCGTAATCGAACACCTCTATATATATGTACTTTCCAAGTTTTGAAATATCATAATACCCGTCAATTAACTCAGCTTCGTTCTTGTTCGCGTCATATACAAAGCAGGCAGAGACCTTAAAATCATCAGACACATCGGCTCTCAATTTGAAAGCTCCATCTCCGTCCGAAATAAATTCAATATTTTCGATCACAGGTACTGTCGAATCAAGGTATATCGGATATGTAAGCACACGCTCTTTATCTCCGCCGACTGTTTTATAGCTTACTTCTATGCGGTATTCTCCGTCTGGGAAAATATAGTATCTGTTGTCATCTGCACGTCCGTCCCAGACAAAAAGCTGCGGTGATACGACAAGTCCGGAAATATAATCAACATATGTGCGTGTGAGTCTGCCGTATTCCCTTTCGGAGAGCAGCTTATCACCATTGTATATGCTTATTTTAACATCCGAAGCACTCCGCAAAAGACCGAAATTAAGATATACGGCAGATCGTCTGCTATCTGCTGTAGGTGACAGGCAGATCATGTCCTTAGCATATGTATCGCCGCCGAACGGGTCAGCTCCGAGCACCAGCTTTCCGGAGAGTACATCCGAGCTGTAATTTCGATAAAGATATATCGGATCGGCATAGCTTTCTATACCGCTGTATATCTCAGAATCGACTGCATCCGCTCTTGACCAATCACCCTTAAAGCCCAAAAACGGTATCGAGGCTTCTTCTCCATCGGCTTTTGCGCGAATATAGCCTTCAACAAAATATCCATTCTCGAATACATCATCATATTCTGCAACGGTTTTCGGGTCTAATAGCACCGTGATATGGAATGTCGCGCTATTATTTGCTTTTACATTAAACACAAACGGTGTGCTGTCGCTCGAATATGCGTTGATATTGATGTATTCATATCCGGGAAAGATATGAGCATTTTCAAACGGTTTGAATCTGTCGGTGAAGCTAACTTCATCGTTCACGTTCTTTTTGAATTTTTCCGAAAGCTTTCCGTCAGCTTTATCAGAGTCGAGATCGCTGTATGTAAAGGTCTGATAGCCATCCGAGCCGACTATAGCATCTATCTCACATTCAATATCTTGATCACTGAGATTTTTCAAGGTCACATCGACCGAAAACCAATATGTGGATAATTCTCCGAGCTCGATCTTATGAGAACCATCAGAGCTTATGTATATATTCGAATCGAGTGCCTTGGAAAGCATTGCAGCACCGCTCCCCTGGGTTCGCGGAGAATATATGCTGCCGTCTGTACGAGTCATTATCTGTGCTGAGGATGCAAGCATATTTACAGCCTCAGCTGACGCAGATTTACTATCAAGGCCCTCACAAAGCATACGCTCCTTCACACAGGCGAACATTCCAGAGAGCTTTGCCGCAGATATTGCTGTTCCGCCGGTAGTCAAGTATCCACCGTCTAAAGAAGCGCATTCGATATTTTCACCTATCACCGAAATATCCGGCTTCAAGCTCAGCTCCGGAGTCGTTCCCCATGCAGAAAATGACGAAGGAGACGGTGCTTCGCTGCGAAGAGTGATATATTTTTCACTCTCGGAAATATATATTTTTTTGTCTTTTGACTCTTTCATTTTATCCGCATTCGCACCCGAAATTATGACCGCAGGTATTGGCGATTCGGAAATATCCATTCTGACCGATAGGACTGTATACGGATCCGGCTGATTGTCGTATATTATAACACCTATAGCACCGTGCAAAGCCGCATTTTGGCATTTTTCGGAAAATGTGATTATGCCACGCTCGATCACAGCTATTTTTCCGTTAAGTTCGAGCCCTTCCATATCCTCAGTTCGCCCGTATCGAGGAACAAATTCATATTCAAGTTCTCTGCCGTCGAAAAAATTATTAAATCCGACTCCGCCGCTCGGAAGAGTCCAGAGCGAATTGCTGTCTCCGAACGGTATGCGTTCCTTTTCTCCGTTCTCATTTATGATCGTAAAGCAGTCAGCCGAATAAAAATTCGACTGTGCGCTTCCTGTCGCTATCACAGAGCTTGAAGCTGCCGGATAGCTGATCGTGCCAATATCGGGATGATCACAAAGTGCAGCAATTATCGCAGCTTCTTTATTGTAAGGACTCACCTCGCCGAGCCTTGTTGAATCTCCCACAGCAGACACAACTATAACTCCGGATTCCTCAGCGCTCTCAAGCGCCTTAGTTATATCTATCGAATTTCCCATATCGGAAAATCCGCAGCTCTCGCCGAACGGGATACATATCACATCTGCACCAAGCATCACAGCATCCTCTATTGCGGCTACAATATCACTTTCTAAAGCTTTTGCGGTTTCGTCCGAAAACACTTTCATAAGCAATAACTGTGCTTCGGGCGCAGCTCCGGACGGATGCTCACTGTTTAAAAGATTATTGCCTGCTGCGACCGAGGCTGTAGCAGTGCCGTGTGAAGCCGAACCCGAAACATCCGCGCTTCGAGCGGCATAGTTGTACGCAAAAGGTATTTTTGAATTTACATAATACGATATTTCACCATCATCGTCTTCCGAACCGGCATTCAGTTCGAGTGAATCGACAAATTCTTTTGTCAATCTCCCCTCTGTTGACAAAACAAAGCACTCATGTCCAATGTAAAATCCGGTATCTATGACCGCTATACACATTCCCTCGCCTTTAAATTCAAAATTCTGCTCTACCTCTGCAATAAGATCATCATCCGGCTCAATAGAACTGTTTTGGCTTTCGGTATCTAACGTTATTGTCCCTATCGGTATCATGACTCCGCTCGATTCGGCACTGAGTGCGACCTGTAAAAGTAGCAAAGTCGCCGCAACGAATGCGGATAATTTCGTTTTTTTCATATTTTCTCCTGTATTTCGGAAAGGACATAGCATTCTACTATCGAATTATATGCCTTGTCAACCACTTCGATATAAACTCTGTCACCCGTGAAATCCGACAGATCGAATATAACGATACATTCGGCTTCAGAAGTCACTTCGACAAGACGAAATTCGTCCTTATCACTTTCCGAAAGCTTTATATACTGCAATTCATTCTCGTCCGAAGCCTTAATTTTAAGTATCTTTTTATCCGCATCATAAACAGCCTCACTCAAAGTCGGAGCTTTTGTGTCTATTACCGCTGTATATGTCAATGTCTGAGATTCATCGTAATAATCTAACTTAAAGGTATAATTCAACGTATACGCTCCATCCGGCAGCTTATATCGGCTGTTTGATCCGTCACTTCCGTCCCAACACAGCATCGGCGCACGCAGATCTGGAACCCCTTCACTTTTTGTATGATATGAGCTTATGTAAAGATAATATACCTCATTGCCGGAACTATCCTTTACCGACAGCTCTCCCGACACGGCATTTCTCAGAAGCTCGGTTCTAAGCCATAAAACATCTCCCGCACCGTTTTGATCGGGCGAAAACGCGATAAGTCCGCGCTCTTTTTCGTCTGTAAAGAAATTAATTCCGGCTTCTAAAAGTATTCCCGAAACATCCGTCAGAAGATATGTTCCGCCAAACACAGCCTTACCGCTTTCGGGTGAATAATCGAGTATCGGCGTATCGCTCCAATCGCCGATATATCCCATATACGGCATCGAATAGTCATAATTCTCGGTCGAGCAGTATATGAACCCTTCGGCAAATCTTCCGTTCGTGAATATTTCGGAAAGCAGTGCATCATATTCGCTGTCTATCTCGAAATCGAGCGTTACCGTCCTACTTTCATAAGGTTCAATTACAAGCTCGAATGCTTCGAAATCCTCAGCATTCATATTTATATTTAAGGCTTTGTCGCAAATAATTTTCGAATATACATCAGCTTCCGATATGAGTGTCGAATAAAATACATTGTCGGTCTCGGTATACCCATCGGAAGTGAGTGAAGCGTACAGATTTAACTCAAGCTCGGAATCTGTCAAATTCTTCAGCGTTATGTCAAATGAAAATTTGTTTTTTAAAAGGTCAAACAGCTCTGCCTTCGCACTTTTACTTTTCGAATACGTTATTGATAGCTCGCGATCTATTGCCTTATTTATATTCACAAGTCCTGCGCCCTGTCTTCGCGGAGAATATTCAATACCATTCTCCTGCAATATCGGTTCTGCCGTATTCATCAGGATCTCTTTTATAATACCGACTCTCTCCGAACGGAGCATATTATATCCGAGCTTTTGAGAGAGCAGCGCACATACTCCAGAGATCTGCGGAGCCGCCATAGATGTGCCCGAAAGACCTCCGTAGCCATCAACTATACTGCTGTATATTCCGCCTCCGACACCGCATATGTCAAGTCCGATCGTCAGAGATGGTGTAGCACCATATGAGCTGAAATCCGAAACCTTCCACGCATTCGAAGCATTTTCAACAACTATAAAATCATTTGAAAATTCAAGTCGCTTGAGCTTTGCATTTTTTAATATCTCGCCGCTCTCCTTTGTTATCGAAATTGCAGGTACAGCAGCTCCGCTCAGCTCCATGCTCATAGTTTCATTTTCAATATTATTGCATACTATCATTCCGACGGCACCATGCTCAGCAGCTATGTTTGCCTTTTCAACGAATGTCAGCTCACCGCGCTCAGCAAGCACTAATTTATCGCTTGCGTTTATTCCGTCATAATCCTCATAATTACCAACGCCGGGAATGACAACATACTGCCAATATCCCGAAAATCGAGTCGGAAATGTTGAATTTAATACCCTTCCGGCTTTGTTCGTGTCGCTGTAATATATTCTTTCATCTCCGCAAAGAAAATATTCTCCCCAAACAGCATTGCTGTCAACACTTCCGACCGCAAAGGTATAGTTTGCAGAAGCAGGATAGCTCAGCGTTCCGTAATCGGTGTAGTCAGCCGGGGGAAGAATCGTATCCGCATCAGATACTCCGCGTGCCGCAGAATACGCTTCGTTTCCGGCAGCGCAAACTATCATACAGCCATAGCTTTCAGCACGCTCGAACAAATTGCCGAGTCCATTTATCATCTGCTTTTCAGCCGAGCCCGAATAACGTCCGAGTGAAAGATTTATCACATCCGCGCCGAGCCTTACCGCATCCTCAAGTGCTGCGATCAGCGCGAAATCTGTAGTAGTTCCGTCTTCACCAAACACCTTCATCAAAAGCAACTGACATTTCGGCGCAACACCTTCGAATTTTCCATACGCACCGATTATTCCGGCAACATGAGTGCCGTGATCCGAGCCGTTCGATACATCCGTATCACTTTCGGAATAATCGTATGCGAACGGTATCCTGTCGCTTATGTAAAGCTGACCTTCGGTTACATTCCCTCTTACAGCCGAGAGTTTAAAATTTTTGACAAGTGAAGCAAGATATTCCTTTGTCAGCTTTACAGCTCCCGGTGGATTCGAAAACGCTGTATGGTCTATATCGAAGCCCGAATCGATCACAGCTATGATCGTTCCGCTGCCATCAAGTCCATTTTCACGTGCTTTATCGACCCCGATCATACTGTTCGGCTGTGCAGAAAGCTCTGATACAATATCGGTCTCACAAATCTCATAAGTTCCAGACACAGCCGCTCCCGACACAAATTCCAATGTTCCGAGCATAAGGTATTGAGTCATAGTCAGCTCGACCGAAAAACCGTTCATCAGAGTGTCATACACATAGTGTAATTTTGAGTTCGGAAAACGTTCGAGAAGAATATCTGCACATACATCAGGCGGATATTCCGCCACAGTCTCGACAACAACATCGACCCGCTCCTCCTGTGCATATATCGGAAGGATGCTCATCAAAATTCCGGTAATGAGCAACGGTATTATTCTTTTTTTCATTTTATTCCGCTTTCTTTATAATACAAAGCACAATTCCGATACGTTAAGTCAGAATTGTGCACAGAGCTAAAAATATTCGTTTATCAGTATTTATTATACATCACGCTTCGAAAAAAGTCAATAGCTTTGGAAAAATATTTGCAAAGGCAAAAATTATTTACAATTTTTAAGTCATTCTTCCGATATATCCTTTTTGCAGGAGCTCCACACCGACAATCCGACGGGAAGTAAAAATAATCCGATCACACCGAACAGCTTAGTTCCGATATACATAGAGATCAGTGTAGCCAGCGGATGAAGTCCGACCTGTTTTCCGACTATTTTAGGCTCGATTATATTTCTCACGACCGAAATCATCACCCACAATGCGAGCATTCCGAACCCTATGCGAATATCCTTGCAGAGAAGCTTTATCAAAGCCCACGGAACAATCACAGTTCCCGTTCCGACCACCGGAAGAATATCAAATAAGGATATGAAAAATGCCGAGGCAAACGGATGCTCTATACGCAAAAGCAGCAGTCCCAATGACAATTCAGAAAAGGTTATCAGCATTATGATAGCATACGAACGAATGTATCTTCCGATAGTTTTAAATGAGCTTTTACGTATATTCGATAGCTTTTTTACAAACTTTTCCGGAAGTTTATTTTTTAAAAAAGTAACTATCGTTTCGTAATCCACAGTAAAGAAAAAGCTCGATATTATCGCAAATATAAGCTGTACAGCAACTCGCGGAATGGCAGCTGCAAAACCCGACAGCTTTGTCAATGCTTTAACTGACAATTCGGATACCGCATTTCCGATAGAGCTTTTTATAGATGTCAGAAAAGCTTCTATCTTTTCGGAGGATATACTGCCGCTCTGCCCGAATATTCGGTCTATGCCTTCAAGTGCTCTGTTTATATAGTCAAATACGATCCCGACAGCTGGCTCTATGGTTTTTGCATATAACTGCGGCAGCTCCTTCGAAAATTCTCCTGCCGCAAATATCATACGGACTACCATGACAGTTGTGAGCATACCGATAGTTGCGTAAAAAATAAGCAACATAAGTATTCCGAGCGGCTTTGGTTTCATATCGAATTTTTTTGAAAGAGTACGTATAAACGGATTTACAAGCGAAGCCGCGAAAAATCCAAGAAGAAACGGCATAAATGTCGGAAGGACATATCTAAGTGAAATATACAATATTCCTACTATAAATGCCACATATACCAAGCCGATTATAAATTCACGCTTTTTCTCCATATTTTCCTCCGAATATATACTTAATAAAATAATTATTCACTCGGAGCGTTCGATTATTCTTGAAGGCAAAAAATCATCCGAAATTCACAATAATGTCACATGGGATTCATGCTGATATGCTATAATTAAGTATTCGAATATCTGTTAAGGGATACGGATCAAAAACATAGTAAAGAAAGGAAGCTTTGATAAATTTATGTCCAAAGCCAAAAGAAACCGCGAGGCATATCTCGAAAAGCAACAAAAAAAGCGTGAGCGCGAGGAATTTGCCAAAAAGACAGCAAAGGTCAGAAAAATAACCGCAATCATAACGGTATCTCTCATTGCGGCATTGATAATTCTCCTGATAGCCGGAGTCGGAATATATAACCACCGCTTAAACACCGGAGAATATCTCAGAAGCGAAACTGCCGCAAGCTCAAAGAGTATAGATGTGAACGGCGCGATGATGAATTACTATTACAACGATGTATACAACTCATTTGTGGATTACTATGGCAGCTACGTTGAATATTACGGTCTAAACACTCTTCAGAGCGCGAAAACACAATATATTTCGGACGATCAGACCTGGTTCGATTATTTTATGTCGGGTGCAAAGTCAAATGTAACCGGATACCTTGCAATGAACGAAGCCGCGTCAGCAGATAGCATATCGCTCTCAGATGACGAAAAAACAGCTCTCGATAACCGTATAAGCTTTATAGACACCGGGCTTTACGGACGCGGAGTAAAAAGCGCAGATATACTCGATTCAAAGCTTATCGAAGCCTTGGCATACAAATATCAGGCATACAAGCAGAGAGAATTTCAGCCGACCTTAGCAGAAATCACCGAAAGATATGCTAATGACCCGCGTATGTACCAGTATGTAGATTATATCTATTATGAGTTTGACTGGTCCGAGGGACAGATGAACCGAAATACCGTCACAGCTTATTCAGAGCGTCTTGAAGATGCGGTCAATCTCGAATCCTTCAAAAATATCGTTGCCGAGCTTTTGATGGCTGAATACTCCGATATTACCGACGAAACAGTCGATAGCTATGTTGAAAGCTTTATACTGACCGATCAGGCATATACCGAGGGAAAAGAGCTTTCCGAATGGGCATTTTCCGCAAAATCAGGCGATACAACGATAATTACGGATGAGAGCACTTCAAAGACCACAGTATATATGCTCATATCGGAAGCGGCTCGTGACGAAAGCAAGACCGCAAACGTTCGACACATACTCTTTACCAAAGACCGCTGGGGCAGTACTGAAAAAGCTCAAGCCAAGGCCGAAGAGATCCTTGCTGAATTTAAATCTGGCGACATGACCGCAGAAGCTTTTGCGGTGTTGGCACTTGCATGGACAGAAGATGAGAACACCTGTTACAACGGCGGACTTTATGAAAATCTCGCCGAAGGAATAACCCTCTCGACCTTCAACGACTGGTGCTTTTTCGGAACGCGCAAGCCGGGTGACTGCGATATTATCGAGACCGAAAACGGCATACACATCGTATATTACGATTCAGACGGACTTAAAAACTGGGAAGCCGATGTCTCGGACGATATTATAACCGAAAAATTCAATGAATTTAATACGACCATATTAAATGACTATCCGGTCTCATTCGATGACAGTCTGCTCTCGCAGATACCGGGATAAATAAAAAATGTCCGCAGCTCGCGGACATTTTGCTTTTAACAGACCTCAGTGTATAATTAAAACAACGATCAAACAAAAACAAGCCTTCCGTATTATGCAGGAAGGCTTGTTTTGTGTTTTATGATCTCTAAACCGATCTTATCGGTCTGCGCTTTTAATATAATTATTCGGGCATATTCTCCCAGTTGTGATAAACCTCGATAACATCATCGTTGTCTTCGAGGTTTTCGAGCAGCTGAGTCATATGCTTAATATCGTCCTCTCCGGTGAGAGTGATATAGGACGATGGGATCTTGTCGGTATCTGCCGAGGCGATCTTATATCCCTTTGCTTCAAGTGCTTCGCGAACTGCATTAAGGTCATCAGATTCGGTGGTTATCTCGAATATTCCATCGTCTGCCGAGAAATCCGCTGCTCCGGCTTCGAGTGCATCCTCCATAAGCTTGTCTTCATCGACCTTTTCATCCTCGTTATCGACGACTATGACACCCTTTTCCGTGAACATGAAGCTGACGCATCCGGTAGTTCCGAGGTTTCCGCCGAATTTATCGAAATAGTGGCGTACATCTGAAGCTGTACGATTGCGGTTATCTGTTGTTGTTTCAACTATTACCGCAACACCGCAAGGACCATAGCCCTCGTATACGATCTCTTCATAATCTGCGCTGTCTGCCGAAGAAGCCTTCTTGATTATACGGTCGATATTGTCGTTCGGAACATTGTTGGCTTTAGCCTTTGCGATAAGTGCAGCGAGCTTGGAGTTTGCTACCGGATCAGCTCCGCCTTCCTTGACTGCAACTGCCATTTCCTTACCTATCTTAGTGAAGATCTTCGCTCTCTGAGCATCGGTCTTCTCCTTTTTGTGCATTATATTTTTCCATTTGCTGTGTCCTGACATTTTATATCCATAGCTTTTGCATGGCAAAAGCATCCTTTCTCTCCTTCGCGGAGCTTAATTTGATCTATGTGAAAATTAAATCTTCTCGGTCTTCTTCATACAAATGAGTCCGAATGCCGCACCGAGTACATTCTTTGTCGCCGCAGTCAATGCTACACGGAAGTCGCGGACAGTCGGATCGTCTGCCGTGATTATCTGGCATTCGTGGTAGAATCTGTTGAATGCCGCGCATACATCGAGAATGTATCTTGTGATCACAGACGGCTCGTACTCTGCGATAGCCGCAAGTATTTTTTCGGGGAATATCGAAAGCACCTTGGAGAGCTCGATCTCAGACTCATTCGTGAAGCTCGAAGCTGAAAGCTTTATATCGGGAACTCCGCCCGCCTTAGATATTATCGAGCAGGTTCTTGCATAGGTATACTGTGCATAAGGACCTGTATTTCCGTCGAAATTGAGCGCATCCTCAAGCACGAAGTTTATGTCCTTTATACGGCTGTTCGAGAGATAATAGAAGATTATCGCGCCGACACCGACAGCTTCGGCTACTTCATCGCGATTTTCGAGCGATGAATTTTTCTCCTCGATTATTTTTCCGACCTTCTCTATCGATTCCGCAAACAGATCGCGGAGAAGTATGACATTTCCGGTACGTGTCGCGAGCTTAGAACCGTTTATCGACACCGTGCCGTATGGTACATGCACAAGATCCTTTGCCCAATCATATCCCATCAGCTCAACTACCTTGAACCACTGAGCAAAGTGCAGACTCTGACCTGCCGATGTGACATAAATACACTTGTCGAAGTCATATGTTTCTTTTCTGTACTTTGCAGCTGCTATGTCACGAGTCGGGTAGAGGGATGAACCGTCACGCTTCAAAATGAGACAGGGCGGCATTCCGTATTCTTCAAGATCGACTATCGAAGCACCGTCATCAATCTTGAGCATATCCTTTTCGCGCAGCTCATCAATGATAGCCGGCATCTTGTCAGAATAGAAGCTCTCGCCGTTATAGCTGTCGAAGGTTATGCCGAGCTGCTTGTAGGTCTTTTGATATTCACGCAGAGAAAGCTCGATAAACCATTTCCAAAGCTTCATGTTTTCTTCATCGTGATGCTCTAATTTTGTAAATTCGGCTCTTGCACGGTCGTTGAGCGAGGCATCCTTTTCGGCTTCCTCATGGAACTTGACATAAAGTGCAACAAGTTCATCAACTCCACCGTCTTCGATCTTCTGATGATCACCCCACTCATGATAAGCAACGATCAGCTTTCCGAACTGAGTGCCCCAGTCGCCGAGATGATTGATACCGACACAGGTATATCCGGCAAATTCATGGAGCATTTTTAATGAATGACCGATAACGGTAGTTCCGAGATGACCGATATGGAAAGGCTTTGCAACGTTGGGAGAAGAATAGTCGAGAACGACAGTCTTGCCCTTGCCGAAATCGAACGAACCGTATTTTTCGCCTTTTTCGAGTATCTCGGGGATAAGCTTTGCGAAATATGACGGGTTTATGCGGATATTGAGATAGCCGCCCGCAGTCGAAGCTTCCCCGATAATATCATCGCTCAGATCTTCTGCAAGAAGTGCAGCGATGGCAGGGGGGGCTTTTTTCAGCTCCTTCGACAGCTTGAAGCAGGGAAATGCAAGGTCTCCGAGCTTGTCATCCGGTGGATATTCAAGAAAGCCAGCCAGCTCGTCAGCAGAGAGGGACGGCGACTGAACAAGTGCCGAATACTTTGAAAAGAGTTTATCGGCAATATGTTTTTTGATTGTAAGCATGATAATTCCTCTTTATAAATTTATATATTATATATTATACCACATCCGGCGGAATTTCGCAAGGGTATTTTCAACAAAATTTCTGCATACCGGCTCATATTTCATTGTCGCCCCGAGCCTTGCATTTTATCCGCCATTCACTCGGTGTCATGCCCATCATATCGCGAAATATACGATTGAAGCTCCGCTGTGACTGAAATCCACATTCAAGGGCAATGTCAGTTATCGCTTTGTCGCTAAGCTTAAGCATATTCCGCGCATATGTCATCCGTTCGGAATGTAGAAATTCGGGAAAACTCATTTTGATATAATGCGATACGAGCCTTGATATTTGACTTCGGCTGAGTCCGACTGCCGCAGAGAGCTTGTCCATTGAAAGCTCGGGATCGTTTATATTTTTCGAGCAGTATTCTATTATCCGCTGTATGCTGCAAACTCCGGGTGAATTTTTCGGAGTCAATTTAATATTTTCGAGAAGCTCACCAACAGCTACACTGAGCATTGTCAATATCGTCTCACATGGAAGTATATATTTTTCAAAAGCTTTATCGTAAATATTGTCTCCAGAGCCCTGCCCGTAATGCTTTTCCCTCTCGAAATTGAACATCCAAAGTTGTGCTATACGAATAAGAAACTCACCGTATCCCGGCATATTCGATACATTCACTACCGGATATTCACTTCGATTGAACATGAGCTTGTTTCCGATCGCTCCGATATGCTCCGGCGAAAATATCGCGATCATTATCGTGTTCTCACCTATATATTCATATTTGTGTTCCTCAAACGGAAAGGCGAGCCAAACATCACCGGTCTTTAGATCATATTGCTTATCCTTAAGTTTGATCCGATAGCTCCCTTCTATCACATATATAAGCTCAGCTTCATAATGAAAGTGATTGTGATATGAACCCTGGTGCTTTATCAGGATCACTGGATCGTTGTGCATAAAAAATACCGGCATTTATATGTCTCTCCCTTCAAAACATCTGTAAATATATTATATCATATGCAAGATGAAATGTCCATATTTTTTCGAAAAAATATGTGTATTTTTTTTTGAAATGCGACATTTTGTCTATATTCTGCTTCAATTGTTCTTTTAATTTCTCACGAATTATGATATAATAAAGGCAGATAAATTTTTTGGGAGGATATTACAATGAAAACAAATCGCACAGCAATTTTCCTGGCAGCTCTGCTTGCTGTTTCGTCAGTGGCAGCTTGCGGAGACAGCAAAGCTCCCGTTGATGGTGATCAGACCACGGTCGATACCAACGATACACTTGAAAACGGCGGCTACAGCTTTTCAAAGGAATACAGCGGAGAGGATATTTACGTTTTAAATATCGATGACTGCTATTCCATGCACGCACGCATCGACACAAAGGAGACAAACGGCGATACTCTCAACGATACCCAGTACAATGCAGTCCGCAAGCTTGAAGAACAAATGGGAATAAACTGGAACGAGTCCAACTACGAGGTTCTGGACGGAATGCCCGAAATGGTTCGTCAGACTATCGCGGCAGGTGAGGATGAATACGACATCATCTATCAGAGCAATTCGAAGTATTACTATGCTTTCGCCAGCGAAGGCTATTATTATAACCTGCTCGATTTCGATGAGCTTCAGCTCGACAAGGAATGGTGGCTCGATACCTTCAACAACACTATGACTCTCGACGGAAAGCTTTACTCCGCGCTCGGTTATTCCCACCTTTGCTGTATCGATGCTATCAGTATGCTCTATTTCAATCAGGATATGGTAGAGATGCTAAAACTCGATATGCCCTATGACCTCGTAAGAAACGGAACTTGGACTATAGACAAGCTCGCCGAATACTGCAAGGCTGCTGCAAACCTCAACGGTGATGAAAGCTTCAAATGGGTAGATGACGGCAGTGCTGTCTGGGGACTCTCCATACCGAGCAATGCCGGTGCAAACTGGCTTCACTACCTTGGTGAAGGTGTTATTATTAACGACAACGGAAAGGCTGTTCTGAATGCCGGCACTTCGGATCGCTTCTATACCGCTTGCGAAAAGATTGCCAACCTATTCAGTCTTACCGAGGACGGCAGTGTATATATGGGGCACTTCAGCGGTGACGACGCTCCCGGTTCTTATATCAACGCATTTGAATCATAGCGTGCTCTCTTCGGAGCCTCCGAGATCGCAAAGGCGAACCGCATGAGAAATCTCGATTTCACGTTCGGTGCTCTTCCATACCCGAAGCTCGATGAGACCCAGGATCGCTACTATGAGAGCCTTTCCTACCCTGCGTGCGGTGTTGCCATTCCAGTCACCTGCAAAACCGCAGAGCGTTCGGCAGTTATCGGCGATGCTATCAACTATATCTATTACACGGATGTCTGGCCGGTATTCTCTGAGGTCACATTGAAGACAAAGAATCTCAGAAATGACGATTCCATCGAAATGCTCGGCATAATCCTCGAATCCGCTGTACCGAATCTCGGTAATGTTTACGACATTGGCACAGATTACACAAATAAGCTTTCCGAAAAGCTTCGTGTCGGTGATATTGCAGTCGCTTCTCTACTCGCATCGTATGAGGAGGCTATCAATCTCCAGCTTGAAAAGGTTAACAATCAAGACTAACTTTACTGACCAATATAAATCCGCTCGGCAAAAACACCGAGCGGATTTTATTTTTTGTATAAGCTGTTGTATAACCAAGCATTACAAATACATATTCGCTTTGTTTACAATTTGTGCATTGAAATCTATACTTTAATGCGGTATAATATTATAATAAATATATTTTTAGGAGGAACATAAAAATGTTCAATATTAAAATCGAAAAGACTACTTCTCCGAAGCAGAAGCCCGATATGGACAAGCTCGGATTCGGCAATTACTTTACCGATCATATGTTCGTCATGAACTACACCGAGGGCAAGGGTTGGCATGATGAGCGCATAGTTCCGTATCAGAATTTCTCGCTCGATCCTGCAGCTATGGTATTCCATTACGCACAGGAGATCTTCGAGGGCATGAAGGCATACAGAACTCCCGATGGCGATATTCAGCTCTTCCGTCCGATGAAGAATATTGAGCGCATGAACCGTACCAATGAGCGTATGTGCATACCGGCTGTAAATCCCGATGATGTACTTACTGCAATAAAGACTCTCGTTGCGACCGATGCTGACTGGGTACCGACTAAGGAAGGCACTTCTCTCTACATTCGTCCGTTCATTTTCGCTACAGACGCTCACCTCGGCGTACACGTATCGAAGACCTATATATTCTGCATCATCCTCTCGCCTGTCGGTGCATACTATGCGGCAGGTATCAATCCTGTAAAGATATTCATCGAGACCGAGTATGTCCGCGCTGTAAGAGGCGGTACAGGCTTCACAAAGTGCGGCGGAAACTATGCAGCTTCGCTCATCGGTCAGAAGAAGGCTGAGGAACTCGGCTATGCACAGGTTCTCTGGCTTGACGGTATCGAGCACAAGTACATCGATGAAGTCGGCGCAATGAACGTATTCTTCGTAATTGACGGCGAGGTCATCACTCCGACTCTCGAAACAGGAAGCATCCTTCCCGGTGTTACCCGTATGTCCTGCATAGAGCTTCTCAGAAGCTGGGGCTACAAGGTCACAGAGCGCAAGCTGGCTATCGATGAAGTCATCGCAGCTCAGAAGGCAGGCAAGCTCGACGAGGCGTTCGGAACGGGTACTGCAGCAGTCATCAGCCCAATCGGCGAACTGAACGACAACGGCGACAAGCTCATCGTCAACAACGGCAAGATCGGAACGATCGCACAGAAGCTCTATGACAACCTCACCGGAATCCAGTGGGGAAGACAGCCCGACCCGATGGGATGGACTGTAAAGGTCAACGACTGAAAATAAATTTATGCGGCGGCGGATATTTTATCCTTCGCCGCTTTTATTTTTCAAAGCGAAGCTCTCCGATCAAAAAATATCAAATATATCTCTTTGAACGAAGCTATTATGTAGATCCCCGAAAAAACAAATATTCTCAGAATAAGATTCAATATATCGGCATTATGCGGCATAGCTCCTAAGGCAAATACCGCTGCAAATGCACCGGTTAACGGTCGCATCACTTTCTTAAGTTCAAGACGTATATCAACACGGCTGCAAAGCTTTATTATGCTCATAGAAGCATTTATAAGCTCACTCACATAGATAGTCAAAACATATCCGTATATCCCTATCCTTCCGCAGAGCAGAAACACCAATAGCGTACACATAGCCGCATCAAGGATATTGACCTTCATGCAGTATACCTGTTCGCCAATGCCCTTCAGCATAGAATCGACTGCATGGTCAAGGTACATTACGGGAATGAGCGGTGACATCAGCTTTATGAATTTTCCACATTCCGAGCTTTGATATATCATCATACCGAGCTCGTTTGAAAAGCAGTACATTCCAGCCGCACATCCAAGTGAAAATATCAAAGTCAGATTTATCGCTTTGGCGGACATCGAGGAGATGTGCCCTGTTTCGTCGCGTGATCCGGCTTCGGCAAATTCGGTTATCAGCAAGCCGGTAAAGGAATATAAAAGTGCGGTCGGAAGCATTATTATCGGCATGACCATTCCGCAGAATATTCCGTAGGAAGCGAGTGCGCGGTCGGCTGTCGCAGGATTTTTGCGAAGTCCGCGTGGGATAAGTATGTGTTCTATTGTCGTAAGCGCGGAACGTACATATGCCGCTGCCGCTACCGGAATAACTATCGAAAAAAGCTTGCTTGTCAAGGCTTTTTTGTCTTGTCCGTGCGGTGATGCCACAGCATTTTTTCGGTCGATCAAAAACAGTATGAATGCGAGCAAAAAAGATACGCATTCAGCGAGCATTCCGCTGCCGATAAGTATCGAACAGGCATACTCTGTATCATTTGGCATGACGTATAAAAACAAATATACCGTCAGGAATATTTTAAAAAGCTGCTCGAATATCGAAACCGCGGCACTTCGCGAGACCTTTCGCACAGCCGAAAAATATCCGTGCATGACATTTGAAAGTGCGATAGGCGGCATACTGAGAGCGAGAAGTCTCAGTGGTAATACACATCGTTCATCACCTAAAAGCTCTGTTCCGATGAACTCTCCGAATATCAACAGCAGAGAACAGGAAAATACCCCGCACGCTCCGGCATACGCGGCACAGCGTTTGAGTGCGGCATTTCGTTCGGCTTCATTCTCTGCTTCGGCACACATACGGTTAGAAGCGAGACTCACTCCGGCACTTGCAAGCGTTACCGCAAATGTATATACGCTCATTATAAGAGTATACTGTCCCATACCGTCTTCGCCGAGCTTTGTCAAGGCGAATGCGTTGAATCTGACGCTCAATATGCGCATTGAGAGCGAAACAGCAGTGAGCATTATCCCGTTTTTTATGAATTTCACGATGCCGCGTTCGGTTTCCATATCCTACCTCCGCATTTTCATTTTGGTTATTTATATTATGGTGAAGCTTGAAAAATGACTGTCAATCCCACTTCTTATATCGAAAAGCTCGCATACTGAGCATTTGTATATACCTGTTAAAATTTTTTTTACACTTTAGAATTGAATAATTTCGCGAATCATCTTGCAAAATCCGAAAAAATGTAGTATAATTATATCGTTCCGTATTAACGCGATGAAACCATCTCGTTCAGAACTTCATTCCATAAAAAAGAGGTAAAAATCAATGTTTAAGAATCAGTATCTTGCAGGTGTTTATGAAACCGTCTGCAAGCGCAATCCCAATGAGCCTGAATTTCAGCAGGCTGTCCGCGAAGTTCTCGAATCTCTCGAACCGGTTGCCGATAAGCGTCCCGACCTTATCGATGCAGGTATTTTCGACCGTATCGTAGAGCCTGAGCGTTTCATCCAGTTCAGAGTTTCTTGGGTAGATGATAACGGTAAGGTTCAGGTAAACCGTGGTTATCGTGTACAGTTCAACTCTGCTATCGGTCCGTACAAGGGAGGTATCAGACTTCATCCTTCTGTAAACGCCTCGGTAATCAAGTTCCTCGGCTTTGAGCAGTGCTTCAAGAACTCGCTCACCAGCCTTCCCATGGGCGGCGGTAAGGGCGGCTCCGACTTCGATCCCAAGGGCAAGAGCGACAACG
>CAZRVL010000006.1:0-54091 GCA_964603455.1 uncultured Lachnospiraceae bacterium
TGCTCAAGATGACCGACACACCGATCACTCTTGCGGATGCCGGAGTAACTCGCGAAATGTATGAGGAGTTCAAGCCTGCCATAATTGAGGCTGCGCTCAAGGATGCCTGCACCGCGACGAATCCCCGCAAGATGACTGCCGAGGGAGTCGAAGAAATATTGTCAAAGCTGTTGTAAGCTTTATTTAAGGCTGTCCGAGCGTTTGCTCAGACAGCCTTTTTATGGAGGATACATATGATAGGGTTGAAGCGTGGGACTGTAGCTTTGTGTGACCACGAAAAGGAATGGGAGATAGATGCGCAGAATACGATACAGCGTTTGAAAAGCATTCTCGGCGATGTTATAAAGGATATTCAGCATATCGGCAGCACATCGATAATCGCTATAAAAGCAAAGCCGATCATCGACATAGCGGTCGCTGTCGATGATTTCGATGAGGTTCTGAAATACGAAAAGGAGCTTAGTGACAACGGATTTTACTACCGTCCTAAGTCTCAGCTCGGTGAACAGCTGCTGTTTGCCTGCGGAAATTATTATGATGGCACGGGAGAATTTCAGACTCATTTTATCCATGTCGTTCACACGAACAGTATGGATTTTATAAACTATGTGAATTTCAGAGACTATCTGAACAAAACACCTGAAGTCGCAGAGGAATACGAAGCCCTGAAAATCTCACTTGCAAAAGCTGCTCCGATAGATAACGGCAGAGAAAAATATCTGAGCGGAAAGCATGATTTTATCACATATACTTTAAGAAAGGCACTGGTGAAGTCATATCTCGGAAAACTTGTGAATATCGAGATGGATCGTCCGATCGGAGCTGTGCATCCAAAGCATTCAGATCTTATTTATCCGATAAACTACGGATATATTCCGAATGTTTTCGGAGGTGACGGGGAAGAGCTTGACGTTTATCTTATGGGTGTGGATCATCCGGTTGAAAAGTATACTGCACGCATAATCGGAATAGTTCATCGCCATAACGATAACGAAGATAAGCTCGTTGCAGCACCGGATGGTATGCGATTTACTAAGGCTGAGATCAAGGATGCGGTGCGTTTTCAGGAAAAGTATTACGACAGCGAAATAGAGACCGATTTTGCCGAATGATACAGATATGAAATGTATTGTGACGCATAAAATGTAAAATTTATGTGTATTTACTTGACAACCTGCATTTTATGTGGTATACTATAATATCAAATATTTTTTCAGGGGAAATGATCATGAAAAGAGAACTTGTAAGATCAATTTACGAAGACAGTGCCGCTTTCGGCGGCAAAACAGTAACGCTCGGAGGCTGGGTGCGCAATCTGCGCGATTCGAAGGCATTCGGCTTTATCGACCTCAATGACGGCTCGTGCCATTCGAATATCCAGGTCGTTTTTGAGCGTGAAGTTATAGATAATTACGATGAGATCGCTTCCCAGAATGTCGGCGCGGCACTCGTCGTCACCGGAGTTCTTACGCTCACTCCGGGTGCAAAGCAGCCGTTTGAGCTTAAGGCGACCGAGATCAAGGTAGAGGGTACATCTACACCTGATTATCCGCTCCAGCCCAAGCGTCACAGCCCTGAGTTCCTTCGCGAGCAAGCATATCTCCGTCCGAGAACGAATCTCTTCTCGGCTGTGTTCCGTGTACGCTCTGAGGTAGCATATGCGATACACACCTTCTTCCATCAGAGAGGCTTTGTATATGTCCATACACCGATAGTTACTGGTTCTGACTGTGAGGGTGCAGGCGAGATGTTCCGCATCACAACGCTCGATTTGGATGATCTTCCGAAGACTGAGGACGGCAAGGTGGATTTCTCGAAGGATTTCTTCGGAAAGTCAACCAACCTGACAGTTTCCGGTCAGCTCGAAGCCGAGACCTTTGCTATGGCATTCGGAAATGTCTATACCTTTGGTCCTACATTCCGTGCGGAAAACTCGAATACTGCGCGTCATGCGGCTGAGTTCTGGATGATAGAGCCGGAGATCGCTTTTGCAGATCTTGATGATGATATGCAACTTGCGTGGGATATGATCAAGTTCATCATAAACCATGTTCTTAACAACTGCAAGCAGGAGATAGAATTTTTCAATAAGTTTGTCGATAAGACTCTTCTTGACCGTCTCACTATGCTCCGTGAAGCTGATTATGTAAAGGTCGATTATACTGAAGCTATTGATATACTCGAAAAATCCGGTCAGAAGTTCGCATATCCTGTTTACTGGGGTGTCGATCTCCAGACAGAACATGAGCGTTATCTTACCGAGCAGGTATATAAGAAGCCGGTATTTCTCATCAACTATCCGAAGGAGATCAAGGCATTCTATATGCGCCTTAACGATGACGGAAAGACTGTAGCGGCAATGGATCTGCTCGTTCCGGGTGTCGGAGAGATAATAGGCGGTTCTCAGCGTGAGGAGCGTCTCGATGTTCTCACAGCAAGAATGAAGGAGCTTGATCTCTCTGAGGAGGATTATTGGTGGTATTTGAATCTTCGCAAATACGGTGGCACAAAGCATGCGGGCTATGGTCTTGGCTTTGAGCGCATAATCATGTATTTAACAGGCGTTTCGAATATCCGCGATGTACTTCCTTATCCGAGAACAGTAGGAAATGCCGAATATTGATTGAAAAAGGGCTTGCCGTGAATATTTTCGGCAAGTCCTTGTTTTTATAGATCGTTGAGACGAAGCTGTAAGAATTTTTGTTCTGTCAGAGCAGGGAAGTATATATTTGATTTAGGATAAACAAAAACGGTACAATCGCGTACCGTTTTATTTTTTGAGCAGAGCATATGTCACACCGATGCCCATATTCGGGAATATCAAAGATATTATAAAGTCGAGTACAAAGACAATGCTCAGGAATATTCTCATAAAGCTGCGAAGCTTCGGATTTACACGCATTATAGCGGCTTGGAGCGCAGGACCGCCTTTACAGACGGCACACGTTCCTGAAACACCGAACAGCATCAATCCTTCAAGGCATATGCGTCCGTGCAGATTCATGAACTTCGTGCTGTAATCCCACCAACGGCAGCGGAAGATAAATTCGATACCAACAGCCGTGATGTATTCCATAGAGCCGCACAGAAGCACTGCCAGAACGAATACCATCAGAGGCTGATGCTTGAATCGACCGAGCAGAAGTAGTATGAGAACTCCTCCAACTCCGTATATCGGCAGCCACGGCCCATGAAACATCCCACGGTTAGCTATAACTCCCTCGGTAAAACCGATGTATATGACCTCCCAGACCCAGCCTATGCCTGAGAATATGAAGAACATGAGTATTAAATTGTCGAATGTATAGCGCGTAACATCCGCCCGCTCGGCGGTAACGGTCATTGATTCGTTCATTTCTTTCCTCGGTCAAAGCCGGTTTGGGTGATCTTTATTCGGTAACGTATTTGGGTTTTTCGGTCTTGTTCACGGCTGCTTCGGTTATTATGACCTTCTTTACAGCCGGATCTGATGGTATCTCATACATTACATCTGTGAGTATACCTTCAACGATGGAACGAAGTCCGCGGGCGCCGGTGTTGCGTTCTATTGCGAGCTTTGCAACGGCTTTTACAGCAGCAGCATCGAATACGAGCTCAACGCCATCCATGCCGACGAGCTTCGTATACTGCTTTACGAGCGCGTTCTTTGGTTCGGTGAGTATTCTTATAAGTGCAGATTCATCGAGGCTGTCAAGGGCGACTATGACCGGCAGACGACCGACAAGTTCGGGGATAAGTCCGTATTTTACAATATCGTGAGCCGTTACATCCTTGAATATTCCGGCGGCGGTCTTTTCTTCCTTTTTCTTTATGTCGCTGGTGAATCCGACCATCTGATTTCCTCTGCGCTCGGATATAAGGTCATCCAGTTTGTCGAATGCACCGCCGCAGATGAAGAGTATGTTTTCGGTATTTATCTGTATAAATTCCTGATTCGGATGCTTACGTCCGCCCTGCGGAGGAACATTTGAGACTGTTCCTTCGAGTATCTTTAAAAGAGCCTGCTGAACGCCTTCGCCCGAAACATCACGTGTTATCGAACGGTTTTCGCTCTTGCGCGATATTTTGTCGATCTCATCGATGTAGATTATTCCGCGCTCGGCACGTTCAATGTCATAATCTGCTGCCTGTATGAGCTTCAAGAGGATATTCTCAACATCCTCGCCGACATATCCGGCTTCGGTCAGGGTAGTTGCATCTGCTATTGCGAACGGAACTTTCAGAGCTTTTGCAAGTGTTTGTGCGAGGTAGGTTTTTCCGACACCTGTCGAGCCTATAAGAAGCACGTTGCTTTTTTGTATCTCAACATCATCGGCAGGGCTCTTAGTCGGTTCTGCAGCCTTTTTCCCGCGGCGCGCCGGAGTCTTCGGAAGATTCAGAATACGCTTGTAGTGGTTATATACCGCCACCGAAAGCACCTTTTTTGCGGCATCCTGACCGATAACATATTCATCGAGCATGGACTTTATCTGCATCGGCTTCGGAAGAGTTTCGATAGTCAGCTCATCGATCTCATTTTCGGAGAGCATCTGGTCGTGGTCATATATTATCTGGTTGCAGGCATCTATACAATTGTCACATATGGTCGCTCCTGTGGGCGAAGGGATAAGAAATTCGACCTGATCCTCTGTTCGTCCGCAAAATGAGCAGCGTCTGATATTGTTGTTTTTGTTGTTCGTAGGCATTTTATGATCCTTTACGTCAGTCGCGTTTAGAGATTACCTTGTCGATAAGACCGTATTCGCAGGCTTCTTCTGCAGTAAGGTAATTGTCGCGGTTGGTATCGCGCTCGATCTGCTCAACGGGCTTGCCGGTCTGTTCGGAATATATGCGGTTCATGCGCTCGCGTATTCTGATTATGTGATCTGCGTGGATCTTGATGTCGGATGCCTGACCCTGAAGACCGCCGAGCAGCGGCTGATGTATCATTATTTCGGCATTCGGAAGTGCAAATCTCTTGCCCTTTGCACCTGCGGAGAGCAGGAACGAGCCCATGCTTGCAGCCATGCCTATGCAGATAGTTGAAACATCGCACTTTATGAAGTTCATGGTGTCATATATAGCCATGCCTGCGGATATAGAACCTCCGGGGCTGTTTATATAAAGCGATATGTCTTTGTCGGGATCCTGAGCTTCGAGAAAAAGAAGCTGTGCGACAACGAGCGATGCAGTCTGGTCGTTTACTTCATCTGAGAGAAACACGATGCGGTCGTTTAAAAGTCTTGAATAAATATCATAGGAGCGTTCACCGCGGACGGATTGCTCAACTACCATTGGTACAAATGCCATTTAATACCTCCATTACGGTAAAAAAGTACAGAATACATTGGGCGGCTCAGAGCCGCAAAGCGACTGCCCGACCGCCCAAAGTACTTAACTTAGTTATTTTGATTATTCGTCGATCTTAACGAGATCTTCTTCGTGCTCATCGGACTTAGCTTCATTGGGATCATAAGCCTTTTCGGTCACGACAGCCTTTTCCTTTACGAAATCGACAGCCTTCTTGACAGCGACATCTTCCTTGACCATAGCTTCGTCAACAAGCTCCTTGACCTTTTCAGCCTCAAGGTTGTATGCCTTGACCATGCGGTCGTACTCTTCGTTGATGTCAGCCTCGGTGACTTCGATGTTTTCGAGAGCAGCGATCTTTTCAAGAGCAAGGCGAGTCTTGACCTGACGCTCAGCCTGCGGACGCATCTGCTTTCTCATAGCATCGAGATCGAGACCGGTATACTTGAAGTAGGTGTTGAGGTCGAGACCCTGCATACGGAGACGATTGTCGAAATCACGGACGAAGTTCTCAGCCTCAGTTTCGAACATCGGTTCGGGGATCTCTGCATTGAGCTTTTCGATGAGAGCTGAAATGATCTGCTCCTCAACTTCGCTTTCAGCCTGAGCCTTATATCTGTCATTGATTTTTGCCTTTACGTCAGCCTTATATTCATCGAATGTGTCAAATTCTGAAACATCCTTCGCGAATTCGTCATCGAGAACAGGAAGCTCATTGAACTTGATCTCGTGGAGCTTTACCTTGAATACTGCGGGCTTGCCTGCGAGCTCCTTAGCATGATAATCTTCCGGGAAGGTAACATTTACATCGAACTCATCGCCGATGTTCTTTCCGACGATCTGATCCTCGAAGCCGGGGATGAACGAGCCGGAACCGAGAGTGAGGTTGTACTTCTCAGCCTTGCCGCCGTCGAAGGGCTTGTCGTCAACATAGCCATCGAAATCAATAACGGTAATATCGCCGTTCTGAGCTGCGCGGTCGGTTATTTCGATCTGACGGGAGTTGCGCTTCTGAGTCTGCTCGATCTCAGCGTTTACTTCGTCATCGGTAGCCTCGCGAACAGTCTTGGTAACTTCGATTCCGGCATAGTCGGAGATCTCGACCTCAGGCTTTACGAAGAACTTAGCGGTGAAGGTTACACCCTCATCGTTTATTTCGGTAACATCAAATTCGGGACGGGATACGATCTTGAAATCCTGATCCTTGATAGCATCCTCATATGCGCCGGGAACAATCTCGTTGAGTGCATCATCATAGAATACGCCCTTGCCGTACATCTTTTCGATGATGTGCTTGGGAGCCTTGCCCTTACGGAAGCCGGGAACTGTGATAGAGCCGACCTGCTTCTTGTAAGCGCGGTTTACTGCAGCCTCAAAGGTTTCCTTGTCGGCGGTGAATACGATCTCAACTACGTTTGTTTCGGGTTTGTTTACAGATTTTAAGCTCATGGTTTTCCTCCAAAGATAATGGCGCAGAAGTACGAAGCGCAATATCTTTAGATTTGGCTCGTTTGGAACTGCGTCCAGTTTTATATTTTTTTAAGTATAGTTTTTACACTACCTTATATTTTACTATATTTTCGCGAAAAGTCAATAGATTTTGCGAAAAATTTTCAATTTTTTTATTTTTTAAACTGAAATAAGACAAATAGAAGCGATAATATGGCATTTAAACGTTCGGGAGTATCGGGAGCGGATAGAAATCGAGGAAATCCGCCGAGGTAAGTGTATAGGTTATGCCATCCGACAAAACACTTCTCGGAACATCGTATACTCCGTGAATATGCCCGAAGAAGCAGCGTTTTATTCCGAACTTCTTCATAACAGAGATTATTTCCGTGCATTCGTATCCGCGAAAGCTTGGAGGAAAATGCAGGAATACCAATATCTCTTTTTCAATGCCTGTGGAATTTTTTATATCCTCACGCAGCCGTTTGGCTTCGTTAAGGCTCAATTCGAGTCGTATCGCTTCGCGTGCGACTATCTTCTGATAGTCGGCATCCTGCGGCATCTTTCGGTTGGATTCATCAATATACCAACCTCGTGAGCCACAGATAATGAAATCCTCGATTTCATATGCGTTGTTGTAGAGAAAACGAAGAGTGGTGAGCTTTTCCTTTTCGCAAAGCTCATTGAGCTTTTTCATAGATGTCCACCAGTAATCATGATTCCCACGTCCGATTATCTTATGCCCATTTAGCATATCGAGAAAACGGAGATCGGCAGCTGCGCCGATATGGCTCATTGCCCAAGAAATATCACCTGCTATTACGACAGTATCATCGTTTGTTATCAGCTTGTTCCAACGGCTTCGAAGCTTTTCGGTGTATCCGGTCCATCTTGCGCCGAAGACATCCATAGGTTTGTTGTCGGCAGTTGAAAGATGCGTGTCGGACAGAACATATAGTGACATAAAATACCTCCGTAAGAATTTGTGATTATAGCGAATATAACATGGTCAAGGGGCAAGAATATGATTGCATCAAAAGGATGAAAGGAAAGCTCAAATGGAAATTTTTGATAATTCACTTGCGATAAAGTCGAATGCCCCGCGCCATATAAACGGCATAACCTGTGATGTGCATAACTGCGTTTATCATGACGGCGACAATTACTGTACTGCCGACAGAGTAAATATCGGAAATGCCGCAGCAGTAAAATGCGGTGAGACGCGGTGTGCGACCTTTGAAATGCGGGGGGAGATCACGCGAAAGTGAATCGATACAAATTCCGGTATTTATCCGGAATTTTATTTTTCAAGTGCAAATTCAGTCACTTTTGAGGGCATATCGTCCTTCTTTATGACCTCTTTGAATCTTACCTCGCGGCTTGCGAGACCCTTAAGCGGATAGGGAATATCAACTCCCGAGAGCTTTGTAAGCTCGTCAAGCGCGGCAAGTCCATCCTTAGGTGTAGTACCTGTGAGCGAATTGAAAACATCGGAGGCGAACTTATAGGGGCTAGCGGTAGAGGCTATGAGCATCTTCAAGCCGTCTCTATTCTTTGCGATGTATTTATCGGCGCAGTTGAGACCTACGGCGGTGTGGGTGTCGATGAGATAGCCGTTTTCCTCATATGTGTGCTTTATGGTGTCCGCGGTCTCCTCTTCATTGCAGAAGAGTCCGGTGAAGTGTTCATCTATCTTTGTCTTAAGCTCTTCATCGATCGTGTAGCGACCTTCGGTATTAAGCTTTTTCATGTATTCGGCAGTCTTTTCTGTGCCGCTCATGAGATAGAGCAGTCTTTCGAGGTTGCTTGAAATGAGTATATCCATCGAGGGAGACATTGTGGTAAAGAACTGACGGTTGCGGTCGTATGTTCCGGTAGAAAGAAAATCGGTGAGTATATTGTTTTTATTCGAAGCGCAGACGAGACGGTTTATCGGCACGCCCATCTTCTTGGCGATGAATGCGGCGAATATATTTCCGAAGTTTCCGGTCGGAACGGTCACGTTGATCATTTCACCTGCATATATCTCGCCCGAATTTATAAGATCGCAGTATGCCGATACATAGTAAACGATCTGCGGTGCGAGTCTGCCCCAGTTGATCGAGTTCGCGCTCGAAAGGAATACATTGCCTTCATTCAGCTTTGCGGCAAGCTCATTATCTCCGAATATCTTCTTTACTCCGGTCTGAGCGTCATCGAAATTACCCTCTATAGCGCATACCTTGACATTATCGCCGAGCTGTGTAGCCATCTGGAGCTTCTGTACCTTTGATACTCCGTCTACCGGATAAAATACCATGATCTTTACTCCGGGTATGTCGCGGTAGCCTTCGAGAGCTGCCTTTCCGGTGTCACCGCTTGTAGCAACGAGTATCAGTGATGTGCGCTCCTCGCCGGTCTTTTCAAGTGCTCTCGAAAGGAGCTTAGGCATTATCTGAAGTGCCATGTCTTTGAATGCCGATGTCGGACCGTGCCAAAGTTCGAGCACAAATCTGCCGTCATCGAGCTTGTGTATAGGAGCAGCACCGCCGGGAAAGCGCTCTGCCGAGTATGCCGACTGGCAGTCCTCGAGCAGTTCCTCATAGCTGTAATCGGTCAAGAAACGCGACAATATATATGCGGCGCGTTCCGGATAGGGCATTTCGCAGAGCTCCGCTATGTCCTGACGATCAAGCTCTGGTATGCGTTCGGGCATAAAAAGTCCGCCGTCAGACGCAAGTCCCTGCTTTATAGCTGCTGCGGAGCTGACTTTCTTGTCAGAGCCGCCTCTTGTGCTGGTATAATTCATATTTATGACCATAGCTTTCGTATGGCGAAAGCGTCCTTTCTCTCCTTTTCGGAGCTCGGTTCGCAAGGAATATATCTGTGCGATACCAATTTGTATTGTAAATTCGGCTGTTTTTTGAGCCGAGCTGTTTACATTTTGATTGCGTTAAAGGTTGCGTGATATGAAATCGCGTGCATTTTTATAGAAGAGCTTATTTATCAGATCATCGCCGAAGCCTTGGCTTGAAAGTTCATCTGCGAGCTTGTAAATGTCCGAGACATCCGATACACCGCGTGGAAGTGTCGATACTCCGTCAAGATCACAGCCGAGACATACCGTATTCTCACCGCCGAGCGACAGATAATGCTCTATATGCTTTATAATGCTCGATATATCGCAGTTTTCACGATGATCTTCACAAAGGTGCATTGGGGCAAGGCTTATTCCAACGATACCGCCGAGCTTTGCTATCATTTTGAAATTTTCATCTGTCAGATTACGTCTGTGATCGCATACGGCACGCGAATTTGAATGTGTGGCTATGCAGACCTTTTGAGCTTCATCAGCCATTTCGATAACCTCAGAGATCATTTTGTCTGACGCATGGGACAGATCTGGAATTATTCCAAGCTCAAAGCAACGTTTTACGACAGAACGACCGAATTCTGTAAGTCCTTCATCGGTATCGAATGCGCCGCCTATCTTGCATACCTTATCCCAGACGAGTGTCAAAAATCTGACTCCCGAAGTATACAGTGTA
The DNA here is from genome assembly GCA_964603455.1 of uncultured Lachnospiraceae bacterium. Classification (GTDB taxonomy): domain Bacteria; phylum Bacillota; class Clostridia; order Oscillospirales; family CAG-272; genus Flemingiibacterium. The sequence continues at coordinate 10,266 of CAZRVL010000006.1, forward strand.
TCGAGTCGTTTTATATCGTCCGAAAGCAGCTTTCCGCCTTCAACTGCGAGGAATGCTGCGTTTTTGTTTGATCTTTCGGCGACAGAAAGCTCGATCTCGTTTGTGCAGAAGGCTATTTCGGTGGCGCAGGAAAGCTCGGTCTTCAATTTTTTTGCGGCTTCCTCAAAGCGTCTGAATGCCATATCTTCATCTATCCGGGAATCGCTCCAAACAGCGAATATCTGCACGAAGCTTTCGTATTCTCCGAGCTTTTCAAAGGATATGTTTAAGTCGTTCCTCGACAGCGATTTGTTTTGCCGCAAGGCTTCATAAAGAGTATCGCAATGTAGGTCGAACAGCTTTGGTTTCATAATATCCCCTCAATTATGTACTGCGTTCGTGATATGATTTATTTTTAACGGTATCAGCTGTGAAATGTCTATTGGAGTGTCCTCATGTATCGCAGGAAAATAGATCTCGATAACATCTATACGCGGAGCTTTATGTATCTCTGTTTTGTGGTCGAAAAGATACTGCTTTACCGCACGCATTATCCTTGTCTGTTTTGTGTAACCGACAGCCGATGCCGGACGGCCGTAGCGTTTGTTCGCTGCCGTGTCGGCACGCGCCTTTACCTCTACGAATATGATGCTCCGTTCGTTTTCGGCTATGATGTCGATCTCGTCATGTCCAACGTGAACATTTCTTTTTATCGGAGTAAAGCCTTTGGATTCGAGATATTCACACGCAAGCTGCTCGCCGCGACAGCCGAGAGCTTTTTTGTAGTTTGTCATTTATGATCGCGATGCAGATTCTTTAAGAAGCTGCGGCGGTATATATCGGGCAGCTCTCCGTGCGAATCTATATAGGCATTGAGCGCGATGTAATGAGCCTTTGTCGGGTAGCCTTTGTGCTTTGCGAGACCGAGTTCCGGATATTTCAAATCGATTTCCTTCATTATCCGGTCACGTGTGACCTTAGCCAATATCGAGGCTGCGGCTATTGACGGAGAAAGACCGTCACCGCCGACCAATGGCTTTGCTTCGATTTCGAAATCCCGTGCGATATTTCCGTCAACCAAAACAAGTTCGGGTTTCGGTATCAATTGTGCTACCGCACGGCGCATAGCGAGCTGTGCGGCGTTGAGTATGTTTATCTCATCGATCTCTGCCGGAGTCGCTTCGGCGACTGCGAATGAGACTGCTGAGGACTTGATGATCTCAAACAGCTCTTCGCGGCGTTTTTCGGTCAGCTTTTTTGAATCGTTGAGCCGCGGAATATCTATTCCAAAAGGAAGTATGCACGCTCCGGCAACGACCGGACCGCATAACGGACCGCGCCCGGCTTCATCGGTACCGCAGATTATCTTATACCCATCCGAAAGGTATTTGCTTTCAATATTCCAATCCATGATCTTATTCCGGTCTTTCAAGAGTTATCCTGCCGATCTTGGCGGCGCGGAATTCATCGAGCAGCATATTGGAGGTGCGTTCGACATCCACCTCTCCGCCGGAGATCAAAAAGCCGCGTTTTCTGCCGATGAGTTCAAGCAGCTCAAAGTCACCGAGCTCGTCATATTTTGTTATATCGCCGAGCTTGTAACGTTCGGATAGCTTGTCGGGAGCTGCTTTTCGAAGTCTTCCGACAAGAAGATATGCTATCTCGTCGATATTGAGTATATCGTCCTTGATGGCTCCGGTTATGGCGAGGTTTTCGCCGACCGCCTTGTCTTCAAATTTCGGCCACAGAACTCCGGGCATATCGAGAAGATCTATGCCGACCGATGTGGTTATCCATTGTTTGTTTAAGGTCACGCCGGGACGGTTTTCTACCTTTGCCTTGTTATTGTTTGCGAGTGCGTTTATGAGTGAGGATTTTCCAACGTTCGGTATTCCGACCATCATCGCCTTGAGACGGCGACCATTCATGCCTTTCGCTTCATATCTGTCGAGCTTTTCGCCGAGTATCTCACGTATTGCCGGAGCTATTGAAGCCAAATTGTTCTTGTCACGGCAGTCGTAGAATATCGTTGCTTGACCGAGCTCACTGTAATGCTCACGCCAAAGCTTGCTTATGCTTGGATCGGCAAGGGATGATTTTGAAAATACCGACAGCTTAGGCTTTTGTCCGATCAGCTTTTCGAGCTCGGGATTTTTCGAACTCAATGGTATACGTGCATCAAGCACTTCGATCACAATGTCAACGAGTCCGAGACACTCTGTTATAAGCCGTCTGGTCTTAGCCATATGCCCCGGAAACCATTGTATTACGGTTGAAGGCATTTTTTGCTCCTTTATTTTACGATTCCGAAATTGTTTATCGGTGTGACTCTGAAAAGCACATGACCGAATATAAAACGTTCGTCAACGCAGCCTATCTGAGATCCGCGGCTGTCGTTTGAGTGATTTCGGTTGTCACCCATGACGAACACCTGACCTTCCGGAACGGTTATTGGGAAATCTATGTCGTACCGGCGCATAGCATATCCCTCTTCGAAATTGACATAGGTCTCATCGAGCTCAACACCGTCCACTGTTACTGTCCAGGTCTCAAAATCAATATCGACTGTCTGACCCTCGGTTGCGATGACTCTCTTTACGATACCGCCGATTATTCCGCTGTCGGGTGACTGGAACACGACTATATCGTTCTGCTTTGGGGAATAAAACAGATTGCTGACTATCAGTGTATCGCTGTCGTGCAGCGTCTCGTTCATCGACGGACCGTCAACATAAGCTATGCGACCGATAAATGTGAAGACCAGCATAACTACTGTGAGCGTTGCAACGAATACTTCTACCCAGTCGTATATATTGCGCGCAAGCTTCATCGGATCTTCTGGCTCTAAGACTGCCGCACCATCGGGCGAGGGGTCAGTCAAGTCTTCAAGCTCGTTCTTTTCATTCTGCTCATCCATATTACTGATCCTTTCTGTCGATCATGTGGGAAAGCAGGTCGTATCCGTGTGGAATATAGAAGTTCTTAGCTTCGCAGGAATCCTCGGTGAAGGATTCTACACCGTCGAATTTTTTATCCGAACAGTAGATCATAAAGGGAACGGGTTCGCTCGAATGTGTTCTGAGTTCGAGCGGAGTCGGATGATCTGGAAGCACCATTATCCTGAAGTCTTCACCGGTCGATACGAGATAATCATATACCGGCTTTAAGATCAGCTCATCGATCTTTTCTATCGACAAGACCTTGTTTTCGACCTCGGCACGGTGTCCGCATTCATCGGGAGCTTCGACATGGATGTATACGAAATCATAATCGTTGTCGAAGGCATCGATGGCTGCATCAGCTTTTCCGCTCCAGTTGGTGTTGACATTTCCGGTAGCTCCTTCAACATCTATCGAACGCAATCCGGCGCAGATACCTATGCCCTTGATGAGATCAACTGCCGAGATGACCGCACCGCGAAGTCCCCATTTTTCGTGGAAATTCGGGAGAGCCGGCTTTTTGCCCGGACTCCAGAGCCACATGGAGTTTGCGGGGCGGAGACCACGCGCACGGCGAGCTTCGTTTATCGGATGGTGTTCGAGAATGTCGTAGCTGGCTTTCATTAGGTCATAAAACGGTTTTCCCGCCTCGCCCTTGGGAAGATAGTCCTTGATCTTTCGACCCAGAATATCATGAGGACGCATGAAATCATATTCGAATGGAGTATTGTTCCAGATCATGCAGTGGCGGTAGCTGACCCCGGTGTAGAAATGACGGTATTCGGTGCCGAATTTTTCTTCAAGAGCTTTTATGAGTTCACTGGCTTCATTGGTCGTGATCTCATCCGCACTGTGGTCGAGCATTATGCGCTCATCGTATTCATCCTCATCCTCGCTGAGAGTTACGACATTGCATCTGTATGCGGTATCGTCTTCACGCAGCGTAAGTCCCATCGAGACAGCTTCGAGGGGAGAACGTCCCTTGGAATATATCTTCGGGTCATAGGATAAAACAGCGATATTTGCGGTATCGCTTTCCGGGACCATTCCTTCGGGAACGTTTGATACCGTTCCGCAGAGCGAAGATTTTGCGAGCTTGTCGGTCATCGGCTTTTTGGCTGTTTCCATCGGAGTTTTGCCGCCGAGAGAATCGACTTTGCGGTCTGCCATTCCGTCACAGAGAAGTACAAGATATTTCATGGTTGATTATGATCATCCTTTCCGCTCCCTTTGGGAGCTTGGTTTGCGAAAAGCTGCAAAAGGCGGTTTGAAAGCTGCTTCCAAATCTTACATCCTTTACAGGGCAAATTTTTCAAATACAAACAATCTATAATATTATATCACAACCGAGCAAAAACTACAAGTATCATTTTGAAAATTTTTTCACACTTTTTTTGACCCAAGACTGACAAAAAGCACAATAAAAGCCGAAAATCCGAAATTTTCGGCTTTATCCTTAAAGTATTGCCACACCGGATGCAGATCATTTTTTTCTGAGCTTTGAGAAAAAATCTCTGAGCAGAGCAGAGGCTTCGGCTTCCAAAAGCCCGAATTCGAGCTTCGGCTTGTGGTTGAGCGGATATGAATTTAGATTTATAAGAGAACCGAATGCGCCGGCTTTAGGATCTTTTGCCGCAGATACCACGCGCTTTATCCTTGAATTTACTATAGCACCGGCACACATCGGACATGGTTCGAGAGTAACGAACAGCTCACATTGCCAAAGTCTCCAACCTCCGAGCTTTTTACAAGCCTCGTTTATCGCGATAAGCTCGGCATGAGCGGTTGCATTTTTGTCGATCTCGCGCCGATTGAAGCCCTCCGCGATTATTTCGCCGTTTCGGACTATGACGGCTCCGACCGGAACTTCTCCGAGCTCGGCAGCATTTTTTGCGAGTTCGAGCGCACGTCTCATGAATATTTCGTCCTGCATGATATTTCCTTTCGAGAATTTATTCCTTTTCTTTAGGTGCGACCAAAAAGGCATTCGGCAGTCTTCGTCCGTATTCGGGATTCAGCGAACTGTTTTTATTTATGACCTCTCCGTTGTAGGCGAGCACGCTGCTTGAACCGCCGTCACAGCACGCGGCGTTCACTGCGCCGTATTTTTTAAGAACATCTATGAGATCTTCCATAGTGCAGCCGATACTCCATCCGACTTTTCTGCCGTCTATGACCAAAAATATGATAACTCCGTCCTCGCGCTGGGCGATAGCTGTGCGCGGCTGTATTCCGTAGCCGCCCGTTCCGATTATCGCGGCTTCTCCATCGGCTATAAGCACAGGACCGAATTGTATGCCTGCGCGAATGTCGTAATTTTCCCAGTCGTTGACATCTCCGACAACGAGCTTATCGTCAGATGTTATCAGTATCGAGCCGTAAAAATCGACATAATTTCCCCAGTATTCGCCGTCATAGGAGCGTCCCATTATCTCTCCGCCCGTTCCAGAATCGTTTGGGTCGGCAAAGCCGCTGGCATTGATCCCGGCTACCGCACCGTAATGTTCGAGCATTGAACGTATGCGCATTCCTTCTTCATTTTTCATTGTTGTCGAGGCAAGGTATACACGTGACGGATCATCTATCAGCATTACCTTTCCGCGAAAGCCTTCGCCAACTATTTCGGATATGAGTATTCCTTCCTCTATATTATTTGTGAGTATCGTATAGCCGGCATAATCGGTGTCGCCGACTTTGAGCTGCTTTTGCCCGAGAATATCGTTTTCATCCGGAGCTTTTTCGGAAATTTGATCTTCTATCGTGTCGGTTTGAGATATTTCCGGGTCTGACGAGCTTTCGGGCGGCTTTGACACTTCGGTAAGGTGATCCTTTCCGCCTATTATGTTTAATGTAGTGTTTTTTTCTGCCATGACTTTATCTATAACTGATGAGGGAATGAAGGCGGTTGCGAGCCATTGATGATCGGCGGTGGTCATAGCGGTCTCGATATATATGTTTCTCCACTTCTTTATGAACGGTATATTAGAAAATACGGCTGTCAGATAGCCTGCAAAGATCAGCAGCAGGACAGACGGTATTATGATTGTGTGTTTTTTTATTCCTTTATATGGTTTTCGCTTTTTTTCCACCTTGATCACCTCTTTTTGAAGATTAGACGCAAAAATCAGGAAAAATGTTCCGTAAATAAATTTAAAATCGAAAAAGACTTGTTATTCGCAGATACTTTATATTTCTTCCGCACGGTACAAATATTGTTACACATTATTTCGAGTCTGCAAGGAAGATTAATATTGTGGCTCTAAGATGATGCGCTGTAGTGAGAGTTTTTATACAGGGCAGACTTTTTAGAGGAGCGGAAAGGATGATGATTTTTATGAGATCAAAAATAAAACGGCTTTATGCCACGGTGACGGTATTCGCGCTGATATTATGCGTGATATTGCCGATCTCGGCTAATGAGCTTTTTTTGCCCGGCGGAATGCCGTTCGGTGTGAAGCTGTGCTGTGAAGGGGTTCTTGTGGTTGGAGTTGGTGAGGTCGAGACCGAGAATGGAATGGTCAGCCCTGCGAAAAATGCCGGGATATGTGTCAGAGATGTGATAGTCGGAATAGACGGAAAAAAGGTACTGAGCGCACAGGATGTGGTCGATGCGGTAAACGGAAGCGGCGGCTCTGCGATAAGCTTCGAAATAAAACGCGGAGAAGAAGCTATAACGGTCGAGGTAGCTCCTGTGATCGGAAGTGAGAAGAAGCCGAGAACCGGTTTATTGGTCAGAGACAGCACGGCAGGTATAGGCACTGTGACCTTGATAGATCCTGTGACCGGGGCGTTTGCGGGGCTTGGGCACGGAATATGTGATTCTGACACCGGCGAGCTGATGCCGCTCAAACGAGGTGTGGTGGTGGATGTCACGATAAACGGTATTGTTAAAGGTCAGTCGGGAGTACCCGGAGAACTAAAGGGATATTTTTCTTCGGGAAAGATCGGCTCACTTATCGGCAATACCGAATGCGGAGTCTTTGGTGTATTCGGAAGGCTGCCTGAGAATATTGATGACGATGTGATCGAAACGGCTGAGTATTCCGAAATAATTGAGGGAGATGCCGAGCTGATATGCACGCTCGATGACAGCGGACGGCAGAGATACAAAGTGAACATTTCCGATATAGACCATTCCGGGCGTGATGTCAAGAATTTCGTGGTGAACGTGACAGATGAACGACTGCTCGAACGAACCGGCGGAATAGTGCAGGGGATGAGCGGCAGTCCGATAATACAAAACGGAAAGCTTATCGGTGCCGTGACGCACGTCATGATCGGAGATCCGTCACGTGGATATGGGATATTCATTGGCAATATGCTGAGAAGAATGCCCTGCCTTGCAGCCTGAAAAACAGCATAACAGTCCTGCTGCGGCTTTGACGTGCGGGACTTTCTGCTTTAAAAAAACATTCGCACAAATGTTTTTTATTTTTTTGTCAAGAGGTATTGCAGATATTCATAAATTATGGTATAATTATGTAAACCGGTTTATAAATATATCAAACTTAAAGAATGGAGAAATTTCATGAATAAACGTGTGATCGCTTCAATGCTTCTGCTTTCGATAGCTGCTTCTGCATTTTCCTGCGGTGATGCAAACACTTCTCAAGACACTACCGCTTCCGACTCGGAGATCTCGACTTCGGCTGAGGCTTCCGAAAGCAAATATGTTGCTGATGTTCCGAACGAGAAATTCGGCGGATACGAATTCAGATTTTTGTCGCGCTCCGAGACCAGCGGAAAATTCTGGCAGAAGGATATTTATGCCGAAAGTGAAAACGGAGACACGCTCAATGACGCGGTATATAAGCGAAATATAGCTGTTGAGGATGCTCTTGAAATAAAAATAACACCGGTCTGGGTTGATGCTCAGGATGTGAGGACTACTGCACAGAAGTCGATCATGGCAGGTGATGATGAATTTGATATTGTACTTGCTCCGCTCAATCAGCTCGATATGTTGGCTAAGGCTGATCTTGTAAACGATCTTTATGATGTTCCGAATCTTGATTTTTCAAAGCCCTGGTGGGATCAAAACTCGGTCAGAGACCTCAGCTACGGAAATAAGCTTTATTATATTTACGGCGATTTCACTATAACCGATGAGGAAGCTACATGGATAGTTTACTTCAACAAGGAGATACAGAGAAATCTTCAGATGGAGGATTTTTATCAGCTCGTTTATGACGGAAAATGGACAAACGACAAGCTCCACGAACTTTCCAGAAAAGCTACATATGATCTCAACGGTGACGGAAACTTAAATCCTGCCGATGATATGTACGGCTATCTCGGAGAAGCATATAACATTACCGTAAGCCTTATCGCGAGCAATGCGCTCAGTATCGAAAAGGATGACAATGATATGCCGGTGATGCTCTCATCGACAGATCGTTTCTTTGCCGCGGTAGAGTCGGCGTGTGAATACATGAACGACACGAGTGCTTCGATGATCTCCATCCGCGATGGACTTACCGATCTGGAGCGTCTTGATAAGTACAAGAGCGGTCAGGCATTGTTCATGATGTGCGGAATGGTTAATGTCGGTGTTTTCCGCGATCTTATTGCGGATTTCGGTCTGCTGCCCGCGCCTAAGCTCGATGAGTCACAGGACGGATATTACACGACTCTTTCATATACTAACGGTATGGCTCTGTCTGTTCCGAAGACGAACAGAGATCTTGATCGCACAGGCATAGTGCTTGAGACTTTCTCTGCCGAATCTAAGAATATTCTTGTCCCGGCGTATTATGAGGTTGCTCTCAAGCGCAAGGGTGTACGTGATGACGAATCCTCGGATATGATAGACATTATCATTGATGGCAGACGCTACGACATCGGAATGCTCATCAATGCAGGAAAGATATATTCTCAGGTTCAGCAGCTCATATATGACAAGAAGAGTGATGTTGCCTCGATGTATGCTTCGCTGTCATCGAGCATGGAGTCTGAGCTTGAATCGGCTTATACCGGTGAAAATTAAATTTATTCTAAAGAGGAAATTTATGAAACTTACGATCATTTATCCTTCCAATGCTCATGTTGGCTATAAAATTGCGGCGAATACTTTTGCCGATATGGCAGAAGCTGTTTCGGGCATTCGTCCTGCAATGATAACAGATGCGGAAACCGTGCCGGAGGATGCTTCGGCTCTGATAGTCATCGGAACGGATGCGGTAAATCATTTTTCGGCTGATCTCTATTTTGACCGAAAGCTGGACGAATTTAACATTAGATACTGCACAGACGATTATTCGATACATTCACGGCTGATAGACGGTCGCAGAATGGTATTCTTTGCCGGCGGACGGCCGCGCTCAACGATATATTCTGTCTACAGATATTTCGAAAAATTCTGCGGATGCAGATATTTCTGGGACGGTGACAGGATACCAGAATGCGAACTGCCGCTCGAAAATATAGACCTCGAAGAATCGCCGCGCTTCGAATATCGCGGACTTAGATATTTCGCGCACCGAAGCCTGCACCGTTTCCAGGCGGAGCATTGGAGTCTTGACGATTGGAAGGCTGAGATCGACTGGATACTCAAAAAGCGTATGAATATGTTCATGCTCAGAATAGGCATGGATGATATTTTCCAAAAGGCATTCCCCGACATAGTTTCTTATCCCGACAGGGATAAGAAGCTTCCAGAAGCGGGGGCGGGATATGATGACCGCACGCTTTTCTGGTCGCTCGAATACCGCGGCGAACTCAGAAAGAAGCTGCTCGAATATGCTTTTGAGCGCGATCTTATACATCCCGAGGATTGCGGAACGATGACGCATTGGTATTCGAGAACACCGATAGAATATCTCGAAAAGGTAAATCCCGAGGTGCTTTCCAAGCAGACCTTCGGCTATAGCGACAAGACCGAGCTCGTCTGGGATATTCGAAAGGATGAGAACCTTGAGAATTATTTCAAGCTTACCGATACTCATGTAAAGGAATACGGAAGACCTGAATTTTTCCACACTATCGGACTTGCCGAGCGCAGCTTTTCGGATGACCGCGAGGTGAATATGCGCCTAAAGCTCAATGTGTACAGACGCATATGCACATATCTTTCGGAAAAATATCCGAATGCAAAGCTTTTTATCGCAAGTTGGGATATATGGATGTTCTACAACTCCGAGGAGGTTCAGAGACTCGTTTCGGAGCTTGATCCCGAACGCACGATAATATTCGACTACACATCAGATACGACACGCGACAGTAATTTCACTAACTGGGGCGTTGTCGGAAAATTTCCGTATGTTTTCGGAATATTCAGCGGATACGAGCCGAACAGCGAGATACGCGGATATTATGAGTTGACCAACGAGCGTCTTAAATTTGCAAAAGAGGACAAAATGTGCAAAGGCTTGATCCTTTGGCCAGAGCTTTCGCACGGAGACACGTTCATCACCGAATATCTTGCCGAAAATGCGTGGGAGAGCGGAACTCTGACGATTCCCGAAATGCTCGAAAAATATTGCCGCGACAGATATTCAGTAAATGATTTCGAAGCTATGCACAGCATTTGGACAGAGTTTTTGCCGATCGCCGAGATCAGGGCATGGAGCATGACGAAGGTTTTGTGGCAGAGCGGCCTCGATGCTTTTACGCAGGTTCGAGGACGTGCAAAGTTCGAGAACACTCCGAATATCGAAAAGGGATATACCGCTGCTGAGGCAGCCGAGAACAAGGCACGTGCGGTAAACGTTCTGCGTTCTCTTGCAAAGCTTGATATAAGCGATGAGATGCAGAGACGTGATGTCTTGGACATTGCGCGTACTGTGCTCGGACGATATGTCGATTTCGGAATAAAATTCGGCGAAAAACTCTATGCCGAAAAGAATGCTTATCTTACAGCTGTTCTTGACGATACGTTGGAGCTTATGAAGCTGCTTTCCGAGCTGCTTGAATGCCATGAGGACTATTCGCTTTATGTAACTCTCGAAGGAATGCGTGCGGTCACTGAGACTAATCCGAATTTCGAGGAGACACTGAAGCGAAATGCTGAGTGTGGCTATTGCCGTTCATATATCTATGAAAATGCGCGGTATCTGTATCTTCCCGAAATGGATATATTGTTCGATGAGGTCAAAAAAGCCTTCAATGCGAATGCCGCCATCGACCGTGCTTCTGTGAATGCACGCATGGATGAAAATCTTAAAGTGTTCTATTCTACTCCGCTTGAAGAGATGAACAGCGGAGAAAAGCCGATACTTTCGAAGGTGCTCGAAAGCGCGGCTGATGTTATTGAAAAAATAAATTTTTGAGGGAAAAATAAATGTATTTGAGAAATCTTGTGCCAAATCCGCGTATGTTCAAGGAAGATGAAGCGATCAGCTTCAATTTCGGTTCAAAAGTCACCGCATATGTTTCGGGACTCGATGAGCTTATGAAAGAGCGTGTAAAGTTCTTATGGAAGAGGTTTTCGTGTGATGCTTCCGAGCTTGAGCTTATCGAGAGGAACGACGGATATTATTTTGTCATCGGAGAGTGTGATTGTGAGCTGTCAGACGGCGACAAATATTCGATAAGTGTCGGAGAAAAAGGTGTCTGCCTAAAAGCGATCGATAAATTCTCGCTTATGAACGGATTCACAACGCTTGTTCAGCTGATATGCCCTGTTGAACTGTCTGTCGGAAATGAAGCACTTTATATTTCCTCTGCCGAGATACATGACTCTCCGGCGGTCGAATTCCGCGCAGTACATATCTGTGTTTTTCCTGAGAGCCGTCTCGAAAACATAATGAAGGCGATAAATGTTGCGGGCTTCTACAAGATGACTCATGTAGTGTTGGAATTTTGGGGGACATTGAAATATGACTGTCTGCCGGAGCTGGCATGGGAAAATTATTCTTATACGAAGGATGAGATAAAGCCGCTTATCGACCTCATCCGCAGCTACGGAATGCAGCCGATACCGATGGTGAACCACTTCGGACACGCTGCACAGTCGAGAAGCTGCATGGGAAGACACAGTGTTCTCAACAAGGATCTTCGCCTTTCGAAATTGTTCGAGCCGGACGGTTGGACATGGTGTCTGTCGAATCCCGATACGTACAAGCTTTTGGCGGATATGCGCGCCGAGCTTTGCGAGCTTTTCGGAGAGGGAGATTATTTCCATCTCGGATTCGACGAAGCAGATTCGTTTGCGACCTGCGATAAGTGCAGAAAGCGTGTACAGCACGAGCTTTTGGCTGAATACATAAATCGTTTGACCGAGGATGTTTCAAAGCTCGGTCGTCGCCCGATCATCTGGCATGATGAGTTTATAGCTATTGAAGATTTTCCGATAAGAGATTGCCCGATCGTTGCGAACGGTCAGAGACACAATACCGCGCCGGCTCTCGACAAGCTCGATAGACGTGCTATAATAGCCGACTGGCAGTATGATTACAAAAAGAATTTCAATCCGACCACGCCGTATTTTATGGAAAAGGGCTTCGATACTCTCGTTTGCCCATGGGACGGCCGTGAAAATATTCGTTCTCTGACAAATAATGCCAAAGCATTAGGTACAACAGGTGTACTCTTTACAACATGGGATCGTCTTCCTAATTTCATGCGCGACGGCGGATATTGTGCCGCGAACGCATGGTGCGAAAATGATCAGCCGCTCCAGCCGATCACCGAAGTCGCATCGATTCTCAGAAGGATATTCGATGTTGAAGGTGATTTTGAACTTTCCGGTTGGAATAAGAGGGAAGTCGAGCAGTAAGCGCAGTGTCAAAAAATTATGCGCGGAGCTAAGATAAATGCCGTTATTGATGAGCTTTCGAACGGACTGAAAAGCGGTTCGTTCGGGGCTTCGGGCGAATATTTTCTGACGGCGCGTGAGATCACTGAAAGATATTCGATCTCGCTCGACAGCGCATGCAAGGTGCTGTCCGGGTTGCAGAGCCTCCGACTTGTGCGTCTCGAAGGAAAACACTATTACATTACGACCGGATACGCTCCACAGAGATCTCTGTTAGGCGAATATTTGCAAAAGAGCAGACGAAGGATATTCGGAATGGTACTTAATAATATCGAAAGTCCATTTTTCGCATCGCTTGCAAAGGAACTCGGCTCTGCCGCAGACAGAGCAGGGTATAAGCTGCTGATATATTCGGCACATAAGGACTACGAGCTTGAAGCTGAGATAATAGATCAATTCATTGAGCTTGGAGCATCGGGAATATTTACCTGCCCGGGAATGGCGGCTGAGCTTGACGATATTTACAGTTTTTGTCCGCTTCCGGTAGTATCGCTCGGAAGGAATATTGGTGTGTCGAACTGCGATAATGTTCTGGTTGACAATTATTCGGCAGGTGCGCAGGTGGCTTCGCATCTGTGTGAGATTGGCTGTACAAAATTTGCATATGTCGGACTTGATCAATTTCTTGCGAAAGACCCGAGAATGCATGGATTTGCGGATCAGCTCAGAACATTTGGATTTGAGCTTGAAAAGAATTCTGTAATTGCCGTACCTTCAGGAGTGTTTGCCGAGGTCGATGTTATCAGCGGAATGCTCGGAAATATTCTAAAGGAGCGAAGATCCGAACGACTCGGAATATTCTGTTATCATGATCTTTTGGCTTCAGAAGTGCTGAAATATCTGAAAAATCACAGATACGGCTCGGAGAATCTGTCTATTCCGGAGGATGTGGCGATAGTTGGATTTGATGATCTGCCTATAGCGTCATCGCTCACACCGCCGCTCACGACCGTTTCCTACAGATATGCGTCTATAGCACAGATGTCTGTAGATATAATGCTCGATTATGTAAATAACGCAGATCACAAGGTCGGAGTCTATGAGATACCTTCATCCCTCAATGTACGTGCCAGCACTGTTTTGACCGAATCATGATGATGAGCCGAGTTGCGAAATCGAGCATTTAGAATGCTGTCAGTACATCGTTTTGCAGATATTATTGTATAAACTTGATACCTCCCCATCCTTTTTTACGGAGTGGGGAGAACTTTTTTGTGCAATGTTATGTTTTTCTAAATTGCCTATTGACAATAGTTTAATTATGTGATATAATAGTATAAACAAAGGAAATGGATATTTTCGGTCGGTATTTGTTGAAAGGCGATATGAAAATGTCATACGTAGGAGTTTACTTATTTGTAAACGTTTTAGGGGGATAAAATGTATAAATCTTATGTGAAGCGGTCTCTCGACATTCTGCTCTCACTTATCGGGCTGATACTCTGCTTGCCGTTATTTTTGCTGATAATTGCTGCGATAGAGATCGATGACCCCGGGCAGGTCTTTTTTTCGCAGAATCGAGTCGGTATCAATAAAAAAATATTCAAGCTCTATAAATTCAGAAGTATGAAAGCTTCTACTCCGCACGACACTCCGACACATCTTTTGAAGAATCCGGAGCAGTACATAACACGGGTGGGAAAATTTTTGCGGAAGACTTCGCTTGATGAGCTGCCGCAGCTGTGGAATATTTTTAAGGGTGATATGAGTGTGATAGGACCTCGCCCTGCTCTGTATAATCAATATGATCTCATTGATGGACGCGATAAGGTCGAAGCAAACAGCGTTCGTCCGGGACTTTCGGGACTTGCGCAGATAAGCGGTCGCGATGAGCTTGAAATTTCGGAAAAAGTTCGTCTTGACGGCGAATATGTAAAAAATCTCTCATTTTTGTTCGACTGCAAATGCTTTTTCGGTACGATCGTTTCTGTGCTGAAAAGTGATGGTGTAGTAGAGGGCGGAACGGGCGAGTTCCACAGAATGGAGAGTCGAAAATGAGGATACTTGTTGTCACGAATCACTCATATATGCTCTACAGATTTCGGAAACGGCTTATTTTCGAGCTTATGAAGGAGAATGAGGTCATACTTGCAATGCCGTTTGTCGGGCATGAAGATGATTTTAAGAATGCTGGTATCAGGTGTATAGAAACGAGTATAGACAGGCGCGGAACAGATCCGTTCAAGGAGCTTGAGCTTTTCAGACTTTATAAAAAGCTTGTTTCGGAGCTTGAACCGGATGCTGTTGTCACATATTCGATAAAGCCGAATATCTATCTCGGTCTGATATGTAAGCATAAGAAAATACCGTATTATACAAATGTGCAAGGACTTGGAACAGCGTTTGAAAAGCCGTTGCTCAGGAATATTGTCTCGGTATTGTACCGCTTGGCTTTGAAAAAAGCCGAGAAGGTTTTTTTTGAGAACGGAGAGAACGAAGAATTATTTGTCTCAAAAAGTATCGTTTCAAAGACTCAAACGAAGCTCTTGAACGGTGCCGGTGTCGATACCGATGAATATGGATATTCCGAACCGAATAACGATGGCGTGTGTTCGTTTTTGTTTATCGGTCGGATAATGCGCGAGAAGGGTGTGGAGGAGTTCTTTTCTGCGGCAAAGAGACTTAAGTCTGAATTTTCACAAAAGGTCGAATTTGATGTTGTAGGATTCTATGAGGACGAGTATAAATCTGTCACAGAGGAGCTCATTTCCTCGGGAATAATACGCTTTCACGGCTTTCAAGAGGACGTATATCCGTATTATAAAAGTTGCGACTGCGTGGTGCTTCCATCGTATCATGAGGGAATGTCGAATGTGCTGCTCGAAGGTGCGGCTGTCGGACGTGCGCTCATAACGAGCGATATTCCCGGCTGTCGCGAAGCTGTAGAGGATGGTGTGAGCGGATTTTTGTGCGGTGTCGGTGATGCTCGGTTTCTGTATGAGAAAATGCGGAGATTTGTTCTTATGACGTTTGGAGAGCAAAAAGAAATGGGCATTCGCGGTCGAGAGCTTGTAATAAAAAAATTCGACAAAACTGATGTGGTAAGAGCAACTGTTGAAGCAATGGAGCTTGACAAGATAAAGTGCATACGCTGAGGTGAGCATATATGTTTGAAACATTTTTCATAATAGTATGGCTTGCCGGGATGGCACTTCTTGCCGGACTTACAAAAACATATCGCTGTGAGACCCAGTTCGGTGAGCAAGTTGAGCGAACTAATCTCACATTTGCCGTGATCGTTTTTTTGCCGATATTCATAGCGGCGAGCCTTCGCGGAGATGTCGGAGACACATACGCATATAAGATCATGTTCAACAGCATACCTGACACCTTCGGCGAACTTAAGGAATACATACCGACCGTGACGAAGGATAAAGGTTTTACGGCTTTGAGCGGCGTGATAAAGCTTATATTCGGTTCTGATACAACGATATATTTGACGATCATCGCATTGTTCCAGAGTGCGGTTTTGGTGACGGTCTATCGAAAATATTCGATAAATTATATCGTTTCGATATTTTTGTTCGTGGCATCGACCGACTATATGTCGTGGATGTTCAACGGAATGCGGCAGTTCATGGCGGTGACGATAATTTTTGCGGCGACAGGACTTATTTTGAAGCACAAATGGGTGGCAGTCGTATGCGTGGTTCTGCTGGCATCTACCATGCACCAATCCGCGCTGATAATGATACCATTCATATTTATAGCGCAGGGAAAAGCGTGGAACAAGCGGACTATATTGTTCATTGGGCTGAGTCTTGCGGCGGTAATGTTCGTCGATAGGTTCACAGATGTGCTTGATGCGCTTATGCAGGAGACGCAGTACGCGAATATGGTCACGGACTGGAGCGAATGGGGCGATGACGGAACGAACTTTTTCAGAGTTTTGGTCTATTCCGTTCCGACGATAATGTCGCTCATCGGGCTTAAGTTCATACGAAAAGCCGACAACAGGCTGATAAATTTCTGCACGAATATGTCGATAATATCGACAGGACTTTATATAATATCAATGTTTACGAGCGGAATATTCATGGGAAGACTTCCGATATATGCTTCGCTCTACAATTACATACTTCTGCCGTGGGAGATCGAAAATATTTTTACCAGAAATTCGGCGAAGATAGTTTCGCTCTGCATGGTCGGCGGATATTTGGCGTTTGGAGGGTATCAGCTTTGGTTAACATGGGGATGATTGAAGATAATATGCCGGTACGTGTGCTTCAAGTTGTCACGGATATGAATCGCGGCGGACTTGAAACTATGCTTATGAATTATTATCGAAATATTGATCGAAGCAAAGTTCAATTTGATTTTTTGGTTCACAGGGAAAAACGTGCGGCTTATGATGACGAAATAGAAGCTCTTGGCGGAAAAATATTCAGAATTTCCAGATTGATACCGTGGAATCGGAATTATTTAAAAGAGCTTGATCGTTTTTTTGCAGATCATCCGGAATATAAAATAGTTCATGTTCATCAGGATTGCTTGAGTTCGGTAATATTAAGAGTTGCAAAGGAACACAATGTTCAAGTTCGCATAGCTCACAGTCATAGCTCAAGTCAAGATAAAAATATTAAATATCCAATAAAATTGTTTTACAAGCGTAGTATTTCAAAATATGCAACAGACCTATTTGCATGCGGAAAGGCTGCAGGTGACTGGATGTTTGGTGGTGCAGAATTTAGCATCATAAACAATGCGATAGATGTAAAAAAATACACTTATGATTTAAATGTCCGCGATAAAATGCGTAAATCACTCGGAATAGATGGAAAATTTGTTATCGGTCATGTCGGAAGATTTTTTTATCCAAAAAATCATTCGTATTTGATAGACATTTTTGCTCGACTTATAAATAAAGAGCCTGATCCGGTTTTATTATTGGTTGGTGACGGAATTGATATGGAAAAAATGCAAATAAAAGTTTCTGAAATCGGAATTGCGGATAAAGTCAAGTTTCTTGGTATACGTTCTGATATAGCTGAATTAATGCAGGCGATGGATGTTTTTGTATTTCCATCGCTGTATGAGGGACTGCCGTTGACACTTGTAGAAGCACAATCGGCAGGGCTTCCGTGCATTATTTCTGATAGGATTCCCGTTGAATCGATAATGGTAGATGATTTGGTAGAGGTTATCAAATTGTCTGACGATATTGATATTTGGGTTGAAAAAATATTGGGAAAGCGAAATTTTGTTCGAGAAGATCAATTTGATAAAATCGCCACACGTGGATTTGATATTAAAACCGAAGTTAAGAAATTAGAGGAGTATTATATAAATTCCTATGAACAGCAAAAATGATATTATTTTGACTGTTTTTACACCGGCATATAATCGAGCGCATACACTTGTTAGAACATATGAAAGTCTGCGTGCTCAGAGCAACAAGGATTTTTTATGGCTCATAATAGATGACGGTTCAACAGATAATACTGCTGAAATGGTAAAAGAATGGCAGAAAAGCGAATGCGAATTTGAAATAAGGTATATATATAAAGAAAACGGTGGAATGCACACTGCACACAATGTTGCATATGCCAATATATCTACTTTACTCAATGTTTGTATAGACTCAGATGATATGCTGGCTGAAGATGCAGTTGATAATATATTGAAAAAATGGGATATTGTCAAGGATAAAGGGTATGCCGGAATAATAGGACTTGATGCGGATTTTAATGGTAATATCATAGGTAAAGATTTTCCAGATGATATGGAAGAGACCACACTTTCTGGATATTATTCCGGAGGCGGTCGCGGAGATAAAAAACTTGTCTACAGAACTGACATAATTAAAAAATATCCGGAGTATCCCGTTTTTGATAATGAGAAGTATGTGAGCTTGGCTTATAAGTATCTGCTTATAGATCAAGATTACAAGTTGGCAGTAATTAGGACTGTGCTTTGCAATGTAGAATATCAATCTAATGGGTCAAGCAACAGTATGTTTTTGCAGTATTTAAAAAATCCTAAAGGTTTTGCTTTTTGGAGAACGGTGAAAATGCAATATCCAGAGTCATTTAAACGGCTTATTATGGATTGTATACATTATTGTTCAAGCAGTCAAATAGCGAAGAACAGAAATTATATACGCGAATCTCCCAGAAAGCTTATGACTGTTATTTGTACACCGTTAGGCTTAATATTAACTGCTTGGATAAAGAATAGGGCAAAAAAAGCTTCACGATAGGGTCTGTTTATGCAAAAAATATTATTTCTCATCCACGACCTTGGCGAGGGCGGCGCGGAGAAGGTTCTTGTAAACCTCGTGAACAACATGGACAAGAAAAAATTCAAGATCAGTGTGATAGCCTTGTTCGGCGGCGGTGTAAATGAACGATTTCTCTCTGATGATGTCGATTATAAGGCGATATTTCCGAGACCTTTTCGCGGAAACAGTCATATTATGAAATTATTTACTCCTAAACAGCTGCACAAAATATTCGTTAAGGAAAAATACGATATTGAAGTTGCGTATTTGGAAGGCGTTTCGACAAGAATAATTTCGGGATGTCCTGATTCGGAAACTAAGTTGGTTGCTTGGGTTCATTGTACGATGATTAACAGGTCTGATATTTCAATTGGATTTAGAAATTATAACGAAGCTGATAATTGCTACCAAAGGTTTGATAAAGTTTGTTTTGTATCAGATGCAGTAAGACAGACCTTTTTAAAGGTATGTAATTTAAAAAATACCGATGTTTTGTATAATACTAATGAATCCGAAAAAATAATGCGGATGAGTATTGAAAATGTTGATGATACGTTATTCTCAAAAAAAGAAGTTGCTGTATGCGGTGTCGGAAAAATCGTTCATTTGAAGGGCTTTGACCGATTGGTGCGCATTACCAAACGCTTGATAGATGAAGGCTGCAAGGTTCATTTGTACATACTCGGTATAGGTCCGCTTAAAGCGGAGCTTGAACGTTACATAGAAGAAAATCATCTATGTGACAGCATTACATTACTCGGCTATCAGACGAATCCATATAAATATGTGGCGAAATGCGATCTGTTTGTCTGTTCGAGTTTGGCAGAGGGCTTCTCTACTGCCGCGACCGAAGCGTTGATCGTTGGTACACCTGTATGCACGGTCGAGGTCTCGGGTATGCGCGAGATGCTCGGTGAGAACGATGAGTACGGTGTCGTGGTCGAAAATGACGATGATGCGCTCTACCGTGGTATAAAGAGCCTGATATGTGATCCTGAAAAATTAGCGCATTACAAAGCTATGGCTGCTTTGCGTGGACGAATGTTTGACACCGGGACGACGGTCGAATCGGTACAGAATTTATTTGAAGAACTTTCGGGGGCAGGATGTGTTTAATATAGCGAAAGAATTTGTATATCGTCTGCGTGGCGAATATACTACCGAAAAGCTTATTTCTATGGGCATGAAGGTCGGAAAAAATTTTAAACGGCTTGGCGGAGTGATACTTGATCCTTCGCATTGTTGGCTTATTGAGATAGGTGACAATGTGACTATGGCACCGCGTGTGCATATTCTTTGCCACGATGCAAGCACCAAACAGTTTTTGAATTATACAAAGATCGGGCGCGTGATTATCGGGAACAATGTTTTTATCGGAGCAGAATGTGTGGTTCTGCCGAATGTCAGAATCGGTGATAATGCAGTTATCGGTGCAAATGCAGTCGTAACGCATGATATACCTGAAAATTCGGTCGCGGTCGGAAATCCGGCACGTGTTATTTGCACGCTTGATGAGTATTTAAATAAGGAAAGAGCGAGAATGAGCGAGTCACCGATATACGGCGAAGAGTACACGCTGCGGAAAGATGTTTCGATGGAGCTTAGAGCAAAACAGCGTGAAGAATTGGACGGCAGGATAGGATATATTGACTGATGGACAAGATCTCTGTAATCGTACCCGCATACAACATAGAAAAGTATTTGGAACGCTGTGTTGAGAGCATATGTGCGCAAACTTATCGAAATATCGAAATAATAATCGTTGACGATGGCTCTACAGACAATACCGCTGAAATCATAGACCGCCTTGCTGAAAATGATGCGCGGATAGTACCGATACACAAGAAAAACGGCGGTGTAACGAGTGCCAGAATGGCAGGGGTGGAAAAGGCTTGCGGCGAATGGATAGGCTTTGTCGATGGAGATGATCAGATCGAGACTGAAATGTTTGAGCATTTAATGAATAATGCGCTGACATATGATGCTGACATATCGCACTGCGGCTATCAAATGGTATTTCCGGACGGCAGGATCGAATATTTTTACAAAACAGGCTTTCTTGCGAAGCAAGATAAGATAACTGCTCTGAAAGAGCTGTTATCCGGCTCAAGAATTGAGCCGGGTCTGTGGAACAAGCTCTTTCGCAAGACCTTGTTCCACAGCTTGTTACACGAAAACATAATGCCGTGTGACATAAAGATAAATGAAGACCTTCTGATGAATTACTACCTTTTCAAGGAAGCGCAGGAAACCGTGTACGAAGATTTTTGTCCGTACCGTTATATGCTCAGAAAGGGTTCTGCGGCTACAAAAAAGAGTATGAATCACATAATCGATCCGCTACGGGTAATTGAGATCATAAAAGATGATGTGAGGGAATATTCGGAGCTGTATAATGTTGCGTATTCGAGATATATACGAATTCTTATCGGAGTCGCGACACAGCAGGACTTCAAGGAGGCGGAGATCTCGGCAAAAAGTAAGTTGGTCGGTGAGGTAAGAGCCGGCAGGATCGCTTTGTGTGATTCCAAAAAGCTACAGCTAATGGCATTCGGTGCGGCGTATATGATGCCGATATATCGAATCGTGCGCAAGAAATATGATTCTTTGAGCGGAAATGACAGAAAATATGAACTTTAGGGGGAATGAGCTTGGACTTGATAAGTGTAATAATTCCGGTTTATAAGGTCGAACAATATCTTGACAAGTGCATATCCTCTGTTGTCGGTCAGACGTATAAGAACTTAGAGATCATTCTTGTGGATGACGGCTCACCCGATGATTGTCCGAGAATTTGCGATGAGTGGGCTAAGAAGGACGCGCGGGTCAAGGTCATACACAAAGCCAACGGTGGACTTTCTGATGCGCGAAATGCAGGAATGGCGATTGCTTCCGGTGAGCTGATTGGTTTTGTGGACAGCGATGACTGGATAAAGGCTGAATATTTTGATTTGCTTTACAGAGCTATTCAAGAAACCGATTCTGACATATCTGTTTGCGGCATAAACCGAACTCGTATCGAAGCTGAAGCAGATATAGATAATATAAATGCTGATTTTGAGATATTTACGCCCAAAGAAGCTATTTCGGATATTATAAATGACCGGAAGTTAAAGGTAGTTGTTTGGAATAAATTATACAAGCGTGAGCTTTTGAAGAACGAATTTTTTCCGGTCGGAAGGTATCACGAGGACGAATTTTTTACTTACCGAATAATCGATAAAGCTGAAAAAATAGTTTATACTCCGTTTCCGCTGTATAATTATCGTCAGCGTGAAGGGAGCATTATGACATCGGTCTCGCTTCACAGACTTGACGTGCTTGACGCATATATTGAACGAATAAAGCTTTTTGAAAAAAAATATCCTGAGCTTCTTATTCGCGATAAGATAAATTTTTGTACAGCGTGTCGTACACTCTATTATGATTTTTCAAGCTCCGAAAGCAACGGTAAAACTGCACGTGACCATATAAAAGCCCGAAGAAAATATGTTTGTGTATCGGTAGCGGAATTTTTTGAATGTTCGGCGAAAGAAAAGCTGTATGTACTGCTTTCGAGAAGCGAAATGCTTGGAATATCGGCAAAGATCAGACAATGGAGGCATAGGAATATTGAGTAAACTTTATTCGCGGTTAAAGCGGCGAATGGATATGACAGTCAAATCTTGGAAAAATGATTGCAGATTTTCGAAAAAACTTGCGTTTTATCGTGTCTGCGATGAGCTTGGTGGTCGATTGGGCTTTAAACGGATTTCGGCTTTTGCACACGGTAGAAAAGATGAGTGGATCCTTGGATATTTGCAAAACAAACTTGCTTCGGTTATAGAAAAATATAAATTTGATGATAACATCGGAGAAAAAGTTGAAAATGCACCGATATGGATATGTTGGTGGACAGGCGAGGACAGTGCGCCGCCGTTAGTTCAACGGTGTATTGCGAGTATACGAAAAAATTCAAATGGTCATCCTGTCATATTGATCACCAAAAAAAACTATGGCGAGTATTTGACGATACCCGATTACATATTGGACAAAGTTAATATTGGCTACATGGGATTGGCGCATTTGGCAGATTATATCCGTGTGTGTCTTATTGAAAAGTATGGTGGACTTTGGTTGGATACGACTATATTTTGCTCGGATAAAATACCGGAGGAGCATTTTAATATTCCATTCTTTACTTGCAAAAGTGAGATAAAAAAAGGAATGTACTTATCTGATTTTCAGTGGGTAACGTTTTGTCTTGGCGGATATAAAAATCATGTGATTTTTCGCTTTTTGAAGGCGGCGTTTGAATACTATTGGAGCGATGAAGATACAGCGATAGATTATTTGTTCTTTGACGATCTGATCTACATTGGAAAAGAAAATATAAAATCTATGCGTCTGGCACTTGATTCTGTTCCGATAAACAATATTCATCGTGATGACTTACAGGCAGCGATGAATGCCGCATTGCCTGCGTCTGAATTTGAAAATGTTATCAAGTCCGACACACGGATATACAAATTATCATGGCGCGAAACGTATATCGAGCGATCACCTGACGGATGTGAGACTGTGTTTGGATATTTTTTGAGAGGGATATTATGATACCGAAGGTTATCCATTATTGTTGGTTTGGGGGTAATCCAAAATCGGAAATTATTAAGCAATGTATTGAGAGCTGGAAAAAATATTGCCCTGACTATGAAATAAAAGAATGGAATGAAGAAAATTTCGATGTAAATTGCATACAATATGTTAAAGATGCGTATGAAGCAAAAAAATGGGCATTTGTATCCGATTATGCAAGATTGGCTATAATATATAAAATGGGGGGGGGTATACTTAGATACCGACGTGATGTTGCACAATTCTCTGGATGAGCTATTGCAATATGACTGTTGGTTGGCTTCGGATGATGTAAGGTATCTCGCTACAGGACTGGGGTTTGGCGCAGTAAAGAATCATTCATTGATAGGTGCAGCTTTTGAAGCTTACAAAAGTTATTCTTATCCATCGGGAACTAATGTTATTCGAGATACAAAAATATTCGAGCGAGAGCTACCAGAGTGGAAAAAATCTGACAGATCGCAGGTTCTTCGTGACAACATATTGTTGATTGGATATAAGGATTATGGAAAATGGGCAAAGCATTTGTACACATACACGTGGGCAGATGTTGATACTATGAAGCAACGTGAAAAAGAATTGATCGAAGCTAAAAAAACAAACCTTATATCTTGGAAGGTCAAGTGTGCGGTTCGAAGCCCGCAGATTATAAATTTTTTTGACAAAAGAAAAGGAACAAAAATCGAAAAGATCTACACATTTATGGCATATGACTTGCTTGACAACGGAGCAATATATTACATAAAGCGTCTTAGAGATAGAATGTTCAAAAAAAGGTGACTTTATTTTGAAAATTAATGGCAAACCATTTTTAACAATTTTCACTCCAACCTACAATCGTGCATATATAATAGAAAATCTTTATCGCTCATTGCAAAGACAGACCGTTTGCGACTTCGAATGGCTCGTTGTGGATGATGGCTCTGTGGATAATACATCCGAGCTTTTTCAAAAATGGCAGGAAGAATCTAATCCGTTTCAGATACGATATTATTATAAGGAAAACGGTGGAAAGCATCGTGCGATAAATTATGCGCTTGATTTGGCGCAGGGGGAATTGTTTTTTACGGTTGATTCTGATGACTATTTGACTGATAATGCTGTTGAGAAGGTGATTTCTTGGGAAAGAGAGCTTCCTAAAAACGAGAAGTACTGTGGCTTTGCAGGAAATCTTGGAACTGATGAGAATCATACGGTTAATTCCGCTTTTGACAGATATTATTTCGATGGTACCGCATTAGATCGGTATAAAAATATTGACGGTGAACGTGCGATGGTGTTTTATTTAAATATACATCGCAAATATAAATATCCTGTTTATGAAAATGAGAAATTTATGACCGAAGCTGTGGTGTGGAATCGCATGGCTGCCGATGGTTACAAGATGCGATTTTATAACGACATAATCTGGATTTATGAATATCTTGAGGATGGATTGACAAAAGCCGGAAATAAGCTGTTTCTCAATAATCCCCATGGATATGGTTTATGGCAGAGAGAACGAGCAAAATTTGAACATTGGTCGGTTATCCGTAAACTTAAATTGATATATGCTTTCACCTGTGAATTATATATTTTATATGATATTAAAACAATAGCGGAATGTATTCAAACATCTCCGATATTGATTTGGTTATGTATATTTTTTCGTAAACTAAAAAGTCGGGAGAGAAAATAATGCGATTCATTTCAAAAATCAGAGCCTCCGTAACTGCCCGTTTCATCCAACCATACTGTCTCTCCCACTACGACCGCACAAAATTCGGCAAAAAACTCTCCGAATACAAGGATAGCTATATCGCTAAGCGTTGCTTCCTCATCGGCAACGGACCGAGCCTTAAAGCGGATGATCTGACAAGGCTTGATATGAACGGTGAGATTACCTTTGCCTTTAATCGCATTTACAACATCTTCGAGCAGACATCGTGGCGTCCGACTTATTATATCTCGCAGGATGAAAAAATGCTTTCGGGTTGCATAGATACGGTGAACAGCTGTGGTATCAAAACGAAATTTGTACCGATCCAGCTTAAATGGTATTACGATCTCAATGTGAACAGAGCGGTCTACTTCAACATTCAGAACCAAAAGGTCGATGATCCGCTCGATTTCAAGTTCAGTGATGACATCTCACGCGGGATTTACAATTCAAGCACCTGTATGTACACTGCCGCGCAGATAGCCGCGTATATGGGCTTCAAAGAAATATATCTTATCGGGGTAGATCACCATTTTCGTGTCAGCCAAAACAACAACGGCGAGGTCATAGTTGACAACACCGTTAAGGACTATTTCTCCGAAAAATATAACGAGGACAAGGACAAGCTCTACATCCCGAATACCGAAAAGAGCACGCTTACATACATTGCGATGAAGCAGCACTGTGAGCAGCGCGGCATAAAGGTCTATAACGCAACTCGCGGCGGCAGACTTGAGGTCTTCGATCGAGTTGACTTTGATTCATTGTTTGAATGCAAGGATAATTGAAATGACAACATCACCAAATAAGTATCACACCCACATAACATCAAAGCACAAGCACTTCGAGCTGAATTTGCGCGAGGTCTGGCAATACCGTGACCTGATATGGCTGTTTACAAAGCGGAATTTTACCGTTACATACAAGCAGACGATCCTCGGACCGGCTTGGATATTTCTTAATCCGCTCGTCAGTAGCGTGATCTACGCCTTTGTTTTCGGCGGTATAGCTGGAATGAGCACCGACGGAGTACCGCAGCTTTTATTCTATCTGTGCAGTACCGCGATCTGGGGATATTTTTCCTCGACTCTGACGAAAAATGCCACGACCTTTACATCGAACGCAAACGTATTCGGCAAGGTGTATTTTCCTCGTCTGACGATCCCAATCTCGAATATGATCTCCTCTGCGATACAGCTGGCAGTTCAGATGATCCTCGTACTTTTGTTCCTTGCTTACTATGTTGCCGTCGGAGCGGTTACTCCGAATTGGCTTGCGTGGCTTGCGATACCTGCCGTGCTTGTTCATCTCGGTGTAATGGGACTGGGCTTCGGAATAATAATTTCGAGTCTTACTACCAAATACCGCGACCTTTCGATCCTTGTCACCTTTGGCGTACAGCTGTGGATGTACGCAACTCCGATCGTTTACCCGCTTTCTCAGCTTGAGGACGGCATGATAAAGTCGCTTTTGATAATCAATCCCGTCACTGCGCCGGTCGAGGTTTTCAGATACGCGGTGCTCGGGCAGGGAACGATCTCGATACCAAATCTTATATTCTCGCTGATCTTTACCGTCATAGTTGCACTTGCGGGGATAATGATCTTTAATCACGTAGAAAAAACCTTTATGGATACGGTGTGAAGCTTGCAAGACAAGTCTTTCAAACGGAATTTTGTGACTCACGGTCAATGACTGAGATATTGTTAATTAGACCTATCCCCAACAAGCGAGAAAGGAATGCTCATAAAAATGAATGAAAACAGAGAAGCTGCGATCAAAATCTCCGGCGTTAAAAAGAAATACAAGCTCGGTCAGATCGGCGGCGGAACGCTTCAGGGCGATCTTCAGAGCTGGTGGGCGCGTGTGCGCGGCAGAGAAGATCCGAATTCAAAGATCGGACAGGATCAAAGACTGATCGGACAGACCTTCATGGCACTCAATGGGATCGATTTGACCGTGTACAAGGGCGAAGCCCTCGGAATAATCGGCGGAAACGGCGCGGGAAAAAGCACTCTGCTGAAGCTTTTGTCGCGTGTCACGGCTCCGACCGAGGGAGAGATCGATATTTACGGACGGATAGCCTCGATGCTTGAGGTCGGTACCGGCTTTAACGGAGAGATGACGGGACGTGAGAATGTCTACATGAACGGTGCGATCCTCGGCATGACCAAGGCGGAGATCGACGCAAAGATGGAGGACATCATCGAATTCTCCGAGGTTCGAGAGTTCATTGATACTCCGGTCAAGCGGTATTCGAGCGGAATGTATGTCAAGCTGGCGTTCTCGGTCGCCGCGCACCTTGATTCCGAGATAATGATCATGGACGAGGTGCTTGCGGTCGGAGACATGGCGTTCCAGAAGAAATGCCTCGACAAGATGCGCGATGCCGCAAAAAAAGACGGTCGCACAGTCCTCTATGTTTCGCACAATATGAACACTATCCGCCAGCTCTGCGACCGCTGCGTCGTGCTGGACAAGGGTAAGGTGGTGTTTGAGGGAGAAGTTGAGAAGGGGATTGAGGTGTATATGGGGACAGTTGGCAAAGCTCAACTATCGTATGAATATACCGAAGAACATCATTCAAACGGAAAATCGGTTAAAGATTTATCTATTAGGTCTCTAAAAGTTATCGGCAAGGATGAAGTATTATTTACTATTGGAGAATCTGTCAAATTGTCGTTGTATTGTTCGTGTGCACATAATTGGACGGGCATAAAATTTAGATTTGAAATACAATATTTGGATGGAACGATTGCAGGAACAATGCTGACTGACAATAGCATGGAACTTCATCAGGGTGAAAATTATTTTTTACTGCGATTTTGCACCGAACATCTGACTCCCGGACGATATAAGGCAGATATAATTGCGTATCAGTATGACGAATATGGAAATGAACAATTTTTGGATGGTGTATATCCGGGAATGATTTTTGAAATAAGTGATATTGTGGATGAGCATAACCAATTGGTTTGGCTTCACAGATATTGGGGACATATTCGCTTGCACGATATTCATATAGAAAGCTCATGTGAGGTTTAAGTGAAATGGCTGAAATCAGTGTTATTGTACCTGTATATAATACGGAAAAATATTTGCCGTGTTGTATTGACAGCATACTTGCGCAGACCTTTACCGATTTTGAGCTTATTCTTGTGAATGACGGAAGTACAGATAATAGTGGTATGATATGTGATGAATATGCCAAAAAGGACAGTCGAGTTCTAGTTATACATCAAGAAAATCAGGGTGTTTCTGTAGCTAGAAATAATGGAATAAGTTTAGCGACAGGAATGTATTTGATGTTTTGTGATAGTGATGATTGGGCGGAAGCTCAATGGTGTGAAATACTGTATAAAGAAATTGTAAAATCACCTAAATCTTGGGTCATATCCAATTTTTGGAATGTAAGTGAAAACTTTGATAAAATAATTCATATAGACAAAGAATTTGATGATTGTCAAAGTGATTATTACAGTATATATAAGATTGGACTAACAGCGTATCTATGGGATAAGATATATATCGCTGAAGTATTGAATAAATATAATATTCGTTTTAATAAAGATATTACTATAGGTGAAGATGTTGGTTTCAATGTACGGTATTACAAGCAATGTACATCAATAAAATATATTCATAAACCTTTATACAACTACGTTTACCGAGAAGGTAGTGCTGTGAATAGATATGACCCTGATTTATTTGAACATTTGCTGTATCCATTCTATGTAAGAATCGATTTGATAGATGAAAAATTTTTAGCTGAATATTGTGACAGTTGGCTGTATGTATTTATAAATGCCTTGGAAAGTACACTTGATAAGCGTAATAAAATATCTTTAACGAGAAAATTGAGCGTAAATAAAAAAATGATAAATACGGTGGAATTCAAATTTTGTTTAAGCCATGCCAGTTGTAAAAATGAGAATCCGCTATTTATAAAGCTGCTAAAACGCGGAAATTATTATATATATTATTTATTAGAATTGTTTGTTCAATTAAAACACAGTATATTTAAATGAATGATGTGCAAAAAAGGAGAACCAAAAATGAAAATCATAGGAATGATCCCGGCGCGCGGCGGGTCGTCGCGCTTTAACATGAAGCCGCTCGCGCTTATCTGCGGCAAGCCCATGCTTTATTGGGTATGGAAGCACTCAAAGGAGGTGTCGGTGTTCGACGAGGTATACGTTGCGACCGACAACGAGCTGATCAAGGAGACCGCAGAGGGCTTTGGAGCAAAGGTCATTATGACTTCGACCGACTGCGAGACCGCGACCGAGCGTCTCTGGGAGGTTTCAAACAAGATAGAGGCTGATCTCTATGTTATGGTGAACGGTGACGAACCGCTCGTCCGGGCAGATGATATTGTTAAGTGCATCCCCGAGAACATTCCCGAGGACGGCTTCTATGTTTCAAATCTGATGACCGATTTCTCAAATCCGGTCGAGGTCGTCGATCCGACAAATCTCAAGATTGTGACCAACAAGGACGGCATATGCCTCTTTATCTCTCGCGCACCGATCCCCTTCCCGAAGGGCGATATGAATTATGTCTACCAAAAATTCGTCGGTGTCGGCGCATTTACCAAGACAGCTCTGGAATATTACCACAGCACTCCCCGCGGACCGGTCGAGAAGATCGAGGAGAACGATTCCTTCCGCTTCATCGAAAACCGCAAGGACTGCTACTACATAAACGCACACTGCAAGACGCTTTCGGTCGATACTCCGAAGGATCGTGTGGCTGTTGAGCAGTACATGATAGAGAACGGTATGGCGAAGGAGAAATAATGTTTCAACTGATCGCAGGACCGTGTGTAATAGAATCCGAGGAGCTTGTGATGTCGGTCGCAAGCCGTATGAAGGATATAACACAGAGTCTCGGTATACCCTATACATTCAAGGCATCGTTTGATAAGGCGAACAGAACATCCATCTCGAGCTTTCGCGGTATCGGCATTGATGAAGGACTTCGTGTCCTTGAAAGAGTCAAAAATGAGCTTGGGCTTCCGATTTGCACAGACATACACGAGCCGTGGCAGGCGGAGATAGCCGCAAAAGTGGCTGATATTATCCAGATCCCCGCATTTCTCTGCCGTCAAACTGATCTTCTCACAGCGGCGGCAAAGACCGGAAAGTGCGTGAACATAAAAAAGGCGCAGTTCCTCGCTCCGTGGGATATGAAGAACTGCCTTGATAAAGTGCTCGCCGCCGGAAATTCGAATGTGATGCTCTGCGAACGCGGAACCTCATTCGGCTATAACACACTGGTGGTGGATATGACCGGGCTTCGTGTTATGAAGTCCTTCGGTGTGCCGGTAATATTCGACGCTACGCACAGTGTTCAGAAGCCGGGAGGAAATGGAACCTCGACCGGCGGAAATCGCGAATATGTGGAATATCTCGCGAAGGCTGCGATAGCGGTCGGAGCAGACGGACTGTTTATGGAAACTCATCCCGATCCTGACAACGCAAGGTCGGACGGTGCAAATATGGTAAGGCTCGGCGATATGAAGGAGCTGCTTATAAAGTTGATTCGTGTGTATGAGGCGGTTAAGGAGTGATATGATGGACATCATAAATGAAGCAAAATGGGTTTTTGACACCGAAATAGCCGCATTGCAGGCAACGAGAGACAGCCTTGAAAAAAATTTTGAGGATATTGTGAAGTTGGTCGTGGATTGCAAGGGCAAGGTCATAATCAGTGGAATGGGAAAACCCGGACATATCGGAACTAAGATCGCTGCTACGCTTGCAAGTCTCGGAACACCATCGTTTTTTATGCACCCGGGAGAAGCTATGCACGGTGATCTCGGAATGGTAACGAAGGATGATTTTGTTATTTTAATGAGCTACAGCGGCGAAAGTGAAGAAGTTGTCCGACTTTTGCCGACACTTCATGAGATCGGCTGTGTCACGGCGGCTGTTACTGGAAATCCAAAATCAACGCTTGCGCTTTCGTGTCACTATTGCTTCTGCTTTCCGCATTTTGAAGAGGCATGCTATATGCACTTAGCTCCGACTTCAAGCACTACAGCCCTGCTTGCTTTGGGCGATGCTATAGCGGTGGTCGCTTCGAAAATGCGTAGTTATACAAAGGATGATTTTGCACTACATCATCCGGCAGGCGCACTTGGAAAAAAATTGTTGGTAAAGGTCGAAAACATCATGCACTCCGATTCCGAAAATGCCGTTATAAGAGAGGGCAGTACACTCAGGAGTGCGATAGTTGAGATGAGCGGAAAGGGTCTTAGCATGGTCGTGGTAGTCGATGGTGATAATAAACTAAAGGGAATTATCACAGACGGAGACCTTCGCAGGATGCTTGAACGCGGAGTTGATGTTTACAACGAAGTAGTCGATAATGTTATGACGAGAGATCCAAAGTATATCGACAAGCGCGATATGGCTGTAAACGCATTGCAGAAGATGAGCGATCTTAGGATAACCGGAATGCCCGTTTTGGATGAGAACGGGTTTGTTGTCGGCTCGATACTGATGCAGGATATATACAAAGCAGGTATAGTCGGATGAAAATGCTCGTAATGGATGTTGACGGAACTTTAACGGATGGGCGGATATATTTCGGGGCATCCGGTGAGATCATGAAATCCTTTGATGTAAGGGACGGCTATGCGATAGCGCATATTTTACCGCTTTACGGCATAGTTCCGGTGATAATCACAGGTCGTGAATCCGAAATAGTTTCGCGTCGTGCCGCCGATCTAAAGATAAAGGAAGTGCATCAGGGTGTTTCGAACAAGCTTGATAAGCTAAAAGAGCTTGCTCAAAGGTATTGTGTTTGTGCAGATGAGATCGCATATATCGGCGATGATCTGAATGACCTTGAATGTATAGAGTATTGTGGAATTACCGGCTGTCCGGCAGATTCTGTTTCCGAGGTTTGCATGGCAGTAGACTATGTTTGCAAACGAAACGGCGGTAATGGAGCTGTACGTGAATTTATCGAATATATTTTGAATAAATAAAAGAAAGGCTATTGTGATCTTGCAATAGCCTTTTGAACCTTTTTGAATTTAAAAATGAAAAAAGCACGATCAAATCGTGCTTTTAACTGGTCGGAGTGAGGTGATTCGAACACCCGACCTCTTGGTCCCGAACCAAGCGCTCTACCAAGCTGAGCCACACCCCGGTGTCGTTTGAGCTTTGCTCTCAACAACAATAATATTATACCACATTTTTTCTCATTTGTCAAGGGGTTTTTGAAAAAATCTCAAAAAAATTTCGCCGCAGCTTTTTTGGTAGAAGCTGTGGCGGAAAAATAAGGCTTATGCCTTTTTTAATTCGTTTTCGAGCCAGATAATTCCGAACTCAAATGCTTCATAAAGTCCGTTCTTTTTACCCACCCTAACGACTTTGTGATCGGGGGCTGTTGATTGTATCTGTATCATGATGTCGTCCGGAACCTGTTTTCCTCCGACTTCCTTTGTGGTCATTATTCCGAGAAAAAGAATATATTTATCTTCCATACTGCCGAAAAAGATCTGCTGACCCTCTCGGACAAGCGGCTTTCCGCGATACATAAGGTATTTAGATATTTCTGCCATTTTCATCCTCCCAGTACTTCTTTTTGTGATATATATATTTTACCATATCTCTATGGCAAATTCTACATATAAATTGTAAATATTATTGAATACTATTAGTAAACAAACAATTGACTTTTCGCAAAAAATGTATTATAATATATAGTAGGGCTTTTTTATATACAGAAAGGAATTGATTTTTATGAAAAAGATGATATGTCTACTGCTTCTCGCGGCTATTATAGCTTCGGCTATTGCGTGCGGTGATGAGCAGTCTGAGATCCACGAAGATTCGACCGAACAGACTACCGCTGAGGATACAACAGAGCAGGTGACTTTACCGCCTGAGACCACTTCGCTGCCTGAGACCGAGACTACTGCCGAGCCTGAACCCGAAACCACTGCAGAGCCTGAAGTTGAGCGCATAATAAATCCGCTCACCGGACTTGAATCCGAGATCGATTTCGAAGACCGCCGACCGGTCGCGATCATGATAAACAATATCAAGGAGGCTATGCCGCAGGAAGGCGTTTCTTATGCTGATGTTATGTACGAGTGCATAGTTGAGGGGGGCTATACACGACTTATGATGCTGGCGATGGATTATGAAAATCTTCCGGTCGTAGGCTCTGTGCGCTCATCGAGAGAATATTATCTGGATTTTGCCGCGAATCACGATGCCATCTACGTACACGCCGGCGGAAGCGACCAGGCATATGTTGAACTGTCGCAGCGTAAGGTGGACCATCTTGACGGTGTAAATATGTATATTCCCGGTATGTTTTACCGCGACAGCTGGAGACAGCAGAATCTGGGCTATGAACACAGCCTTATGACTGATGGCGAACGTATAGCAAAGGGAATAGAATATGTCGGATGCCGCACTGAAATGGAGGAGGATTTTGATTCTCCGCTCGATTTCGTAAAATTCGATGAGGTGAAAACACCTGAAAATTCCGGAACCTATTTGCAGGTCACATATTACGGAAGCCATAAGCCGTATTATGAATATAATGCGGACGATGGCGTTTATTACCGTTGGCATTTGAACGGTGCCAAGCATATGGACAATTCTGCCAATATTCAGCTTTCGTTTACTAACATAATCGTTATGTATCTCCCTGTTACCGATCTCAACGATGTGAAAGGTCACAAGGATATTGAAACTGTAGGCTCAGGTGAAGGCTATTACTTCACAATGGGCGGTTACGAGGAGATAAGCTGGGAAAAGAGCGGTGTCGATTCTCCGATGAAGTTTTATGATTCTAACGGCGATGAGCTTCTGATAAACCGCGGAAAGACCTTTTTCCAGATATGCTCTAATGAGATGCGCAACAGCACAGTGATAAAGTGATTATTTTGTCCTGAGTCTTTCGCGCACGAGCAGACGTTTCAAAGCTCTTCCGTTGAATGGGATAAGCGGATACAGGTAATTGCGTTTACCGTTTGCGGTTTTGTTCGTTGCTGCAAGTATCAATATGATCATTATTCCAACGACATATCCAATTACGCCGAATAGTGCGGTGAGTGCCAGGAGCAGCATTCTCATGAATTTAAAGGCATAGCCGAGTTCATAGCTCGATTGAGAGAAATTCGCTATTGAAACGAATGCCATATAAACGATGACCTCAGGCACGAACCATCCGATCTGCACGGCGAAATCCCCCAGTATCAGTCCGCCAACGACTCCAAAGGTGTTGTTCAGCGAGCTTGGTGTGTTCATGCTGGCAAGCTTAAGCCCGTCAAGCGCAAATTCTATTATGAACAGCTGTAATATTATCGGAAGATTCACTTCGCTCGAAACCTTCAGAAATTCAAGCTTTTCTCCGAGCCATTCGGGATGAGTTATCAGCAGATACCAGGTCGGTGTGAAGAACAGCGTGAGCAGGAATACGATATACCTGAGAATGCGCAGATATGAGCCTGTGAGCGGCGGAAAATAGTAATCGTCTGTCTCCTGCATAAAGTCGAAAAGACAGGTTGGCAGTATTATTGCTTCGGGCGAGGTGTCGCAGAGGATGACAACATAGCCTTCGAGTATCTGTGCCGCCGCTGTGTCCGGACGTTCTGTCGTGCGAAATTTCGGAAACGGATCATACCATTTGCGTTTTATAAGGCATTCGGCAAGGCTTTCCTGTCCGAGCGTGAGCGCATCCGCTTTTATAGATGTGATCTTACTTTTGAGATATTCGACATATTCGGGATCGGCTTTTTTGTCGATGTATGCGAGTACTATGTCACTTTTAGAGGTTTCACCGACCGTCAGCTTTTCGAATATCAGATCGGGATCGCGTATCCTTCGGCGGATCAAGGTTGAATTTTGCTTGATAGTCTCTGTGAATGAATCGTGTGCGCCGCGAAGCACACGGTCGTTTTCGGACTGTTCTATCCCGCGTGTCGGATATTTTCGGACATCTATTATTATGCCGGCTGAGTCTGAGCGGTCTATCAGCATTCCGGCTGTGCCCGACATGACCGAATATACGAATTTTTCTCTGTCGCGCACTATGCTCACCTCGGTACAGGGCATATATTCCGAAGCGAAATGTTCGATATTTTCCGCAGTTGGCTCTTCATCAAGCGAGCAGAGATAAAGATATAATCTTTGCAGTATATCGCTGTCGATAAAGCTATCAACATAATAAAAATGTACACGCTTTGTTTTTATATTAAGCTCACGGCTTATGAAATCGTAATTCGTTCCGATCTTAAACAGCGAATCGAAATATTTTATGTTTTCATCATAGCTTTCGAAAAATCCTGACATATTTTGAATATTGCTTCCGTTTTGCGAAAGCTGCCTTTCTTTTGTTTACGTCAATAGTATAGCCTGAAATTTCGGTTCTATTCTACATTCCCAGATATTGTAATATGCCGTTGTATATGCCGAGTGCGAACAGATCAGGCTCGGAAGCCATCAATGCGGCTTCGGTGGGGTTCGTGATATATCCCATTTCGACAAGCACCGACGGCATATTCGTTCGTTTTAATACATAAAGGCTTGGGCGTGCGAATATACCGCGTTCGGGAAAGCCCGTGGTTAGCGAAAGCTCTCTGACAATATCCTCTGCCAATGTGAAGGCTGTGGAGTTTACCGAAAATACGTAAGCTTCTACGCCGCGACCGCTTGGACTTGAGAAGGCATTTGTGTGGAGACTTATAAAATAATCCGCTCCCCATTCGTTTGCTGCGTTTACCCGTGCGGCAAGACTTGTCGAATTGTTAGTTCCGAGTATCTCATCCGGTGAATTGCGCGAAAGACGGACTTCGAAATTACCGTTATCGCGCAGTAGTTCGGCTAATATTATACCGACGCTGTAGGTAATGTCCTGTTCACGGTATCCGTTTCCTTCCGCTCCGGCATTAGGATTATGCGGATTGTGTCCCTGATCGATGAAAATTTTTATTGCCATATTGACCTCCGATTTTATATCATATGGCAGATTATATGCAAAGGAGAAAAAATTAATGAAAGAAATCAAGCGAATACTCAGCTTTACACGTCGTGCGGTCGATGACTATCAGATGATAGAAGATGGTGATCGGATCGCTGTCGGGATTTCAGGCGGTAAAGATTCGCTTACTCTGCTATATGCACTGTCCGAGTTAAGACGCTTCTATCCCAAAAAATTCGAGCTGGTTGCCATAACTATTGATATGGGATTTGAACAGGCAGTCGATTTTTCAGAGGTCAAGGGTCTGTGCGATGAGCTGAATGTTCCGTATGTGGTAGTTCCGACTCAGATTGCGCACGTGGTGTTCGATGTCCGAAAGGAGAAAAATCCATGCGGACTTTGTGCGAAGATGCGGCGCGGTGCGCTTCACGATGAATGCAAGCGTCAGAATTGCAATAAGCTTGCACTCGGACATCATTTCGATGATGTTGTCGATACCTTTATGCTAAATTTGTTCTATGAGGGACGTTTGGGTTCGTTCTCCCCGGTCACGTATCTGTCGCGAAAGGATCTCACGATGATACGTCCGCTTATATATGCTCAGGAGAAGGATGTGCGCTATTTTATAAATCATCATCCGCTGCCTGTAGTCACTTCGCCCTGTCCTGCGGACAAGCACACCGAACGCGAATCGATGAAGCAGCTCCTTATGACGCTCGAACGTAACAACAAGGGCTTAAGGCACAGGATATTCGGTGCGCTCCAAAAATCCGGCATTGACGGTTACAAGGAGAGCAAGCTGGTCGTTTTTCCGGATGACTGATGCACTTTTATGAAAAAAGTTGTGTTTTACCGCAACTTTTTTCATTTTACCTCTTTATTTTTCCTTAAAGATGTGATATAATATATTGATAAATATTTTTTGTGATAAAGCCTTTGGCTGGCAAAGGAGATAATAGATAATATGTGTGGATTTGTGGGATTTACCGGAAGGATCGCAGATCGTAAAGATATACTTAATAAAATGATGGATCGTATAGTTCACCGCGGTCCTGATTCGGCAGGAGAATATTTTTCTGATGATATTTCGCTCGGTTTCAGACGGCTCTCGATAATAGACCTTGACGGAGGTTCTCAGCCCCAGTACAACGAGGATGGAAGCATCGTAATAGTTTATAATGGCGAGACTTATAATTTCGAAGAACTCAGAGCTGAGCTTGAAGCATCCGGGCATATCTTCAAGACTCGTTCGGACACCGAAACGCTTATCCACGGATATGAGGAGTGGGGAGTCGAATTGGCTGCGCATCTTCGCGGAATGTTCGCGTTTGTGATATATGATTCGAATAAAAAACGTATATACGGTGCGCGTGATTATTTTGGAATAAAGCCGTTCAATTATTACAGAACATCTGGTGGGGAATATCTTTTTGCGTCTGAGATAAAAGCATTTTTGGAGCATCCGGAGTTTGTTAAGAAGGTAAACAAAAATGCTCTGCGTCCGTATCTCACTTTCCAGTATTCATCGGGAAACGAAACATTTTTCGAGGGCGTTTATAAGCTTCCGCCCGCGCATTATTTCACGATAGACAAGATCGAAGGCGGTTGGGGAGAGATGAAGCTCGAACGCTATTGGGATGCGGATTTCACTGAAAAGAGCGGAGACTTTGACAAGCTGGTCGAGGACATTGACAAGACTGTGAATGAATCGGTCAAGGCGCATAAGATAAGTGATGTAAAGGTCGGTTCGTTTTTGTCGGGCGGAGTTGACTCATCGTATATAACCGCTTGCCTTATGCCGGATAAGACCTTCTCGGTCGGCTTCGATTACAATAAATTCAATGAGACGAATTATGCAAAGGAGCTCTCTGACAGGCTCGGCATAGAGAATTACCGAAAGCTCATAACGGCTGATGAGTGCTTTGATGCCTTTTCGGAGATACAGTATCATATGGATGAGCCGCAGTCGAATCCGTCGAGCGTTCCGCTGTGGTTCTTGGCGCGGCTTGCTAAGGAGCAGGTCACGGTCGTGCTTTCTGGTGAGGGAGCGGACGAGATATATGCCGGTTACGAATGGTACGATGAGACCCCGATGATGCACAGATACAAGAAGATACCGAAGCCGCTAAGAGTCGGTGCCGCGGCTGTTGCAAAGAGACTGCCTTATTTCAAGGGGCATGATTTTATAATAAAATCGAGTGGAAATCCGGAGGATTATTTTATTGGTCAGGCATTGGTCTGGGATGAGAAAAGTGCATACAGAGTTTTAAAGCCCGAA
The DNA here is from genome assembly GCA_964603455.1 of uncultured Lachnospiraceae bacterium. Lineage (GTDB taxonomy): Bacteria > Bacillota > Clostridia > Oscillospirales > CAG-272 > Flemingiibacterium. The sequence continues at coordinate 48,699 of CAZRVL010000006.1, forward strand.
TACCGTGTCGGGAAAAGCGTAAAGGAAGTTACAGCTCCGATATATGCGCGTGTCAAGGGCAAATCCGAGCTTGACAAAAAACAATATCTCGATCTTAATCTCTGGCTTACCGGTGATATATTGTTAAAAGCCGACCGCATGAGCATGGCGGCATCACTTGAGCTTCGTGTTCCGTTTCTTGACCGCAAGGTAATGGAGCAGGCGCAGTCACTTCCGCACGAATATAAGATCAACGGAAAGAATACCAAGTATATTTTCAGAAAAGCGGCGAACAGGACACTTCCCGATGAATGGGCAGACCGCAAGAAGCTCGGTTTCCCGGTGCCGATAAAATTCTGGCTGCGCGAAGAAAAATACCGCGATATTGTAAAGAGCTATTTTAAAGCCGAATATACGAAGGAGTTTTTCGATACCGATATGCTCCTTTGCCTGCTTGATGAGCATTATTCGGGAAAAGCGGATAATCAACGAAAAATATGGACTGTTTTTACCTTCCTTGTTTGGTATAAGCGATTCTTTGTTGATGAAAAATAATAAATGACAAAAAGGAATATCATAATAATGGAAGATCTGAATATTATTCCGGTACTCATAGGCGCAGATCTGAACTGCTATAATGTTGCACGCGCATTTCACGAGGAGTACGGAGTTAAATCTTATGCATTCGGCAGATACGCTATCGGCGCATCGAACTACACGCGCATAATAAATTTCACCATAGTCGAGCATATTGATGATCCTGAGGTCATGATAAAGACCCTTACGGATTTCTCAAAGGCACACGAAGGTGCAAAGCTAATTGCGCTGGGCTGCACAGACGATTATGCTTCAATGCTTATACATTGCAAGGAGCGTTTGAAGTCTATGTACATCGTTCCGTATATCGGACCTGAGCTTTTTGAGCGTCTGGCATACAAGGCATCCTTCTACGAGGATTGTGACCGTCACGGCATACTTTATCCTAAGACGAAGATAATCACTCCCGATACCGATCTTGACAGTACACTAAGTGAGGCTTCTCTCGGTTTCAATTATCCGATAATCATAAAGCCTTCAGCGAGTGCGGTTTACTGGCGTTATCCGTTTGACGGAATGAAAAAGGTTTATACCGCAGCATCGGTCGGTGAAGCCGAAATAATAATACGCCGGATATATGCTTCCGGCTATCCGGAAAAGATAATTTTGCAGGACATGATACCTGGTGATGATTCAAAAATGCGTGTGCTTACCGCATATTCGGACAGAAACGGCAAGGTCAGAATGATGTGTCTCGGTCATGTGCTTCTCGAAGAGCATACACCTAAAGGACTCGGAAATCATTGTGCGATAATAACCGAGGAAAATCGTCCGCTTATGGAACGCTTCAAGGCTTATCTTGAAGAGACAGGCTTTGTCGGATATTCGAATTTCGACATCAAGTATGACGAGCGTGATAAGACCTACCGCGCCTTTGAGATCAATCTCCGTCTTGGACGTTCGAATTACTATGTGACATCTGCCGGCTGCAATGTTGCAAAATATATAGTCGAGGAGTACGTTCTGGGTAAGACAGCAGAGGGAACATATTACTGTGACAACGAGATATTCTGGCACAGCGTCCCGAAGGGAGTCGTATACGATTACTGCCGCGATCAGAAGCTTGCCGCTAAGGCTAAGACTCTCGCAAAAGCCGGAAAAGCGCATCCATCTCTTTGGTATCGTCCAGATCTCTTTATGAATCCCACGAGACTTATGTATCTTATAATGCACGGAAAGAATCATTACGGAAAGTTTAAAAAGTACTATGGAAAAGAATAAGCTGCTTGGAGTTTTGGGCGGGCTTGGTCCTATGGCGACCGTGTACTTTTATGAGCTGTTGACCTCTCTGACCGATGCAAGGTCGGATCAGGAGCATATCGATATGGTAATATCGAGCCGTGCAACTACACCTGACAGGACGGCATATATTTTGGGACAGTCGGATGTAGACCCGATCAATGCTATGATCGAGGACGCGAATAAGCTTGTTGCATTCGGCGCACAGATAATCGCGATACCGTGCAATACGGCGCATTATTTCTACGATCAGCTTTCAGCGGCGGTCGATGTGCCGATACTGAACATAGTTGAGGAGTCTGTTGCATATTTAAAAAAGGACGGGATCAAGAAATTCGGTCTGCTGGCTACCGATGGGACTGTCAAGTCTGGAACTTATCAAAAATATTGCGAGGATCACGATATTTTATGTGTGACTCCAGATACATCGCACCAGTCACGTGTCATGGAGATAATATACGATCAGATAAAGCAGGGAAAGAGTGTGAACATGGAGAGCTTTTATGAGATAGCCCATTATATGCGTTCACTCGGCTGTGAACGTATAATTTTGGGCTGCACAGAGCTTTCTCTGATAAAGCGCGATGAAAAGCTCAGCGATTTCTACACAGATTCTCTCGAATGCCTGGCACTTGCGACTATCCGTGCCTGTGGTAAGAAGCCGATAGAGCAAAATGCAAAGCTCGGCAGTTATTGATAAATTTCGAATTTTATATTTTTCAGGAGACTTTATGCTGCTTTCTCAAATTTTGACAGATGTTGAATATAATGCTGAAGCTGAAATCGGCGGTGTGGATATTTCGGATATAGTTTATGACTCACGAAAGGCATTGCCGGGAACGCTTTTTGTCTGCCTTGTCGGTGCGGTTTCGGATGGACACAATTATGCCTCGGGTGCATATTCAAACGGCTGCCGTGCGTTTTTGGTCGAGAGAAAACTCGATATGCCGTCTGATGCTTTGCAGGTGATTGTGAAGGATACAAGAGCCACGCTTGCGCTTGCCTCTGCCGCATTTTTCGGTTATCCTGCGCGTTCGCTCATGATAGTCGGAGTTACCGGAACAAAGGGGAAGACCACGGTTACGTCTATGACGGCTGCGCTTTTGAATGCAGGAGGGATAAATACTGCCACTATCGGAACTACAGGTATCGTAATAAACGGTGTATGCACTCCGACTGTGAACACCACGCCTGAGAGCTATGAGCTGCACAAGGCATTTAGAAAAATGATCGATTCGGGCGTTTCCTGTGTGGTGATGGAAGTATCGAGTCAGGCGGTCTATATGCGCAGGATAGTCGGTATACATTTCCATATAGGTATTTTCACGAACCTTTCGCCGGATCATATCGGTGGAGTCGAGCACCCGACCTTTGAGCATTACATGGCTTGCAAGGCTGAGCTTTTCCGTCAATGCCGATACGGGATATTCAATGCCGATGACGGACATTATACGGATATGGTAAAGAATGCGCGCTCGATCAATTCCACATACGGAATAGATGGACAGTGCGATGTGAATGCGCACGATATTAGAGCGTGGAGCTCGGGCAATCTGCTCGGAGTGAAATTCATTTGCCGTTCTGTGATGGGAGAACACGAATATTCGCTTCGTATGCCGGGCGAATTTAATGTATACAATGCGCTTGCGGCGATCTCGGTGGCTGAGCGCATGAAATTGTCCTCCGATGTGATCGCTTCGGCTCTTGCGAAGGCAACGGTAAAGGGAAGATTTGAAATAGTCGAGCCGCCGAAGGGAACACTTGATGATGTTATCTGCATAATCGACTATGCACATAATGCGGTGTCGATGCGTGCAGCGCTTGAGACTATACGCAGATATAAGCCGAAACGCTTGGTGGTTTTGTTCGGTTCGGTAGGCGGACGCACACAGCTAAGGCGAGGAGAGCTTGGCGAGGTCGCGGCAAATTATGCCGATTTCGTTATAATCACAAGTGACAATCCTAATTTCGAAGCACCGGATGAAATAATCGCGGATATAGAGAAGAGTGTCGCGGCGACATCCTGTCCTTATGTGACCTTTACAGATCGGCATGATGCCGTAGAATATGCCATAGAGCATGCTGTCCCGGGTGACTGCATACTTTTTGCCGGTAAGGGGCATGAGACCTATCAGCTGATCGAAGGCGAATACAAGCATTACGATGAGCGCGAGGAGATAGAAGCGGCATTCGAAAAGAATTTGGCAAGACGCACACCGGCAAAGAGCTGACATTCCGAGTATCGCTAAAAAATCAAAAATTATTTTGCTCAATTAATTTTATGAGCGGAAAGAAAAGGTCATAGATTATGAAAATATTGATTTCCGGACTTGGACTCATCGGTGGTTCGATGGCTCGTGGACTCAGCTTTCACACAAAGCATGAGGTATACGGATTCGATCCGAGCGAAGAAGCGTGTCGGCTTTCTAAGATAGCCGGGGCATGCAAGGACGCATTTTGCGAGATGCCAGAGCTTGATGGGTTCGATATGATAATTCCTGCGGCATTTCCGATGGCAAATCTTGAGCTTATCGAGAGCGGAAGGATACCGAGCGGAAAGATCGTAGTTGACCTTGGAGGAATAAAGCGCAGAATATGTGAGGCAGGCTTCAAGGCTGCGGAACGCGGCGGCTTTACATTTATCGGCGGACATCCGATGGCGGGAACTCAGTTTTCGGGCTTTGCTTCATCGCGTGAGAATCTGTTCGATGGTGCGACCATGCTTTTAGTCCCACGCGAAGGTGAGAATGAGGAGATACTTGAAAAGGTCAAGGCACTTTTCCTTGAGGTCGGCTTCGGAAGGATAAAGATCACCGATGCGGATACTCACGACCGAATAATCGCCTTTACCTCTCAGCTTCCGCATATAGTTTCGGCGGCATATGCGAAGAGTCCTACAGCGAAGGAGCATGAGGGCTTTTCTGCGGGAAGTTTCCGCGATCTTACGCGAGTTGCGAAGCTGAACGAAGGAATGTGGAGCGAGCTGTTTTTGGAGGATCGCGACTATCTGATACCCGAGATAGAGCGTATGGCAGATACTATGTATGCTATGGCTGCGGCATTGCGCGAAGGCAAGATAGATAAGCTGGTATCCGAATTAAAAATAGAATTATGAGTATTCTCGAAAGCGAAATACCGGCACTTAGGCTCGGTTTTTGGATTCCCGCATAGGCTATTGTGTGTGATAATTTCTACATGAATTTGCAGATGACTTGAAGATTTCGGTGAAGGCGAGTTTGCTGTTCCTAAAAAGGCTCTGTACGATGAATGAATATTCTATCATTGTGCGTTGCCGTTTGGATTACCATTCTGATATTTGCCGACAGTCTTTGAGCTTTGTCTTGAGACCGTCATACAGAGTTAAATATTAATAAAAGCTCAGCAGAGAATGCTGAGCTTTTTGTTACGAATTGGATCTTTTTATTATTGAGGTGAGAATTATGACGCTTATCACCGAAACTGTGAGCCAGGATACGAACATAGGCAGATAACCGATATAGCCGTATATAACAGAGGATATTCCTGCGCCGAGGTATGTGACGAAATCCATTATTCCGCTGACCGAGGCAACTCTGCCC
>CAZRVL010000006.1:54101-60497 GCA_964603455.1 uncultured Lachnospiraceae bacterium
GATATATTGACAGGAAGCTGGTGTTTATTATTGAAACTGCGGCATATATGAAGCCGAGTGCTAACATAGCTGCTATCGGCGAATTTGTTCCGAGGCAGAGAGGTATACAGGATATTATGCAGATCACAAATCCGATAAGCGTGACTATATGTTCGTTTTCGCGGCACAGTTTATAGAGCAGGGGATATATCATTCGACCCACAAATCCGACTATCGGTATGAACAATACGAAATATGCCGAGCTTTCGAGGTCAACTCCGAAGCTGTCGATAAAATATACCGCCATCCAAAGACTTATATTGTCCTTCATAACGCCGTGCAGAAATGCCGGAATAGAGGTCACGAGAAGCTCACGGTTCTTTAAAAGTGAGAATATAGGCTGGCTTTTTGTCGAACTCTCGTGCGGCTTCGGAGCAGGGATTTTGCCTATCGCGATGAATGCCAAGGCACCCATTATGATCGTGAGAGCACCCGGAAGGATGAATGCGAATCTGAAACCGAGACGTGAGATTATGAAGGTATTGAGAATTATTCCGGCGATATTTCCGGCGGCTACCGATGTTACCATGAACGAGGTCAGCTTTTTTGCTGTCGCTTCATCGTGAAGCTCGGATAGAACACAGAGTATCGAGCTCCAAAGCATAGACTGTGCCCATGCGTTCAGCGACCAGAGCAGCAGAAGTCCGATGAAGGGCGGAAAAAATCCGAATGCGATGTTTGCAACGCCTGCCAGCAAAAGACCGGAGCATATCATTTTAAACGGCGGTGTTCGGTCGGCAAGACCACCGTTCAAGAGCCTTCCGGCGGCATAGATTATCGAAAAGAAGCTGCCCAGAAGACCGATCTGGGATTTTGTTAGGATATTCGCGCTCATCATCCCCGAGGATGCCATTGAAAGATTGAGACGCGCTACATAAATAGAGGTATATGCTATATAGCATACGGCGAAGATAAGGATATTTTTATATTTTTTCATTTTTTTCGAATTGTTGAATCTACTATCTCGTGAGTCAGCTTTGAACGTTCGAGAGCTTTGGGATAATTTTTGGCGGAGATCGATGTGACGATTGAGTCGATAAGGCATATATGACCGATACGGGCTGAGATAGCTTCTATCGGATAGCGTATCTCGTCTGTCGAGATCACGAGCGGAATATCGCAGGCATTTACGAGCGGACTTCCCGGAGCACTTGTCAATGCGACTGTTTTAGCCCCCTTTGAACCTGCAAGAGTAATAGCTTCGATAGTTGGATTTGTGCGTCCCGAATGGGATATTGCTATCGCAGCATCATTTTCGTCGATATTTAGTGTCGAGATCATCATGGACGGAACATCGGTTATCGACATAGCATAGCAGCCGATCTGCATGAGACGATATGCGAAATCATTTACAAGCGGAGCTGAAGTTCCGACACCGAAGACGTATATGTGTCTTGCGTTTGCAAGGAGGTCTACGGCTTTGGCGAATTTTTCGCTGTCTATAGATGACATCGTATCAGAGAGGGTCTTGATACCGGCAGTGAATACCTTTTCAAGTATTTGAGTCGATAAATCATCTGGATTTATGTACGGAGTATAGCCCGATCTTTCGTTTTGTGACAGCTCGACTGCGAGGGCTAACTTCAGTTCGGTATAGCCTGCAAAGCCAAGACTGCGGCAACAGCGCACAACCGCAGACGGAGCAGTGTTTGATGCTTCGGAAAGCTCGGATACCGGCATGGATATTACCGACTGTGGATTGTCACGTATATAGGTTGCGATCCGCTGCTCGGCTTTTGTGAGCTGCGGAAGTGTTTGAGAAATCGCAGCGAGAACTGAAATTTTTTTATCTGACATATTGACATTTCACTTTCTTTGTGATATAATAGAATTACATTCTTTGAGATCAAAAATCTTTTAGAATAATATTATACCACATATGTTGGTAAAAGTCAAGGAGATTTTATGAAAATTTCGATAGAAAGCTATACTTTTCGCGAAGCATTCGGAAATGAGAAGACGATAAAGCTACTTTCCGATGCGGGCTTTGATGCAATGGACTTTTCCTATTACTGGAGAAAACGTGCTGACAATGTTTTGGGCGATAACTGGAAGGAGAAGGCAAAGGATATTCGAAAGATGCTCGATGAAAACGGTCTTGAATGCAATCAGGCACATGCACCGTTCGACGTTTGCTACGGTGAGAATTTCAGTGAGGATGAGCCGAAATATCTCGAACTTGCCCGTTCCATAGGCTCGGCGGCAATACTCGGAGCAACGCAAATAATCGTTCATGCGCTGAGAACCCCCGATGGTGTAGATCTTATGGAATACAATTTCGAATTCTACAAGAGTCTCGAAAAATACTGTGAGGAGTACGGTATAAAGGTCGCTGTCGAAAATCTTTTCACGCAAAATTCAAGCGGAAACGGATGGGACGGAATACTCGGAACTCCGGCAGAGCTTTGCAAGCTGACACGTGAACTCGGAAAGAATTTCAACTGTTGTGTTGACATTGGTCACGCGGCTATAACCGGAACTGCACCGCAGGATTTCATAGCAGGAATGGATAGTGATCTTTTGTGCGCACTTCATGTTCAGGACAACAATATGCGCTCCGACTGCCATTGGCTGCCGTATCAGGGAAACTTCAATTGGGAAGCCATTATAAGTGCGCTCAAAGCCAAAAATTACGGCGGAGATATTACGCTTGAGGTCTTCGGCTGGCTCTCACGTCAACCCGAGGGATTACTTACCGAGGCTGCGCGTCATGCGGCTGTAGTCGCTTCTCATCTGCGCGATATGTTCAACGCATAAAATTTTCAGACAGACTTTTGAGACAGAAAGTCTGTCTTTTTCTTTAATTTTTCAAAAAACTATTGCACTGGGGCTAAAAATGTGATATAATATATTATGGTATACTTTGTGCCTGAAAAATTTATCACGGAGTCGTATATGTTCGATACATTTCTGCCTGACGGCATTTTTGAAAATATTTATAAATTAACGCCGGAGTTTTTGACCGAAAACAACATCTCGGCACTGATACTCGATATTGACAACACCTTGGTAACTTATGATGATCCGGTGCCTACAGAAAGTGTCAAAAATTGGCTTGATTCATTGCACGAAGCGGGGATCAAGACGGCATTCGTCTCGAACAATCATGCCGAGCGAGTCGAAAAATTCTGTGAAGGTCTTGGGTGCTATTTTCATGCCGATGCGAAGAAGCCTTCGCGAAAATATATGCTTGAGGCTATGAAATTTATGGATACCGATACCGAAAATACTGCTGCGGTCGGTGATCAGCTGTTTACCGATGTTTGGGCGGCAACAAGATGCGGTATGCGGTCATTTTTGGTTTCGCCGATCAAGGACAAGACAACTTTATTTTTTAAATCCAAAAGATTGCTTGAAAAGCCTTTCATAAAATTATATTACAGACGTAAAGGAATATAACAAATGAATCAGTTTACTCAATTAACTTCTGCGCTGATAAAAATGATGTTCAAGGAGGATACTGCGAACATCCCGGACGGAAAATTTCCAGAAGGCAGCGAGCCTTTTATCGTGCTTTCGCGTATGCGTCAGCTGGTAGACGAAAAAAAGATAAATACTGCTGAAAATATGCTTTTTGATGTATTCGACAAGAAGAAAACATATTATGTCAGAATAGGTCTCGAATTTTATAACCGTATCTCGCTGCTTTCGAAGGAAGAACTTGAAGCTGCGGACTTTTCGGTCGAGGAGATCGGTGAGGGACTTAAGGATATGTTCGATTTTTATGGCATAAAGATCGCCGTGAAGCGTACTCCTGCGCCGAATGCACCGCAAAACGATCCGAATGCTGCGCCGAATGTAATGGCGGATAAACCCGAAAACGTATGAAATACGCAGTATTAGGCTCTCCGATAGCGCACAGCCGTTCGCCGCAGCTTCAGGGCATATTTGCGAAATATGCCGGTCTCGATAACTTTTCATATGAGAGGATCGAGACCGATTGCGCTTCTTTGAAGGCTACTGTGGAGCGTTTAAAAGCCGAAGGTTATGCCGGGTTCAACTGCACGATGCCGCTTAAGACCGATATGGCGGATATGGCGGACAAGCTTACGAATGAGGCGAAAATGCTGCGTTCGGTCAATACAGTTGCCGTTCGAAACGGTATTTTGGACTGTACGACAACAGACGGCGGCGGTATAATATTGACGATAAAGCGCGCATTAGGCGAGGGAGCTGACAAAAAGAAGGTTCTTTTGCTCGGCGCAGGCGGTGCGGCGAGATCTGCGGCATTGTCTTTGGCTCTTTCGGGAGCTGAGCTTACTGTTTTAAACCGCAGTGTAGATTCTGCAAAAAAGCTTTGCGAGGATGTCGGCGGCAGGCATTTTGATGTACTGAACGATCAAACGATTGCCGAGTATTCAAAAAATACGGATATTTTAATAAACTGCACTTCGCTCGGAATGAGCGGCAAGGACAGCTTTAAGTCGCTTGATTTTATTTCGGGGTTGAGAAGCGATTCGCTCGTCATAGATGCAGTCTATAATCCGCTTGAAACCGAGCTTTTAAAGGCAGCAAGAGCGCATGGGCTCGTATCTATGAGCGGACTTTGGATGCTCGTCTATCAAGGGGCATTGGCATTTGAGTGGTGGACTGGGATATTGCCGGACGAAAATGCCTGTGCGGCTGCGTTCGAGCATATCAGTTTATGATTTTAATATCTCCTTCGCTGATTTTATAAAAGGCGAATAAGCTCAAAACGCATGGAAAGGAAGCTTTCGATCTCGAAGGCAATGGTCAAAAATGGCAAATTATATAGATAAACCGACTTTCGGTACAGGCGGAAACTCTGAGAGCTTTTATGCCGAAGGAAAAAAGCACACCTACGAAGCTCCTGCGTGGCTCAAAGCTCGCGGACTGGATGCTTATGAATATCAGGCGGGAAACGGACTGAGTGCAGGCGAAGCGTCATTAAAAAAGGTCGGCGAAGAAGCGAAAAAGCATGGGATACTCATGAGCATACATGCACCGTATTTTATCTCACTTTCGAGTGTTGAGCTTGAAAAACGACTCAACAGCATAAATTATATCGAAAAAAGTGTTCGAGCCGCCGAATTTCTCGGGGCTGATACGGTAGTAATACACACCGGAAGTGCCGGTAAGATAACACGCGCTCAGGCGATGGAATATGCATCGGATACTTTGACTAAGCTGCTTGAAGCTGTCGAGACAGACGTACATCTCGGACTTGAGACGATGGGAAAATTGAATCAGCTCGGAACGCTTGATGAGGTCTTGACGTTGTGCAAAATAAGTCCCAGACTCTATCCGGTCGTTGATTTCGGTCATCTCAACTGTCGCGGAAGATATTACAGCGGAATATTCGATATTGAGGAAGAAACTCCGTGCGGCGGAGTATTTGTCACGGCAGATGATTACAGAGCGGTCTTCGACAGGATCGGGGAGCGTCTCGGTGACGAATATGCGAAAAATCTGCACTGTCATTTTTCGAAGATAGAGTATACGAAATCCGGAGAAAAAAAACACGTGAGATTTTCGGACGAAGGCTTCGAGCCTGCGTTCGAGCCATTGATGGAGGCTATAGTTCGCGAAGGCGTTGCTCCGAGGATAATTTCCGAATCTGCCGGAACGATGGCTGAGGATGCGAAGACCATGAAGGATTATTACGAATCCATAATTTAGAAAGGAATGCTTGGTTTATGAAAATACTTGTTATGAATGGTCCGAACCTGAATCTTTTGGGTGAGCGTGAGCCTGGAATATATGGCAATGATTCGCTTGAAGCGATAAACGAAAAGCTCGCTGCAGAAGGAAAAAAGCTCGATGTCAAGCTTGATTTCTTCCAGTCGAATCACGAAGGCTCACTTATCGATGCACTTCATGCGGCACGCGGTGTTTATTCGGCGGTCATATTGAACGCAGGTGCTTACACGCATTATTCTATCGCGCTTCGAGATGCGATAGCCGCGATAAAGCTGCCGGTCATAGAGGTGCATTTGTCCAACATCCATTCTCGTGAGGAATTCAGACACACCTCTGTGATAGCTCCGGTATGCAAGGGGCAGATCTCTGGCTTTGGCGCATACAGCTATACTCTGGCACTCTATGCGGCTGTGAATGAGGTGAAAAATTCAAGACTTGTAGAGGCTGCTAAATGAGCAAAAAACTTATCTTTTTAGATATTGACGGAACATTGGTCGATTTTGATGCGAAAATGCCGGAATCGACAATAAGAGTGCTTGAGGCTGCCGTTAAGGCAGGGCACAGCCTTATAGTCAGCACGGGCAGACTTGCGGCGCAGGTCTATCCGTGGCTCTTTGAAAAAGCCGATTTTGACGGATTTATTTCATCTTCCGGGGCAAATGTCCGTTGGAAGGGTGAGCGCGTGGCGTGTATCTG
>CAZRVL010000007.1:0-58950 GCA_964603455.1 uncultured Lachnospiraceae bacterium
CTACGCTTTCGCCGGAAGAAAGATGAAGAAGAGAGACTTCCGTTCTCTCTGGATCACTCGTATCTCCGCTCAGGCTAAGGTCTGCGGCATGAACTATTCGACCCTTATGCACGGTCTCAAGGTCGCAGGCATCGACCTCAACAGAAAGATGCTCGCAGAGATCGCTGTAGCTGATAAGGATGCGTTCGCTGCACTCGCAGAGCAGGCTAAAGCAGCTCTCGCAAAATAATCGATTACATTCGTAAACGATACGAAAGACCGGCTCTGCCGGTCTTTTTTGCTAAAATATAAAATGATCGAATCTATTACAAGCCGAAAAAATCCGTTGATCTCACGCCTTTCAAAGCTGTCAAGCAAAAAAGAGCGCGATGAACAGCAGCTGTTTAGGCTCGATGGGATCAAGCTTTTTTCAGAAGCCGTAAAAAGCAATATAAAAATAGAATATATTTTCGCTACCGCAAAAATGCTTGAGCTGATAGATACCGGCATAGATGCAAAGGTATTCGAAGTAACGGATGAAGTTATATCTAAGCTGACCGAAGAAAAAGCTCCTCAGGGTATAGTAGCATTTGCAAGACCATTTCAAACGCTGCCCTTTCCCGAAACACTACCGAGCAGCTTCAATGCACTTCTGCTCTCATCAATACAAGACCCCGGAAATCTCGGAACTATCATACGCACAGCCTATGCTTTCGGCGTGGACAGACTGTTCATAACTCCTGATTGTGCCGATATTTACTCACCAAAGGTAGTCCGTGCAGCTATGGGCACGCTGTTCAGGCAAAAAATAACTGTGGCAAATGATCTGGATACAGCCAAAAAGCTCAAAGAGCTTGGGGGCAGTGTATATGCAGCGGCACTTCGCGAAAGCGCAATGGTGGTCGGCAACTTCAAGCTGCCGCAAAGAGTATGCTTCGCTGTCGGAAATGAAGGACACGGACTTTCCGATGCTCTTATAAATCTATGCACGGGAGCGGTAATAATACCGATGACTCCGGACTGTGAATCATTGAATGCCGCCGGAGCTGCCGGAATACTCTCATGGGAAATGAGGAAATCCAAATGAAATTCATCAATGCAAAAATATATGACACCAATGAACGCCGATTTAAAGATGGTTCGCTCTCGGTATCAAACGGAAAGATCGTATCGGAAGCCGACGGAGAAACGATAGACCTCGCCGGAAAGCGCATTATTCCTGGAATGATCGATATTCACACTCACGGTCATGGCGGATTCGAATCGACAGAGGTCGATGAGATCGGAATGAAAAAAATGGCGGACTCATACGCATCGGTCGGAACTACATCATTTATGGTAACGATGATGTCTGTTCCGTTTGAAATGCTCGAAAGATGTATAGATACCGCTTCTGCCGCCAAAGATACTTCAAGTGCAAATATCCTCGGAATATATCTCGAAGGACGTTATATATCCGAAGCTAAGAAGGGTGCGCATGACACTCGTTATATAGCACCGCCAAATGCGGATGAGCTCGAAAAATTGATACGCCGCGCAAATAAATTCGACTGTTTCTATACAATATGCTCGCCAGAACTTAATGGAACAGAGGAACTCGTAAGACGTGCCAAGCGCCTTGGTGCATTTGTCAGTATAGGTCACTCAAATGCGACCTATGAAGAATGCGCTGACTGCATAAAATGGGGGGCTGACTCATTTACTCATCTCTACAACGCTATGAGCGGATTGAATCACCGTGCTCCGGGATGTGTTGGTGCAGCTCTGGCAAACGATACCTTCGTTGAACTCATATGTGACGGAGTTCATGTTGCTCCGGCAGCCGTAAAGGTCGCTTACCGCGCCAAGAAAGACAAGCTCATACTGATAACCGATTCTGCACCTGCTGCCGGACTCGATGATGGAAATTATACTATGGGCGGTGCAGATGTAGTCGTTCGTGACGGCGCGGTATTTCTCAAAGACGGCACATTGACCGGCGGATCTATATCACTCTTCCAAGCTGTCAAAAATCTTTCGAAATTCGCCGATATTCCGCTTGAAGAAGCTATAACGACCGCTACGGAAAATCCCGCAAAGCTATTAAATATATACGACAAAATCGGCTCACTTGAACTAGGAAAGAGCGCGGACATGATAATTCTCGATGACGATTGTCAGATCGAAAGCGTATATGTGCGCGGAATAAAGCAATTTTAATATATAACTTATAAGGAGGAATAAACTATGTGTAATTGTCCCAATCATGACAAGGGAAAATTCTATATTACCACTGCCATAGCATATGCTTCGGGCAAGCCTCATATCGGAAATACCTATGAGGTAATTATGACCGACTGCATTGCCCGCCGCAAGCGTCAGGAAGGCTATGACGTATTCTTTATGACCGGAACAGATGAGCATGGTCAGAAGATCGAAGACAAGGCAAAGGCTAAAAATATCACGCCAAAAGAGTATGTTGATAATGTTGTCGGAGAGATAAAAAATATATGGGATACCGTCGGTGCGTCATACGATAAATTCATGCGCACGACTGATGAGGATCATGTTGAGACTGTTCAGAGAGTTTTTAAAAAGCTCTACGATCAGGGTGACATATACAAGGGAAGCTATGAGGGCTGGTACTGTGTTCCGGATGAATCATTTTTCACCGAATCTCAAGTAACAGACGGAAAATGCCCTGAATGCGGTCGTCCTGTTGTCCGCGCGAACGAAGAAGCATATTTCTTCAGAATGAGCAAATATCAGGATAAACTTCTTAAATATATAGAGGAACACCCAGATTACATCGAGCCCGAGCTGCGTAAAAAGGAAATGATCAACAACTTCATCAAGCCCGGACTCCAGGATCTCTGCGTATCGCGCTCGTCCTTCAAATGGGGCATACCGGTCACATTCGATGACAAGCACGTCATATACGTCTGGCTCGATGCACTTTTCAACTACGCTACCGGTGTAGGCTTGAAATTTGACGAAAATGGTGAGCTTGCTACTACAGAGCAGTACGATAAGCTCTGGCCAGCAGATGTTCACGTCATAGGCAAGGATATAATGCGTTTCCATTCAATATACTGGACGATATTCCTTATGGCACTTGATCTTCCGCTCCCGAAAAAGATATTCGGTCATCCGTGGTTCAACTTCGGAACTGAGAAAATGTCGAAATCACGCGGAAATGTCATATATGCGGATGAGCTTGCAAACAGATTCGGAGTTGACGGAGTTCGTTACTACTGCCTGTCGGAAATGCCATACTCGTCTGACGGAAGCGTGACCTATGAAAGTGTCGCTACGAGGTACAATTCCGATCTTGCAAACAATCTCGGAAATCTTGTAAACCGCACGGTCGCTATGACTCACAAATATTTCGGCGGCACAATACAAGCCCCGAATACTCCGGATGAGCTTGACAACGACCTTATAAAGACCTGTGCAGATACAGTAAAAGCTGTGGCAAATTCACTTGATACCTTCCACATTGCAGATGCCGCAGATGAAATATTCGCACTATTCCGCCGCGCAAACAAATATATAGATGAAACTACACCGTGGGTACTTGCAAAATCCACCGAAACACAGGCAAGACTCGGCACAGTACTCTATAATCTTCTCGAAACCGTCAGAATCGGTGCAATACTCATTGAGCCGTTCATGCCCGGCACATCAAAAGCAATTTTGGATGAGCTCGGAACAGATGTCCGTTCACTCGAAAGCGTAGATACATTCGGCGGTCTCAAGGTAGGAACAACTGTAGGTGAAGCAAAACCGCTGTTCGCACGTATAGATGAAGAAAAGCTTATGGCTGAGATAAATGCCGAGCGCGAAGCTGCCGCAAAGGCTGCCGAGACTGCTGAAAAAGCTGTAGAAAAGCCCGAAGGCTGTGCTATCATCGGTATAGATGATTTCATGAAGGTCGAGCTTAGAACAGCTCAGGTCATTGCCTGCGAGCCTGTTCCGAAAGCTAAAAAGCTTTTAAAATTGCAAATAGACCTCGGATATGAAAAGCGTCAGGTCGTTTCGGGAATAGCCAAATTCTATAAGCCCGAACAGCTTATAGGCAAAAAGCTTATCGTAGTCGCAAATCTTGCGCTGGCAACTCTCTGCGACGTTGAAAGTCAGGGAATGATCTTGGCATCAGGTGAAACAGATGTCAGAGTTATATTCCTCGATCCGGAAACACCTCTTGGTGAAAGAGTGAGATAATTATGAGATTCGATTTCAAGCCGACAAATAATTATCCGCTGTTCGATTCGCATGCACATTACAATGACAGCCGTTTTGATGCCGGTATCGAGATCGATGAAGGACGGGAAGAGATTCTTCCCGTCCTGTTTTCGAATTCGGTAAAATATATCGTCAATAACGGAACGAATCTAAAGACCAGTGAAGAATCGATAGCCCTTGCTGAAAAATATCCTGGTATATATGCCGCAGCCGGAATACATCCGACAGATATATATCCAAACGATGACATTGAAGATGTCATGTCAAAATTAAAGACCATGCTCTCGCATCCAAAGGTCAAGGCTCTCGGAGAGATCGGACTTGATTATTATTGGGACAATGTTCCACGAGAAGCCCAGAAGCTGTGGTTCAGACGACAGCTTGAGCTTGCCGAAAAGACAAAAATGCCGGTAGTCATCCATGATCGAGATGCTCACGGAGATGTGATGGATATTCTTCGTGAATATCCGAATGTCACAGGTGAGCTTCACAGCTTTTCCGGCTCTGCCGAGATGGCAAGGCAGCTGATAAACAAAGGATGGTACATTTCATTTTCCGGAGTTATAACCTTTAAAAATGCCTCAAGACTTGCCGAGATAGTACCCAAAATACCTCTCGACCGAATAATGATAGAGACCGACTGCCCATATCTCGCACCCGTTCCTTTCAGAGGAAAAATGAATCATTCAGGACTTATGGAATTTACCGCGCAAAAGGCAGCTGAGCTTTACAAAATATCCACCGAAGAATTTTGTCGTCATGCTTTTGAAAACTCTATGCGATTCTTCGGAATATAAGCTTTACCGCTGATATGAACTTCTTCAAATTATATAAAACTATTTTCGCATAGCTATTGACAAGTAGTAACTTTTGTGATATAATATAATCAAATTCATGGTCTGATCAAATTTTTAAACAAGACCATGCTTCAAGAAGGAGAATATATCATGGAACAGCTTAAAAAAATCGGAAAAATAGTTCCAAAGCGTTCACTCGACATCAAGGAATCCAAGCTCGGAATCGGCTTCGAAAAACTTGACCGCAATGTGTTCGACCCCGAAAAGGCATATGACAAATTAGCACTTGTCGGAGTTAAGTGGGTCAGAATACAGTCAGGTTGGCAGAGAACCGAACGTGTAAAGGGTCAGTATGATTTCGAATGGATAGACAAGGTAATCGACAATCTCATCGCACGCGGAATGCGTCCGTGGATATGCCTTTGCTACGGAAACGAGCTCTACAACGAAGAAGCTAAGGAAATATTCGGCGCAGTCGGAATAGCTCCGATATTCACCGAAGAGCAGAAAGCCGGATGGGCAAACTATGTCAAAGCTATAGTCGGTCATCTCAAGGGCAAGGTAGATCACTATGAGATATGGAACGAGCCTGACGGTCTCTGGTGCTGGAAGCACGGAGTATCGGGTACTGAATACGGCAAATTCTGCGTTGATACCTCTGCTGCGATCCGCGAAGTATTGCCCGAAGCAACCGTCATAGGCGGAAGCGTCTGCTCGGCAGGTCATCTCGCATTTATCAACGAAGCTCTTGCAGCCGGCATGGATAAGGCTATTGATGCTATCACATTCCATGAGTATACCGCCGATGAATCAATGCTCTTTGAGAATATTCCGGCACTTAAGGCACTCGTTCACTCTTACAACCCGAACATCAAGATCATACAGGGAGAATCCGGTTCACAGTCGAGAAGCGATGGCTGCGGTGCATTGGCACGCGGTGCATGGACACCTGAGCGTCAGAGCAAGCAGTGCCTCCGCCATGCTATCGCCGATCTGATAACCGATGTAGAATTTACATCATACATGTATATGATCGAAGCACTCAACGGAAAGGTCGGAGACAAAAACTCATATCTCGACTACGGATATTTCGGAATACTCGGTGCGGATTTCGATGAAAACGGCTTCTCCTCGGGTGAATATTCTCCAAAGCCCTCATATTACGCTTATCAGAATGTCTGCTCGGTATTCGCTGAGGGAGCTGAGCCCTGTGATCTTCCCATCACACGCGCAGTACTTTATTCACAGCGTCTCTTAAGCTCGGATTATGCAGGAAGATTAATATCCAAGGGCTTCAAAAAGACAAACGGTTCGACAGCATTCGCATATTGGAACTCAACTCAGCTTCTTACAACGACCTTCGACTCGACAGTCAGCTTCAAAATAACAAATGTCCCCGGAGATTTACATCTCGTAGATCTGCTTGACGGCAGCATATATGAGATACCGTCTAACATGATCGAAAATTCAGGCTTCGGCACGATTACAGTCAAAAATATTCCGGTAAGAGACTATCCGCTTCTCCTAACATTTGGAAATTTTGTTGACTAACTGAAAAATATTTGCAATAATGTCCGATATGTACTAAAGTTTTCGGCAAATTAACGTTGACTTAACAACTTTTCGGCAAAAATATGATAATATAATAGTGTCGCATTTTGCGGCACTATTTTCTCTTTATAAGGAGGTCAAACAAAATTGGGAAAAGCACTTTTTGCCAAGATAAAAGAAGCACTCATTTCGGTACTCCCGGTATCTGTGATCGTGGCTGTTTTGTACTTTTCACCGCTGGTCAGTCTGACTGATACGGAGCTTATCGTGTTCTTAATATCATCAGTAGTACTGATCATAGGAATCGGACTCTTTAATTTAGGCGCGGATATGGCAATGACACCAATGGGTGAGCATATCGGCGCGGGACTTACCAAGACCGGAAGCCTTCCGCTGCTGCTATCGGTAAGTTTTTTGATGGGATTATTCATCACTATTGCCGAACCTGACCTAACGGTACTTGCCGCACAGGTAAAGGACATTATCAGTGAAACTTTGCTGGTAGCCGTGGTAGGCATCGGAGTCGGTATATTCCTCGTTCTGGCGGTAGTAAAGATAATATTCCGCAAATCGCTGTCATCGCTTTTGATGTTCTTTTATCTGCTGATGTTCGCATTGGCATCGCTCGTTGTAGTAAGCGGAAGCCCTGAATTTCTGCCTATGTCGTTTGATTCGGGAGGAGTTACGACAGGACCGATAACAGTTCCGTTTATAATGGCACTCGGTGTAGGTATAGCGGCAACTCTCGGAGGTAAGAATGCCGGAGAAAACAGCTTCGGTCTTATCGCACTCTGCTCGATAGGACCTATCCTCGCTGTAATGGTCGCAGGAATAACATCCGATGGAGAACTTACATACTCATTACCCGACTACTCAGTCGAAGCAAACCTCGGCTCAGGACTCGTACACACCGTTTTGAGCGTAGTAGAAGAGGTAGCTATAGCACTCGGACTAATAGTTATATTCTTCATAATTCTTCAAATACTATGTCTCAAGCTCCCTAAAAAGACTATATTCCGCATAGGAGTAGGTATAATCTACACATTCCTCGGACTTGTAATATTCTTGACTGCTGTAAATGTCGGATTTATGCCGGTAGGATACCGTATGGGTGTTGAGCTTGCCGCAAATGCTCCGAAATGGACGATAGTATTATTCGGATTCATAATCGGAATGGTCGTTGTTCTTGCAGAGCCGGCAGTTCACGTCTTAAACAAGCAGGTCGAGGAGATCACCGGTGGAACAGTTTCAAAGCGTTCCATGACCATAGCTCTTTCGGCAGGTGTAGGCATATCCATAGCTCTTTCGATGGTGAGGATAATCTTCGGATTCAACATCCTTTACTATCTTATCCCCGGCTATCTTCTTTCGCTCGGACTTTCCTTCTTTGTACCTGGAATATATACTGCTATAGCATTTGACTCAGGTGGAGTTGCATCCGGTCCACTGACTTCAAGCTTTATACTCCCATTTGCGGTAGGTGTATGCGCAAGTATTTCCGGAGTGGATTCTGTCCTCACAGACGCATTCGGTATAGTTGCGATGGTCGCAATGACTCCGCTCATCACGATACAGCTTTTGGGATTTAAGGCTGTAATGAAACGACGCATAGCTGAAAAGATCGCTACACGCCGTATGCTTGAAGCCGATGACGAACAGATCATAGAGTTTTAATTTGGAGGAACTATGGAAAATATCAAAAAAACTACTGCCCCTGCAAAGCTGAAGCTCCTGATCACAATAGTCAATCGCTCAAAGACCGAGCTTTTTATCGATCTTTTGCAAGGATATGAAGCAAATCTGCAAATGATCCTGCTCGGAGAAGGAACAGCCAGCGATGAAACTATGCAGATGCTCGGACTCACCGACAAGGATAAATCGGTCATACTTAGCGTGATACGCGAGGACAAAGCGCAGGGTGCGCTTGATATGCTGTCTGAAAAATTCGAAACGATAAGAAACGGTAAAGGAATAGCATGGACTATACCATTCGACAGCACTATCGGTGCAGCAGCCTACAGATTCATGAGCAACACTCTGAAAGGAGATAACAAATGGAATTCCCACACGAAATGATAGTCTGCATAGTCAACAATGGCTTCAGCGTTGAAGCAATGGATGCCGCACGTTCGGCAGGCGCACGCGGCGGAACAGTAATAAATGCAAGAGGTACTGCCGGAAAAGAAGCTGAAAAGCTGTTCAACATATCTATTCAACCGGAAAAAGAGCTGGTCATTATATTGGTCGAGCATTCTATCAGAGATAATGTCCTTCACGCACTTTATAAAGGTGTCGGTTTGGGAACAGATGCACAAGGAATAGCCTTCGCGCTCCCGGTTGACGCTATCGCAAAATAATATCTTATGAAAAGGAAGTCCGTATGTGAGCTGATTTTCACATACGGATCAAATGGTAATAAAATGAAGATCGCCGTTACCTACGAAAACGGAAGCATATTCGCACATTTCGGCAAAAGCGAAGCATTTAAAATATATGAAGTCGAAAACGATGAGATAGTATCCGCCGAAGTCGTCAAGACAACCGGCAGCGGACATGGCGCGCTCGCAGGATTTTTGAGCGCAAACAATGTCGATGCTGTCATATGCGGCGGTATCGGTCAGGGAGCTCAGACCGCACTTTCAAATGCGGGAATAAAGCTCTATGCCGGAATATCCGGAAATACCGATGATGCTGTAAAAGCTCTTTTAAACGGAACTCTTAAGCTTCCTCCGTTCATCCTCTGCAATTGCAGCCACCATCACCACGATGGAGACCACAAATGCGGAGAACACGGCTGCGGTCATCACGACTGATCAAAAAATCTGTTCGATAGTGTAAAGCTGTCGAACAGATTTTTTATTACAACTTGTTGTGACCCGGCTTTATCTCCACCGGAACACCATCTACTTCGAACCAAACCGACATACATGACGGATTCCACACAAGCTTTCGGTCAGCTGACAAAGAAACATTTCTCAATGCGGTAACATAATCAAATATCTCAATATTTGTAGCATACCATACCGAATCCTCAAATTCAGCAGTAAACTTATCGCAAAATTCTTCCATCATTGAGCAACTGCTGTCGTGAGTGTTCCGCGGCAATTCAAAGCTGTGTCCCCAAATATAAAAAAGCGGAAGCGCATAATACGCAGTCTTGAACTGCTCGATCTTTTCGATTATCCCACCTCTGTGATGGCAGGTAGGAGTCCACTGCATGAAGTCAGACGGAAGTCTAAAGCCGTCTGTCGATACAGTCGTGCGACCATATTGAAATCCGCATACACGCAGACAGTTAAGTACATCCTCTGTAACTATCCCATTCGGATATGACATTCCTCTCACCGGATAACCACATACCGATTCCAGAATTCTCTTATCTTCGAGCATCTCATGCAGCAATTCTTCCTTGGGTATCTGATCAAAAAACGGATGGGTAAGCGAATGTGCAGAGACCTCATGCCCGTAATAAAGTGTCGAAACATCCGAAAGCTTTATTGCTGAATTTTTGTCCATGAGTCTCGATGAGATCAAATGAAAAGTTCCCTTGATATGATATTTGTTGAACAACTCAACAAGACGTATATCTTCACCCGAGCAATCGTCATAGCTCATTGTCAACGCCTTTTTAAGTCCGTTTTTATATAAATATTTGATGCTCATAATAAGTCTCCAAAAAAGCCGTGATCATAATCGACCGCGGCTAAATATCATTTTTCAAAATCGGCTATTACAGCCGCTATGGCATGCTCACGATTTGAAACCGTTATACGATCAGCAGCCTCTTTAACTTCTGCAACAGCATTGGATACTGCATATCCTATATCGGCATATCTGATCATTGAAATATCATTTTCATAATCTCCGACAGCAACAACGGTATGTATGTCTCCAATAATATCACGCAGCTTTTTCACTGCACTTCCCTTGCATATTCCGTGGGCAAGTCCTTCGAGACCTGCGCACCAGCTTTTTTCGAGCGTAAGCATCGGAAATTTTTGCTTTACAAAAGCTCTCAGCTCTTGATGTATAGACGGATTCTCAACTATTATAAATTTGCAGACCGGTCTTTCGAGAGCTGTCTCCAACTTTTTTAAATTATTCGGGTCACCCGGAGTAACGCTGACCGAGCTTGAATTTGAATGTACAATGAGAGTATGTGCAAAAGGTATCAAATCAAGACAGCCCACCAATTCGCGGATAATATTCGGATCTATGTTATCTTCGCATATTGTTTTAGGACTATCTCCCGATATATCGGCTATAACGCTGCCATTCACACCGATCACATAGGTATTTATACCAAAATTTTTGCACGGCATAAAATGCTCCGGAAATCTTCCGGTAGCCAACGTAAAAAGCCCGCCTTCTGCTTCAAAATATTTTATCGCCTCGAAATTTTCGCGTGATATTGTCTTTCCGTCGCAGGTAAGAGTTCCATCAAAATCTGAGCAAAGCAGATAACCACAAAACTTACCAGTTGAGAAGCTTGAGGTAGTCACGGCTGAGCTTTACGCATTCGAGCGGAGTGCGGTTCATCGAAGGCTGATCCTGCTCAACGACTACCCACTCTGCACCTGCCTTTACAGCTGCATCAAGGATGTTCGGAACATTCTGATATCCGAATCCGAAGGGTCTGAATTCGAAATTCGATGGACGTGCCGGAGCCTTCTTCTCGATTCCGATAAGCTCATACATATCATCGGATTTTTCTCCGGAAAAATCTTTAAGATGGACTACAGGTGCGCGACCGGTATACTTGAGCAGATATGCGGCAGGATCGACTCCGCCAACATTTGCCCAACAGGTATCGACCTCAGTCTGCAAAAGATCAGCCGGAACACGGTTGTAAATAATATCCAGACCATATTCGCCATCGATCTTTATAAATTCGAAATCATGATTGTGATAAAGAAGAGTCATACCGTGCTTCTTTGCAACTTCACCGATCATCTTCATATCTTCGATAGTCTGATCGAAATTTGAACCGCCCGGTCTTCTTTCTTCGATAACATACGGAACGACTATGAACTTGCAGCCGATCTCCGCATATGCAGCTACAGTTTCTTCGGGAGCTTTTACCATATCATCTATCGGCACATGTGCGGATATTGGAGTCAGACCGACTTCCTCACACATAGCCCTGACTTCGGAAGGCTTGTGATCATAGAGTCCTGCAAATTCAACTCCATCGTAACCCATATTTTTGACCTTTAAAAGTGCGGCTTTCATATCCTTCTGAACTTCGTCGCGAATAGAATACAGCTGTAATGCAACAGGCAGCATATTAAATATCCTCCGTAAAATAACATAATATAATATTGTCGGGACTTAAGGTCTCCGATATGTATATTATAACACATATCTGTAAAATTTGTCAAGGGGGCAGAGGAAAATAGTCTGAAATTTACAAAAAGACAATCATACGGCAAATATAGACCTTTGTTAATCTACATATCGGAGCTTTTCTCCGACAATTTTTTTCAAACCTATCTTTTCTGTTATCAGATGACAGCTTTGTAGGATAATCTCCGCAAAAACAGTCACTGCAACGCTCTTTCCAACATGACAACAGATAAAGAAGCCTCAAATCAGTAAATAATCGAAACTGTCCGCGCCTGCATTTCGAAGCAACTTGACTATTCAGAAGAAATTATTAAAACCTATACATAGATCAAGCGATGTCAACTGCAGTTGGCATCGCTTTCACATTAAAAAATTATCAAAGTATTATGCAAATGAGTCCTCCGCTCCCCTCGTTTATTATGCGCGCAAGAGTTTCGGAAAGCTTTGCACGCGCATCCTCCGGCATATGACCGAGCTTAGTGTGGAGTCCCTCATTTACTAACTCATAAAGTGTCTTTCCAAATAGATTCGACTCCCATATCTGTTTAGGCTCCTCTTCGAACTCACGCAGCATATATTTCACAAGCTCCTCAGATTGCTGCTCTGTTCCTACCATAGGGCTTATTTCGGTCTCTATATCGGCTTTTATCATATGTATACTCGGCGCACTCGCTCTCAGCTTTACCCCATATCCCCCTGTCTGCTTAACTATCTCGGGTTCTTCAAGCTTAAGATCATCTATCTCCGGCATGACTATGCCATATCCCTTAGTCTCTACGTCGGACAAAGCCTCGGAAACTCTGTCATATTTTGTTTTCATGACCGAAAGCTCGGATAAAAGTGTTATCAGCTTCTCCTCTCCATCGATCTCAAAGCCGCAAAGCTCACTTATAGTTTTGTAATAAAGTCCATCGCATAATTCGATAGACAGATCAGCTGTGCCCTTTCCGAGATCTATTAGCTCGACCTTAACATTTTTAACCGTTTCGCTGCCATTGGTATCTGTGAATACCTTTGCTATCTCACCGATTTTTTCAACCTTCGCGGCACGTTCCATAACAAATTCATTTATCTCCGATCTCAATTTGTGTTCGATCGGAAGTGCCCCTGTCCAATCCGGTAACTTTATTCTGACCTCACATACCGGAAATTCGGCTAAGATAAGCTCAAGAATATGACGTATATCATCACTGTTGAGTTCAAGGCAATTTACTAATGCCACGGGCGCACCGTATTTTTCCTCTAATTTGTATGCAAGCTCTACCGCAGCATCACTTTGAGGAGCAGCAGAATTTAATACCACCGCAAATGGCTTGTTTATCTGCTTTAACTCCTTTACGACTCTTTCCTCAGCTTCGATATAATTTTCTCGCTCGATCTCACCTATAGTTCCATCAGTCGTAACAAGTATTCCCACAGTCGAATGCTCGCGTATTACCTTGCGCGTTCCGTATTCGGCAGCTTCGGTAAAAGGCATAGGTTCATTCTGCCACGGAGTATGCACCATACGCGCCTGACCATCCTCTATATGCCCCATAGCACCCGGGATTATATATCCAACACAATCAACCATCTTGACCTTCATAACGGCATTATCTGCGACCTTTATCTCAACAGCTTCATCCGGAATGAATTTTGGCTCGGTGGTCATGACTGTTTTCCCTGCCGCCGATTGAGGCATTTCATCCCGCGCACGTTCACGTTCATTTTCATCCTGAATATTCGGTATTACAAGTGTCTCCATAAATTTCTTGATAAATGTCGATTTTCCCGTCCTAACAGGTCCTATGACACCGAGATAAAACGTATTAGCCGTCCGCTCGGCGATCTCACGATAAATAGATGTGTCTGTCATCATTTTCCCTCCATATACTTAAGATAGCTTATATCCATCTTTAAAAAATTTCAGCCGTTCAATATTCGAATGATTTTGATTCCGAATACCTGCCGATTTCTGAAATATATATATGCTTAAAAAGGAAAAATATTCACTCTATGACGATCTTTTCTCTCCTCTGAAGCCGCGCCGCAGAAGATCACAGACTATATTTGCCGGAATACACAGAAAAAACCACAGCAACGTATAAAGCGGGCATACAAGCCCATAAAAAAGAAATCTCATTCCCGAATAGCTCCAAACACTCCATCCTAAAAGAATATTGACTAAAAATCCCACTATAAGCTCAGCATTTGTAATGACCAGACTCCCGGCAATACACTTTTTCCACAGAGTTGTGGATTCATAAGTGCTACCTATAACATAAATTAAAAGCATACAGACTCCGCCAACTATGCTCATCGTCCAATGAGTAAAGCCGCGCCATACGACCTCAATGATACTGTATGAAGCCGAACCGACACACAGAACAGATATATACTCAGCCAATTTTTTCATTTCGCTCACCCCAAAACAGATATTTAACATTATTTAGAAAAAATATTCGAGCGCATGGTTAATTTGTTTTTAATTTTTGCAAATAGCCTTGAAATATCGACAGAAATATTGTATAATATTAGGTGGATAAAAACTGTCAGAATATATTACTGACTCGCCAAAATAAGAAAGGACGCTTTCGATAATAAAGAAAGCCGGATTTATATAATGATAAAATTTCTGCACTGTGCGGATCTTCATCTCGACAGTCCGCTGTCGGCTCTTGACATCCGACACGCACAGGTGCGTCGAAATGAATTTCGCGCAGCGTTTACATCGCTTACCCTATATGTTAAAATGAATAAAATAGATTTTCTGCTCATTTCAGGCGATCTTTTTGATTCCGGATTCGTATCAAAAGACACTATCGCACTCCTGAAACGCGAATTTGCCGCAATACCGGAATGTGAGGTAATAATTCAGCCGGGAAATCACGACCCGTATACATCACAAAGCTATTATAAAAGAGCTGATTTTTCGCCAAATGTACATATATTTGATACAGATGAGCTGTCCTGCTTCGACTTTCCCGAAAAAAATACCTGTGTTTACGGCTATGCGTTCACTTCTCAAGACCTTGACCGCTGCCCGTTTGCCGACACTCACCCGACAGACAGCTCACGAATAAACCTTCTCATGGCACACGGCGAGCTCGGCAAAACCGAATCAAGCAATTGCCCGATACCGCTCGATTCGATAAAGAACAGCGGCTATGACTATATTGCACTCGGACATTATCATGATTTTTCTGATATAAAGCAGATAGGAGCTACATACTATGCCTACAGCGGCTGTCTTGAGGGACGTGGCTTCGATGAGCTTGGAGAAAAAGGTGCGATAATAGGTGCTGCCGACAAACAGAAGTCGGGTGAACTCAACTTCGGCGCAAAATTCATACGATTTTCAAAACGCCGATACGAAGTCTCAAAGCTCGATATAAGCGGTTGCCGCACAAATGCAGATGTTGTCGGAATGTTGGCTTCACTTATATCTGAAAAGCACTACGGCGAAGATGTGGCACTTCGTGTAAGGCTTAGCGGATCGATTGCGGGAGATCTGAATATATCCGAAGAATTTATCGCTTCGCAATTTCCGCAGCTGTTTTTACTTGAGCTTGAAAACAACACAATGCCGCTACTCGATGCTGAAC
The DNA here is from genome assembly GCA_964603455.1 of uncultured Lachnospiraceae bacterium. Taxonomy (GTDB): domain Bacteria; phylum Bacillota; class Clostridia; order Oscillospirales; family CAG-272; genus Flemingiibacterium. The sequence goes on from CAZRVL010000007.1 coordinate 15,482, forward strand.
AATTGCAGCGTGATCCAACGATACGAGGTGCATTTTATTCCTCTCTCAGCTCGATGCTCGAAAGCAGCGATATGCAGGAACGTGAGCTTGCCGCAAGCGCACTCAGATACGGACTTTCCGCACTTTCCGGCGAAGACATACAATAAAGGAAAGGACAACAAATGTATATAGAGAACTTAAATATAACAGCCTTCGGACGATTAAATGATTTCGAGCTTGACCTGACCCCGGGAATAAATATCATAGAAGGTGCAAACGAAAGCGGAAAATCGACAATTACAGCCTTTATAAAATTCATGTTCTACGGACTCACTCCAAAAGAACGGACTGTGTATATCGGTTGGAATTCCTCAATTGCCGCTGGAACGCTCACCTTCAAATCCGGAGAAAAGCGATACCGAATAGAACGAGCTTTAAAGTGTATCTCCACAGGCAGTAAACAGACCTTCAAGGAAGCTGTGCAGCTTGTCGATCTCTCAAACAATATGCCCTGTCACAAGGGTGAATCGCCCGGATTACTGTTTTTCGGAGTAGATGCGGATATGTTCGCAGCAACGGCATTTGTTTCGCAGCTCGGCGGAACTACCGTCAAAGGTGCAAAGGTTTCGGATGGAATTGAAAATCTTCTGTTTTCCGCCGATGAAAGCATAAACACTCAGCGCGCACTCGATAAAATCGATGCTGCGCGTGTGCAGCTTCTCCACAAAAACGCAAAGGGCGGAAGGATATACGAACTTTCAAACGAGATTGCCGAGCTTGAAGCAAGACTCGATGAATCGCTGAAAATGTCAGCTGAAATACGAGCAAAAGAAGCAAAACTCGCCGATATGCGTGCAAAAGAAGCATCAGATCGGCAAAAAGCCGATATTTTGACCGAAAAGCTTGAAATATTCGAGGCTCAAACAGTAGCTAAGCTTTTCGACCGTATGCACCTTCTTGAAGCGAAAACCGCCGAACTGAAAAGTCAGATCGAAAGCTCAGGTACAAATTCAGCCGATACAATAAACGCGCTTCGAACCGCATATACAAAAATCGATCAGCTAAAGCAACAATTAAATTCTATGCAAACTCCGGAAAAAACATATTCCGATCCCGCAATGGATAAAAAGCTCGAAGAATTTAGTTCGCACGGCGGACGAAGCGGCTTGGAAGATGAGAAATCCGATCTTAGATCGGCAGTAAAATCGCATTTCGGCGCAGGAGTCGTCCTCACAGTATTCGCATTCTGTGCATTTGCCGTTGCAGCTCTGACAAGTATTTTGAAGCTCGATCAAATGTTCATGATAGGCGGTATACTGATTGGAATATTGATGGCGGCATTCGCTGTCATACTTTTCAGATCGGCAAATAAATCAAAAACAGAGCTTCGTGAACTTGATGAAGCATTCGACATTGAGCTAATGGAATCCGAGCTGAACCATCGAACTGCCGAAAACGATGCGGCAAGAACAGCAGCAGTAATAAAGCAAAGCGTTCAAAATCAGCTTAACGAAGCCTTATCGGCGGTCAGACGAGACTTTGGCATCGAGCCTGACATTCTACCTGAAAAGCTCAAAGAACTTGATGCACAGAGCCGTGAGGCGGCTGAGCAGTGTGCCGAATACGATAAAAACTGTGCATTACTCACACAGATGCGCGGACAGCTCGAACGATACGATGAAACTGACATACGTTCGAAGGTTGGAAAAAATTCAGACGGTGTTGATGCAGCAAATTTAAATGCAGTCAAACGCGAAGCCGAATTTTTAACGAACAGTGCAAAATCTCTCGAAAGATTTTCTATACAGCTCGAACGTGAACTCGCACAAACATCTAATATAGAAAGTCCTTCGAAACTTGAAGACCGACTGAATGCCCTAAAGCTTGAACGAAGCAAGCTCGAAAAGCAGCTTGCCGGGCTGAAGCTTGCAGATGAAAAGCTACGTGAAGCGAGCGCAAATCTGCGTTCAAGCGTTGCACCAAGACTTGCCGAAAATGCCGGGAAGCTGCTCGGCGTGATAACCGAACAAAAGTATTCGGAGGTCGGAGTTGGGAACGAGCTTGATCTGACCTGTCGAACCGAATGTGGTCAGAAGAACATCGACCTACTCAGCGCAGGAACTCAGGATGCTGCATATCTCGCATTGCGAATCTCGCTATGCGGACTGATATACCGCAAAGATGCGCCACCGATGATCTTTGACGAAAGCTTCGGACGAATGGATAACGAACGGTGCAAAGCGATGCTAAAACTTATCGCCGGATGCGAACAGAGTTTGATACTTACAGCCTGTGGACGCGAAAAGGAACTCGCCGGTGTACATAACTATTTGAAGATATGAAAAAAGCCTGCTTGAAAAATCAAGCAGGCTTTTTGGTATAAAAAACCCCATCCCGATGAATCGGGATGGGGGCGCTTTTTCAAGCAAATATTTCAGCTATTACGCTACAGTGAAGTTGATAGTGTAAGTATCGCTGTTAACGCTGTTCTTTATAACAACGTTGTAGGTGCCCTTTGCAAGGTCAGTAGTATCGTTGTAATCAACACGAGTGGTGTTCATAGTAACAACGAGATCACCGTCAGCATTAGCTGCTGCTGCAAAGTCGTAGCTTTCAGTAGCCTTGTCACCATTTACAGTGATGGAGTCGATCGAGTAGGAAACAACAGTATCACCAAGAGTGTTAACGAAGTTAACCTTCTTGCCGGTTACAGTCTCATCCCAGCCCTTGAACTCTGCATCAGTGATGGTAAGAGTACCAGTAAGCTTGCCGTCCTTAACTTCGTAAGAGAAGTTACCAGCCTTTGCAACACCGTCAGAGACATACTTAGCGTTAGTCTTTACGGTAGCAGTGCCGTCATCTTCCTTAACAGCTGCGATTGCTTCAACAACACCAACGAATACGCCATCTTCATAGTCTTCGATGAAGTAAACTACGCTATCGGTAGTTCCAAGAACTGCACCGATATTGTCAGTCTTAACATCATAAGAACCAATCTTGGTGAGCTTAACAGTTGTGATCTTGTCATCCTTAGCAACAACATCGCCATCATCGATGATGTAGTAACGGTTCTGAACGAAATCATTGGAGTTGAGCTTTTCAGATTCTACCTTAACATCGGTAGAGATTACAACGTTGTCAGCCGAAATGGTAACAAACTGCTTAGCAGAGAGAGGCTTTTCGGAGTAAACAGTTGTGATCTTTGCGCCATCTGCCATGTTGATAGCAGCTACGCTGTACTCATAGAAGTACTTGCCAGCATACTCAGAAGCGGTAAGACCGAGGTCATTAGCCGATGCATAAGTATAGTTCATAGCACCATCAAAGATGTAAGCGGTGTTGTACTCAACGTTAGCAACGCCGAAGCCCTTGATGTCGCTGGAATCCTTATAGTATACGAATACTATAGCAGCTACACCCGTGTTGTCGCCGGTGTAACCAATCTTGTCAGCATAGAGCTCTACATCGTCATCAGAGAAGTCGATGGAAGAATTGTTAGGAGCACCTACATAAGTGGTGATACCAACAACCTCACCCTTGTTATTGGTCTTGAGGAAGTAGAATACAGTGGAGTCCTTAGTGCGGAGCATATCTGCTCTTGCAACACCCTCGTTATCTGCGATACCAGCATCGAATACGAGCTTGTCATCATAGTTACGAGTAGCGAGCTTGAATGCCTTTACGGAATCAGCATCGGTGGTGTCGAGGATTTCGCTGAGCTGGTAAGAACCGTCAGCAAGCTTTACAGCTCTGAATACATTGCCGGTAGCGAAGAGATCTTCGTCAGCAAGGAGCTTCGAAAGCTGGAAGATAGTGAGATCTGCGAGAGTCTTGCCGTCGATCTTAGAAACAGCAACATCCTCGTTGAGCTTACCATTGATGTAGAGATCAACGTAAGCGTTTTCATCGTCGTAAGAAACGATTTCATCAAGAACTACATACTCGAATGCTTCTTCGATGCTGTAAGACTTAGCAGTGATGAGAGTGCCGTTGTCAAGAGCGTAGAACTTAATGGGAGAACCTACAGTGAGGCCAGCAGCGATAGAGCTTACTGCATCATAGTAGTAGTTGACAGCTGCGTCAGCAACCTTATCGAAGGAGCCCTCAGCCTTGTCATAGATCTTAGCACTGGTAAGACCAGCTGCTTCGCGTGCAGCATTACCGAGGGTATACTGAACGCCATCGATAGTAACAACAACTGCATACTTGCCGTCGCCGTTGTTCTTAGTGGTGTTTACTCTTGTAAGAGTACCGGTCTGAGCCTCGATAACATCGAGAACAGTTACAACCTTGGTCTGCTCGTTGTAGGTGTAAGTGAAGAGATTGCCCTTGGAGAGCTTTTCAGTATAAGTTACATTCTTCTCACCAGCCATAGGACCAAAGGTTTCCTTGCCGCTGCTCTGTCCCTTGAAAGCAGAGAGGTAAACTTCAGTAACGATTGCACGCTCGAACTTGCCGTCGCGGTCATCATCAAAGAAGGTGATCTGGTAGTTACCATTGAGGTCTTCAGCAGTAAGAGTCTGATACTCAACATAAGAATCATTGTCAACTGCTACACCGAACTTTTCGAGAGCAACTGCCTCGGAAATAACGGTTGCCTTACCGGTAGTAACATCCTCGTAAGCATAGTACTTAGCACCGGTAGCGGTCTCATATGCGAAAGTAGCGAGAACTTCGCGGTTGTAGTTAACGATGTTGCCATCCTTATCGGTGAGAAGCATCTTCGCAGCATTTGCGAGCTTACCGCCGTTGAAGATAACGATTTCGTTTCTAAGAGCAGCACCAGTGATGGAATCGCCTGCAACATATGTAACACCGTTGTAGGAGATCTTGCTGCCGCTAACAGTGACGTCAGCGTTGTAAACTACTACAGGCTCAGCACCCATGATAGCCTTGTCGAACTTGTTGGTCTTTGCATCGAAGTTTACGAGATCGAATGCATAGCCGAAGTAATCATCAACATCGTCAGCGTCGATGCCGAGGAGCTCAGCAGGAACATAAACGATGTCGCCGGAAGGAATACCGTTAACGAGAGTCTGGATACCAACATAACCAGCTTCGGTAGTTCCGTTCTGGAGATATGCCTGATTTTCGGTAGCGGTGAGAACGAAAGTAGTGGTGTTCTCAGCGGTAGCTGCGCCGAAATTCTTAGCCTCAATGGTAGCACCGCCGTCAGCAGGTGTAGCCTTGAGCATATTGTAGATAACCTGTGCGGTTTCAGCTCTGGTGAGAGTCTTAGCCGGGTCAGTTACCTGGAGATTAGCGGTGAGACCAATCTTAGCTGCGGTCTGGTAAGCACCGATCCAATAAGGAGTGAGGGTGGTGTCTACATCGTAGCCAAGTGCACGGACTGCCATGATAAGAGCGTCCTGGCATCTGATGCCGGACTTCGGCTCAAAGTGGGTAGCGTCCATACCGGTAACAATACCGTTCATGTAAGCGTATGCGATTGCGCCATACCATTCGGTGACGTCTTCGAAAATTGCCATTCCATTTTCCCAGTCGGTGGTATCGGGCTCGAGAGCACGTGCCATCATGAGGGCCATCTGGAATCTTACGACATCATCATCGGGCGAGAAGGTATCAAGCTCGGCGTTGGTGCCGTTGACGATTCCGTACTCAGTCAGAGCAGCGATTGCTTCAGCGTATACGCTGTCATCAGCCACATCTGAGTAAGCAGAAACCGTTGCAGCAGCGCTGACTACCATAAGAGTAGCAAGCACTAATGCAAGAAACTTTTTGAGATTTCTCATTGTGTTTTTCTCCTTTAAAAATTTTTCCGGGAATCCCAGTTCGAAACTGCGCCTTGCAGAATGCCTTCCGGTCTCACATGGAAGCCGTTCTTTATCCGCTTTTTTCCTACACTTGGATTTTTTCCCTGACAATATATTACCACAAGTCAAACTTTTCTTCAAGTCTTTTCTTCGCATTGTTAGATATTTGTAATTTTAAACCGTATTTAATATTACATTTCCGAAAGCGTCAGCCTTTTTAAAAATCTTCCGAGAATACCGAAATACCCCAGTCGTTTGACTTCACTCGCCGCATATATAGGTGTCTCTGCGATCACCTCGCCGGATAATAAATATCTTACCGTTCCGAGCTGCTCACCTTCGGCTATCGGTGCTGAGATCTTTTCGGGCAGCTCATATATCCGCTCGATCTTCGCCGACGATCCTTTTTGTACTACGGCTTTCATCTCCGAATATACGAGCTCTACCGAAGGCTCTACTCCGCCGACAACATCCATAGCATCAAGTTCCTCAAATTCCATTACCGCAAGCTCCCAATTCGCAAATCCGTAGTCGAGCAGCTTCTTTGCCGCTTCGTTGCGCACATCCCGCGTCTCCGCCGCCATAACCACGGCAATAAGCTCCATCCCGTCTCTTTCGGCTGTAGCACTTATGCAGAATTTCGCCTTAGATGTAGATCCGGTCTTAAGTCCGTTCGCTCCGCGGTAAAAGCGTATCAGGCGATTTGTGTTCGTCAGTCCGAATGCGCCGTTTCGCACAGTATCCATCCAAATAGAGGAATATTCAAGTATATCGGGGTGCTTTACGATAAGTTCACGTGACATTAAAGCTATATCCCGTGCAGATGTGATATGCCCATCGACCGTATCATCAAGCCCGTTAGTGTTCTTGAATACGGTATTGACCATGCCAAGCTCCTTTGCACGCTCGTTCATCTTTACAACAAAATTTTCCTCACTTCCGGCTACCTTCTCCGCTAATGCGACCGCCGCATCATTTGCACTCGACACAACAACACATTTCACCATTTCCGAAACGCTCATCTCTTCCCCGACTTCAAGATATACCTGCGAGCCGCCCATAGATGCTGCATATTCGGATGTCTGCACCATGTCATCCCATTTTAATTTTCCGTCATCTATAGCTTCCATTACCAACAGAAGCGTCATTATCTTAGTCACAGATGCCGGCGGCAGAGCCTCGTCAGCATTATCCTCATACAGCACGAGTCCGCTCGATGCCTCCATCAATATACAGCTCGGTACGCCGAAATCACTCGCCGAAACTCCGAATATGAGATATGATAAAACAAGGATCGCCGAAATTATTTTCTTCATTAAAATACACCTCCGCGTGATTATATGAATCCACAGGGCTGTTTATTCATTATAGATACCAAAAAAGCACCGCAAGGATAATCTCGCGGTGCTTCGGCTTTTATTTTTTCAGATCATGTACTGCTTGATCTCAGCAAAGAGCGAATCGGTGTTGTCGGTATGAGCGGTGAGCTTTATCGGCTTAAGAAGATCGAGCGAGAAGATTCCCATGATCGACTTTGCATCAACGACATAGCGACCCGACGAAAGATCAATATCGATCTCATACTTCGAGACGATGTTTACGAAATTACGAACGTCCTCAATGGACGAAAGCTTAATATCTACAGTTTTCATTGTAAATTATCTCCTTTTTGAAAAAAATTGCTTACAGTAATATAATACCTTAAATCGATCGATTTGTCAAGAGGTTTTCAAAAAAAATCGGTAAATTTTGTTTGACTATTTCCATGTTGTTCGGCACATTATACAAAATGTGCTGATTTTTTTGTGCATTCAGCCCAATTCAAATTCTGCCTTGTTTTTTCCCTTGTTGAGCGATTTTGAAATATACATTTTGCCGTTTGCACGATCAAGCTCAATATCTATCTCATGAGGAGTCGATACAAAACGAAGCTTTATAATAATGACAGAATTTTCAATTCCCCATGCAGCTGCGATCTCGGCTCTTATTCCAATGGCAAGCGATCCGACAAATTCAGTCGGTGACATCGGGCAATGATCAAACCGATTGTATTCCCAGCATCCAGATCCGCAAATTACCTCGACAGCTGAACACATATCGCCCGACAGCTTAACTATAAGCTGATCTCCGGCAGTTCTCAATGAGATCTCATTGATGTTTGTAAAATTATTACCTATATGATATGTAACAGGCATTATAGGCTCACTGCATACCATCGGTAGGCTCGAACACGGATACGCCGCAATATCATACTTTTCAGTCTTCTCCGGCAATGCCCCATCGCTCATCGAATAATAAACAGTATCCCAATAAGCATCGAGTATCTCTTGCATATTTCCGTTCTCCGAAATTATCACAGCGACCGAATCTTTATCTGGAGAGACGATTATATACTGTCCGTTCGCTCCGTCACCGCGATACGAATCATGCTGACATCTCCAGAACTGGAATCCGTATCCCAACTTCCAGTCGATCGTTTCGCCTGAGCTGTTATCCGAAATCGCGGATACCGCCTCATTGATATACTTTTCGGAAAGTATCCGCTCTCCGTTCCAAAGTCCTTTATTAAGATATAGAACTCCAAGCTTCAACATATCCTCGGGTGAAATATGTATTCCCCAGCCACCGTCATTTATTCCATCCGGGGATTCCTCCCACCAGACATTCTCTATTCCAAGCGGATTAAACAGACGCGGCTTCAGATAATCTACCATGCGCATCCCTGTGACCTTAGTTATCACAGCCGACAGCATATATGTTGCGGTCGAATTGTACGCAAAATGCGTTCCTGGAACATTTTCAACATCGAGCGCCAAAAATCTCTTTGCCCATCCTGGCTCACGCGAAGCCACTCTTCCGAGCGTATCGGTCTGATGTCCGGTGTTCATCGAAAGAACATGGCGAAGAGTCATCGCAGCAAGATTCTCACATATATTCTCAGGAAGCTCGTCAGGGAAATATGAAATGAGCTTGTCATCCAAATTTATAAGTCCCTCATCGGCAGCAATTCCTATAGCCGTAGATGTCCAGCTTTTGCTTATCGAATATACATGTCTCTTATCGGTGAAACGGTATGGCGCAGCTATAGACGAAGCGACCAATTTACCGTGCCTGTAAAACATATATCCGTGATGACCTATATTTTTCTCGCGAATTATCTCTTCGAAAGCTGCGATAGCTGAGCTATCTATACCAACCGACTCAGGTGAAGAGCATTCAAATTCAAACGGAACGAATCCTTTTAACATATTTTTTGTTTCCTTTCAATAATTAAAGTACTATACTTCTTGCTTCGAGGTAGAAGCGTTTATCATCAGCCTCACCCATAGAAAATGTCTTTCGCGGCAAAGCTCCATCGGCTATGACTGTTGGGAATAGCTCCGATTTTTCCATTCCCTTAAAGATAAATCCGACCGAATCATTTGTGACCAGTTTCTTTACCGAATCGACTCCGTGAATATAATCTATCTTAGCACCGTTCTTTTTTGCATATTCGTCAAGAAAGCTCTGTAGAGTTCCGACTGGCAAAAATGATGTTGGGTCATCGAATATTATCTCTTTTTCTCCAAGAGATGTAACCACGGTCACGCACTGCTTCGGCAACTCATTCTTCGGCAGCGATCTCGCATATTCGCAAAGCTCATAAACCACCTTCTCCGGCTCTACACCGAAAAGCACCCGATATATCGGTTCAAATTCAAGTGCAGCATCGTGAATGTTCACTATCTCACAAAGCGCATATCTCGCCGGATGTACATTTTTTTCATTCTCCGTAAGAGTTGGTTTTATATGCTCCCAAAATGCCTTTGCAGAAGCTAAGGAATGATTTCCGTCACCCATTGCAAAAAGCAGCGGAAACTCACCGTGAGCCAAGCTGTTAAGCGAAGAATTTATTCTCTCTTGCTCGTCTGAAGGGATAAATGTGCCTTTGACGTGTCCCGAACCTTTCATAAGGTCAAAATCATATGCGACCTCATAATTTTTACCGGTGAGCGGCTCTATAACACTTTTTTCAGGATCGTCTATAAGTATCATTATATGCGGAAGCTCGATACTTGCTCCCTTGCGTATCTTTACACGCGGCGGTATCCTTTCAAGCACAGTTCCTTCGGTAGCGCGTATCAAGGAGCTTGCACCCTTGTTATAGTCATACTCTTCAAGATCGACCGCACCGACTATCCCTCGGCGCACAGAACCGTTTTTCAGCCGTCTTTCAAGGTATATCATCGAATCAGGAAAACTGTCGAGAACCGAAGATGTGTATTCGACCATATTTGCATTTATTGCAGGTATCCTCGCTTCGGCTTCATCGAGCCAAATTTCGGGCAGCGTGACCTTTAGCGTTGATTCCGATGCTCCTACAATATCCTCAACATTCTTCCAATAATCAGGCTCGGATGTATACTGATCACAGGCAATACACGCCCATTTTTTCATTCTTTCGGCATCGAGACGAAACTTCGGAAGAAGTATATCCGCACCAAAAAAGTATTTCTTCATATATACGACCACAGCTTTCGCTTGTTGCAAAAGTTTCCTTTCTTTTGACTGTTACATTTATTATATCACAAGAAAGATAATATTGCAACAGTTTTTAAAAATAAAAAAGAGGGAGAATTGATTTTTCTCCCTCAAAAATGTCATTCGTACATTTTATATATTTCCTCAAGACCTACCTTGATTTTCGATTCCGACTCAGCATATGTGGAAGCAAGATCATTCGATCCAGCCTGTATGCGGTATCTGAACATATACGGCGCATTCGAAAGGTATTCGCCGAACATATATGCGACATCAAACTGCATACCTGCCGAAACTATATCGACCATCTTTGCCGTGTCCTCATCGTTCGAGAACTTATCCTTCAAAGCAACATCGTAATATGCAGGATATACCGTCTTCAAGGTCTCGCTCGCCATAGCTTCGACTATTATTCCTACAAATTCGGTATCGGTAACAGTCATCGGAACTCCCCAGACAGCATATCTGTCATTTATATTTGCATAATAATTTTCCTGCTCTTCATCCCATTTCGGTATCGGAACTATTCCATAGTTATCAGTCATATCTCGGTAAAGCTCATGAGCCGCCAAGAATATACTCGGTACGAAGGTCTGTCTTCCACTCGCAAAGTTGAACTGCTCATACCAGATCCATGAAGTGGTGTAACCGGGATTCGTCTGGAGTCTTGCACCATTGTTAGTGGTGTAGAATGTGTTCAGCTTTTCAAGTGCCGACACACGCTTTTCGGTAAGTACATCAAGCTCAAGCTTTCCGTCTGAGGACTTGCGACTGATAGGCATATCGAATGCAGCCTGCCAAATGTCGAGCGGAGTTGAAGTTCTTGTCGCATATCCGTAGAAATCATCATCATCGCGCTGACCGTCTGAGTTCAGATCGACATACATATTCTTGATGATCTCGGAAAATTTGTCGAATGTCCACTTTCCATCGTATACAAGCTGATAAAGATCTTCCGACTTGTAGCCGTAATCTTCAAGATATTTCTGGTTAAAGAACATCGCAAATGTGTAGTCCATAAGTGACATTCCGAGATAACCGGTGATTCCGAAGAGCTTTCCGTTTATCGTTGCGCTCTCGTTGACATCCTGTCTCCACCACGGCTTCGACTGATCGATATACGGGATCGTGTTCCAGTCCTGATATATTCCCTTCTGTACAGCCTTGTATGTAAGATACGCATAGTGACCGGCAACATCACAGATATTGTCTCCGGCAAGAACAGAGGTCGCAAGCTTGTCGTACCAGTTATAAAGATCATCCGAGACAACATAATTTTCAATATTTACCTCAAATCTCTCCTCTACCGCACGATTTCTCTTGACTATAGCATCATTGACAACATCGCCGTTCTCTTCCTCCTCGGCAATAATATCACCTTCGCTCGCAGTCGAGACACCAAACGTTATGGTACGACCGCCGAATGTCTTTTCGGGAAGCTCGTCATCATACTCGTTTGTTTCGGATGAAGAGATTTGGATTTGGGTATCTGATGTTGTGTCATCGGAGACCTCGTTCGATCCTCCGCATGAAACCGATGCGGATAAAATGAGTGCAGCTAAAATAAGTGAAAGCGTTCTTTTCATAATTGGTATTACCTCCAAGATAAATTCATTATAAATATTATAGCACAAATTGCAGAAAAAGTCAACAAAAAAAAAAAAAATAAAAATATATTTTTATATAATATCACCTTTTTGACCTTTAAAAGCTTAAAAACATTGTATTTTTTAACACGCAGATAATTTATCCGAAACAGATTATCGAAACAAGTTTCATGGAACGTTACATGAAACTTGTTTCGGTTTGATAAATTTTTTCCGACAAATTTTCTGTTTTCTCTTGACAATCGGCAAAATGTGTGATAGAATATAATTATAAAGTTGCTTTTTACACAGACTTCTGTAGCGACATTTTTAAAAGCACTAAAATTTTTTCAACCGTCTTTTAAACCAAGCTTCGAAAAGAAGCAGAAAGGAAATAACTATGAAAAAGCAAAAGCTTTCACTTATCCTCGCAATGCTGATGCTCGCTTCTGCAGTTTCCTGCGGCAGCCAAGAGCAGGGCAGCACAAATAGCGAACAAACGAACTCCGACACCACAACAGAAGCTGAGGTCGAGGAACTTAAGCCTAATCTCCCTGACAAAAAATACGGCGGAGAATTTACGATACTCACAAAGATCGAGGGCTATGGTATCTACAACAACGAGCATATTTATATTGAAGAAGAAAACGGCGATGTGCTCAATGATGCTATCTACACACGTACAAACCGCGTTGCCGAGCGTTTCGGAATAAAGTTCAATGAAGTCGATGTCACAGACAGCTTTGAAAGCACGATAACTCAGACCGTAATGGCAGGAGACGATGAATATGATTTAATAATCCCGACCTATCAGATGAATCTCGGCACCGAATATCTCGTTGACTGGAATACACTCGAATATGTCGATCTTACAAAACCGTGGTGGGATCAGAACTATGCAGAAGCAATGTCGATAAACGGCAAGCTTTGCTCGGCTGTCGGAAATGTCATGATAACTCACATGGACAGTGTTCTGGCAATGTTCTACAACCACACTCTCGCAGAGCAGTATAAGCTTCCCGATCTTTATCAGATAGTACGTGACGGTGATTGGACTCTTCCGACTTATTTCGAAGTTACGAAAAATGTCACTACCGACCTCAACGGTGATACACAGTTCGATGACAACGACTTATATGCCTTTGTCGGACTTGACGGAATGGTCAGACTCAGCTCCGGAGTTAAAAAGGAATATATAGTAAAGGATTCCTCCGATATTCCTCATGTAAATTTCTCCGATTCGGCTCTGGTAGATACGATCACAAAGCTCCGCGACTATGCTTCGCTCTATGCAGACGATATTTATAATCCGAGAAAGAACAAGAACACCGGCACAGATGGTGACGCAGCCGTATTCCGTCTGTTCCAGAATGACAGAGCATTGTTCTATGTACACGGTGTAGGCTCTGCACAGAAGTTCAGAGACATGGACAGCGATTTCGGTGTTCTCCCGACTCCGAAGCTCGATGAAAATCAGGATACTTATTTTATCGAGCCTGACTGTACAAAATTCATGGTCATCCCGACCACGGCACAGGATCTCGAAAAGACCTCGGCAGTAGTCGAAGCTCTCGCATATGAAGGATATTCATATCTGCGTCCGTTATACTACGAGACCATGCTCCAGAACAAGTATATGCGCGATGATGAATCCATCGAAATGCTCGATAAATACATTTATCCGAACATAGGCTTCACTCTGAACACCGGTTCATCTACGCTTTCAGGTGTTATCGGTTCTATCCTCTCTCAGGACGGAGAGGTAGCCTCCACCTTCGCCTCCAAGCAGTCCGCTATTGAGGAAGAAATCGCAAAATATACCGAATTATTCGAATGATCTCAAAAAAATCAGGGTTTTACAACCCTGATTTTTTTCACACAAAATAAATTTTATTTCAGCGAATTTTTAATTCGCCGTCATACAGCCGTCACATTGATATATTATAATATAATCACGATCAAAAAGATCGTAAAAAGAAAAGGAAAAGAAAAAAATATAAATTATTAACGGAGGAAAATTATTATGGACAACAACAGCATCCCCAACAATGAGAACACAAATGAAAATGTTCAGAACATTTCGCGTGAAGAAACCGCGGTCGATACTCCGGCGGCTGCAACTGACAATGCGCCGCTGACGATAAGCGACGTTTCTTCCGCAGAAAACACAACCGAAAGCAGCACATCAAAAGAAGCTCCGAGCGTTTCGGAAACGACAAGCCAAAACGCTGATGCAAACACAAATGATACTGCCTCCGGATTTGCAAAATACCGCGATACTACTTCAAACTATGCACACGTTCCGCGTCAAACGGTATACATCAACAACAATCCGTCAAAGCGTGCAAAAGCCCCGAAAGCAAAAATGAGCACAGGCGCAGTCGCAGCAGTTGTTGCGCTCTGCATGGTATTCTCCGGCGGTGCGGCATTTGCCGGAACTTATGCGGCAAATAAAATGACCGAAAATCAGACTTCAGTATCAAGCGGCTCATCATCAAATTCCGGAAGTCCCTCGGTAATATTCCAGTCCTTCGCCGGCGGAAACAAGACAGCCGGAACATATGAGCAGGTCGCCGCTGCCGTATCACCGACAGTAGTCGAGATAACTACAGAATCGGTAACTACCGATACATCTTTCTGGGGCGGCGGAAACTATATCGTATCCGGCGCAGGTTCTGGAGTCATAATCAGCGAAGACGGTCTCATAATAACGAACAATCACGTTGTGAGCGGTGCAAGCACGATAAAAGTAAAGCTAACTGACGGCACCGAATATACCGCAAGCCTCATCGGAACAGATTCCGACAGCGATGTTGCAGTCATAAAAGTCGATGCAACAAATCTTCCCTTCGCTCTCATAGGTGACAGTGATGAGCTTAAAGTCGGTCAGGAAGTCGTTGCAGTAGGAAATCCGCTCGGTGAATTCGGCGGCTCGGTAACTAACGGTATCGTTAGCGGACTTTCGCGTGATGTAAATATCAGCGGAACCGAAATGAATCTCATTCAGACCAACGCAGCTGTAAACCCCGGAAACTCAGGCGGTGGACTTTTCAATCTTTACGGTGAGCTTATAGGAATAGTAAATGCAAAATCCTCGTCAACTTCCTCTGGAACATCTGTAGAAGGCATAGGCTTCGCAATTCCGATAGACACCGCTATCAATGTTGCAACAGAGCTCACGAATTACGGTTATGTTCGCGGCAGAGTAATGCTCGGTATAAACATAATCGATATAAACAACAGTTGGGATGCAATGCGTTACGGAGTCAATTCGCTCGGCGTATACGTCAGCTCGTCCGAATTTGAGGAAAATGATCTTCAAAGCGGAGACCGCATAGTTGCCGTTGACGATATAGAAGTTGAATACAGTACAGATGTCAAGGCCGCGATCAAGGGTCATGAGGTCGGCGATGTTATTACCGTAAAGGTCGTCCGCAATGGAAAATATGTCGATGTAAAGGTAACATTACACGAATATGTTCCCAGTACTGCCGACGCAGGAAACAGCACATCGGATGTTCAGCGTATAAAAGACTGATTTATCAAATTATCGGAGATGTATAATCACATCTCCGATAATTTTTGTTTTTAATTTTATTTACAATTTAAGCTTGCAAAAATGTCAAAATCATGGTATAATTTTTAAAGGTCAAACGGAAGAAATGCCTTTTGACAAAAGAATTTAGCTCTGAGAAAGAGAGAAAGGAAGCTTTCGCACGTGCGGAAGCTATGGTACGAATATGGACGGCAGTAGTGGTAGTCGAAAAACAGACGTTGGATATTATATATACAGTCAGACTATCATTGACGGAAAACCGCCGATATTCTGACCGCTTTTTCGCGAATATATATCATAACCATTGTCTGTTTTAAAATTGCACTACATCATCAAAAGGACGAGCGTAGTCAACCTTCCGCAAAGGCAATGGTATTTTTATGCCCATTTGCGGATATGATGAGCTATGCTCGCCTTTACGAAGTCAGATGCGTAAAGGAGGAACATGACAATGATCACAAAAAACACAGCTCAAATCGAAACAGCTCTTACGCAATGCCCCGATTACAGATCGGACGCAGCAGAGCTTATCCGCAGCAACCTAACCCCGAAGCTTATGCAGGAACGCATTCTTGCATATCACGAAAACGATATTGCAACAGCAATAGATCTGCTGAATAAAGACGAACGCTGCAGATTTTACAGTATTTTAAGCCCTGAAGTCCTAGCAAATATACTCGAATATTCCGAATCAAGAAACGAATATCTGAGCGAGATCGGCATTCAAAAACGCGCTGCTGTGATCTCACATCTCGAAACCTCTACTATGCTCGAATATCTCGGAGAGATACAGCGTGACGACCGAACGATACTAATAAATCTAATGGACGAAGAGGTCAAGCAAAGGATCTCAATGTTCAGCAATTTTGATGAGGACGAGATCGGCAGCAAGATGACGACAAATTTCATAAGCATATGTGAAGGCTCATCAGTGCGCCAAGCCATGCACGAACTAATCGAGCAGGCAGCTGAAAACGACAATATATCGACCATATATGTCACGGATAAGACCGGTATATTCGTCGGCGCGATAGACCTTAAGGATCTGATAATCGCACGTGAAAATATAGCCCTCTCTAACATAACCGTCACATCTTATCCGTATGTATATGCCAACGAGCTTATTGAGGACTGCATAGAACGAATAAACGGATATTCTGAAGATTCGATCCCAGTCCTTGATGAAGAAAATAAGCTGAGAGGTGTGTTGACATCTCAAAGCATATCTCAGCTCCTCAACGATGAAATGGAAGATGATTACGCAAAGCTCGCCGGACTTTCGGCAGAAGAAGACCTTGACGAACCACTCACAAAAAGTATCCGAAAACGTCTCCCGTGGCTCATAGTCCTACTCGGACTCGGGCTCATAGTCTCAAGCGTTGTCGGTGCATTTGAAAGCATAGTTGCACATCTCGCGATCATCGTCAGCTTCCAATCCTTGATACTCGACATGGCGGGGAATGTCGGAACACAGTCTCTCGCAGTCACTATACGTGTCCTGACCGACGAGCGTTTGACTGCAAAAGAAAAGCTGTATCTCATCTGCAAAGAAGCACGCATAGGCATAATGAACGGTTCTATCCTCGGAGTACTGTCCTTTGCACTGGTTGGCGTATACCTTATGCTTTTTAAAGATCAAACGGCAGCCTTCGCATTTTCGGTGTCCGCTTGTGCCGGAATCGCTCTGCTCATTTCGATATTCCTTTCGAGCATAATAGGTACGATCATTCCGATATTTTTCAAAAAAATAAACGTAGACCCGGCAGTAGCCTCCGGTCCGTTGATCACAACACTGAACGATCTTGTTGCGGTCATAACCTATTACGGTCTCTCATGGCTTCTGCTTATCGAATTTTTACATCTATAACGGCTTGCTCCACAAGCTTCAGATTAAAGAAAAAAGGAGCTTCGCCATTTCGCTAAACTCCTTTTGTCTTTAATCCGAGATCGTCTTTATTTCGAAGACGATCTTTTTATTATCTTTATATCACTGCTCAATGATCTTGCCAAGTCCATTCGCAACGCAGTCCATCGGTGCATCTACCGCCGAAGTCTGAATGCCGATCTCAGCTTCGATATACTCGGCGATACCCGGAAGAGCTGCACCACCACCCACAAGTATCACCCTCTCGGCTGTGGACTCTACACCGGCATATCTCGGAAGATTTTCTTTGACCGCAGTAACACAGTCCAAAGCCCCCTTTATCTGAGGTGCTGAGCAGCGCATTATTTCTGCCGGAGAGACCTTTCGACTCTTTGGCAGTCCTGTAGAAGTGTCAAGTCCAGATAAAACCAAAGATTCATCGGAATCTGCGGTAAGATCAAGCTTATGCTTAGCTGCGGAGGCTGCTATCTTTGTGACAGCAAGACCGTATTTCCGTCTCAAATATGCACATATAGCTTTATCCGCGTCTCTTCCGCCGCCAAAATAAGTCTCAGTCCTCAAAATATCTCCATCGCGCAAAAAAGAACATTCGACCGAGCCTGCACCTATGTCGCATAGCAATACTCCGCCCTCATCCGTATATCCGCTTCCGAGCAAAGCTGCACGCGGTGCTTCAACAAATTCACAGCTTGACACTCTGCAATCCGACAACGCCGATCTTATCATCTGTCGATCTTTATCACCGACTCCGCATTTTACAGACACGAATGCCTTTTTTCGACCTCCCGGCACAGCCGTTTCGATAAACTTATCGAGCATCTCGGCAGTCAAATTAAAATCGCAGATAACACTGTCACGTATCGGTCGGCGAATAGTTACAGAACCGGGCGCACGTCCGCGTATGAGCAAAGCCTCCGCACCTACTGCGATCACATTGCCGCCTGCATCCACAGCTGCTATAGAAGGTTCTCTAAGAACTATGCCCTTTCCTTTGACATATATTTCGGTACTGCTTCCGCCAAAATCTATACCAATAGTTGTTCTCATATCAATTGGTCATCCCTTTCTGTAAAATATTTAAATTGTAATGTCAGCAAAAACGAATTCGGAAAAAGCCAACGCACTTAAAGCACAATCCCATCTAAAACGACTTTATTGCACCTCAGCGAATGTTTTTATTATGCTGAGCTTGATTTTTTCGTTTAGCGGCATTAGGCGAACTATTTGGACGGCGTGGAAGATATTTTCTTTTTCGGTTGGCGATATACACCGCCGCGGCTATATAACCCACAAAAGAAATGATTACGATAACAACGACAGTCTTAAACGCAGTTGTCTCAAACAGCAGCTTTAAAAGATCAAGAATATACAAAAAGTTGTTCCGGTCAACATTTGCACGTGTTACCAATTTATAATGCCCTACAAAGCTGTCTCCGCGATCTTTATCCTCGAAGGATACCGTCAGAGTTCCGCCGACCTCCCCCTCGCTTACAGGTGCTGTAAAATGATCTGTGGTAAGCTCCCAGCTTATCTTTACATCATTTTCAACATCAACATCGACCGGAAGATAAAGCTCGATAAGCTCGGACGGGAACAATGCCGCATAATCTACTTTACTGGCAAGTCTCACAGGAACCTCGCATATCATATCGGATGTGGAGAGCACGGTCTTATATCCATATGCCTTAAGTGCCCACTTGACTAACTTTGCGGCTTCTGTATAGGAATAAATATAGTCGTCATCCTTAGATGCTCCCATAACCGTCACTATATATGTAAGTCCATCCTTCGAAGCTGTAGTAGCAACACAATATCCGCCTTCGTTTGTAAAGCCGGCATTAAGTCCACGTGGAACAGACCATATGTATTTGTACTCCAGATTTGTCGCAAAATAATAGTTTTTGTTGTAGACCGTCCTTGCCCCAGATTTATTTGTAGCTTCGATAACATATTTTTCGGCTGACGAAACCTCACAGATGAATTCGAAATGCGCAGCATAGGCGGCTATTATCGCAGTATCCTTAGCTGTCGTGACCATCGCCGGATGATGTATTCCGGATACGTTTAAATATTTCGTATTTACCGCGCCGATCTCCTGAGCCTTTTCATTCATCTTATTCACAAACTCATCGACCGATCCGGATATTTCGTAAGCCAGAACAGCGGCAGCATCGTTTGCACCGCCACAGATAAGTGCATACAAAAGCTCACGCGCAGTCAGCACTTCATCGCGCTTTAATTTTATATTGTTTCCTTGAACAGACAATATCGCCTCGACCGGAACTGTGATCTTTCTGTCAAGCTCCTCTCCAAAGGCTTCGACCGCGAGGATCGCGACCATGAGCTTTACCGTTGATGTCGGATATACCTGTTTTTCCTCATTCAAGCTGTAAATGAATCTATCCTCTTCAACGCAGTATACGCTGGCAGAGGTAATGTTTACAAGCTCAGGCGGATCGTAATTCTCCTCTTCATCGGCAAATATCGGCATGACCATACCGACAAGCGTAAATACGACCAACAAAAGCGAAAATATTTTTTTCATGATATATTTTTATAATAAGCGGCAGAAACCGCCGCATCCGCTTCTATTTGCTTTTTGAGCGAATCGATATTCGGAAATTTTATTATATCTCTTATCCGCTTTGAAAAGCTGACCTTAATTTTTTTACCATATAGCCAGCCATCGAATCCGATTATATGAGTCTCGCAGTTGACCTTGTTGGAATCATCGACCGTCGGACGAGTTCCTATATTTGACACACCGATGTACTCCCTGCCATCAATAGCAACCCTGCTCGCATATATACCTGCCTTCGGAACTATAAGCTCTTTCGGAAAATTCTGATTTATGGTCGGAAGTCCGATGGTACGTCCGAGTGCTTTTCCGTGAACAACTACAGTATTTATAAAAAAGTCACGTCCGAGAAGCATAGCAGCCCTTTCGGTATCACCGTTTTCGATAAGCGCACGTATTGAGCTTGAACTTATCGGATCAGAACCTATACTTATCGGAGGAACGACCATACAGGAATCGCCGAATATCGCTTTAAGCGTCTCGGGCTTTCCCGCTCCACCCTTTCCGAAAGTATAATTAAATCCGCAGACTACAGCTCTCGCACCACAGGCATCTATGAGAATATAGTGCGCAAATTCTTCCGGCGAGAGTGAGCGAACATCGTCAAACTGCGCAAGCACAGCATAATCTATACCGAGCTCGGCAAACAGTTCGAGCTTGTCCGAAAGCGTTGTGATAGAACGCATACCGACCTTTTCCGGAAGCACCGACGGAGAATTTGCAAACGTCCAAACAGCCGAGGCACGACCATTTCTTTTGGCATCCTCCACTGCAAGTCCAAGAAGTTTTGAATGTCCCAAATGGACTCCGTCAAAGCTTCCGAGCGCAACGGTCAACCCATTTTGAGCAGCAGAATAAGGAGAGCCGCAGCTCTCCGTTTTTTTCATTGTATGAAGATCTATTATATCCATATAGGCAAAAAGTCAAATACCGAGATAATTCCGAACGAGCACATTCAGAAGCTCGTCACGGTCGATTTTGCGGATAAGACTGCGGGCATTTTTATAGTTAGTTATATATGTCGGGTCTTCCGACAGAATGTATCCGACTATCTGGTTTATCGGGTTGTATCCCTTCTCGCGCAGAGCCTCATATATAGTGGTCAGGATATTGCGCATTTCGACCTCCTTCTCATCATGCACGGAAAAGGTTATCGTCTTCGAACGGTCGGCGGGATTCATTTGCTTGTCGGCGGTTTGCATCGGCATTTTTATGACCATAGCTTTTACAAATGCAAAAGCTTCCTTTCTCGCCCTTCTGAGGCGCAGTTTGCGAAGAATCAACTGCTGACGGGAACACTTTCGACCCGAGCCCCGACAGCAAATAAGATTTCTTTAATGATAATATTCTACACCATTCGGTGAATTTTTGCAATAGCTGTTTGATAATTGTAAGATTAATGTAATGTTGTAAAGCGTGTATACGGCGGCTTATTTACCGAATCGGTCTCCCTTTTTTGATGATCTTTTTGCATATGATCGTCCGCTTTTATCCGGTGTTTTCGTGTTATGCCTGCCATTGGATCGCTTATTTCCGCCATCGTATTTTTTGTGTCCGCCATCCTTGTTAAAATTCTTATTTCGGTATCCGCCGGCATTCTGCGGCTTTACAAGGCACTCAGGACCAAAGCCTATAAGTTCCTCACGATGACATTTTTTGAGTGCCGCACGCACCAGATCGGCATTTTCGGGTCTGCTCCACTGCAAAAGAGCACGCTGCATTCGCTTTTCTTCATAATCCACAGCACAATATATCGGTTTCATTGTCAGCGGATCGATACCGGTATAATACATGACCGTAGAAGCTGTTCCGGGTGTCGGGTAGAAGTCTTGGACTTGTTCAGGCGCATACCCCCATGTCTTAAGATACACAGCAAGCTCTACAGCATCTGTAAGACGGCTTCCGGGATGACTTGACATCAAATACGGAACAAGATACTGCTCCTTGCCAAAGCTTTTTGTAAGCTCGAAATAACGCTTTTTGAATGCCTCGAAGACCTCTATTGAAGGCTTACCCATGCAAGAAAGCACAGGATTTGCGCAATGCTCCGGAGCGACCTTCAGTTGTCCGCTGACATGATCGTGTACAAGCTTCTTGAAGAAATCCTCATTTTTATCCGCCATAACATAGTCAAAGCGTATACCTGAACGTATGAAAACCTTCTTCACCTTCGGCAAAGCCTCTATTTTTGATAAAAGCTCGATATATTCAGAGTGATCTACGATAAGATTCTTACAGGGAGTCGGAGCAAGACATTTTCTGTTCGGGCAGACTCCGGATTCGAGCTGTTTTTTGCACGCGGGATACCTGAAATCCGCAGTAGGTCCTCCGACATCATTTATATATCCCTTGAAATTCGGCAGAGATGTGATGAGCTTAGCCTCTTTCAACACAGATTCTATAGAACGTGAACGGACAGTCCGTCCCTGATGAAAAGCTATTGCACAGAAATTACACGCACCGAAACAGCCTCGGTTATGTGTTATCGACATTTCGACCTCTGTTATCGCAGGAACACCGCCATCCTTATCATATATCGGATGCGGTCTTCTAGTATAAGGCAGCGCATATACAGCATCGAGTTCCTCGCGTTCGAGCGGGGGCATTGGTGGATTCTGAACAAGCATTTTATTGTCGTAATATTCCACCATAGCCTTTCCGCTTATGGCATCGGTATTCTTATACTGCACGCCGAATGCCTCGGCATAAAGCTTTTTGTCGGTCTTCAGATCATCATAATCCCAAGCACCTGCGACCTCATAGTGCGGTTTATCCTCTTTTGATGTAAGATATACGGTTCCGCGCACGTCATGTATCTTTTTTACCGGTATTCCGCGATCCAATAAATGCGCAAGTCGTCGAAGAATGTTCTCTCCCATTCCGTAGGTCAGTATATCAGCTCTCGAATCGACAAGTATCGAACGTCTTACCTTGTTGTCCCAATAGTCATAATGCGCAAGTCTGCGTAAAGAGGCTTCAAGCCCTCCCAAAATTATCGGCACATCACCATATGCTTCTCTGATACGGTTGCAGTACACGATAACAGCACGATCCGGACGTTTTCCCATCTTTCCACCGGGAGAATAATAATCGTAATTTCTTTTTTTCTTCGAAACTGTATAGTGCGCGACCATAGAGTCTATGTTTCCGGCTGATACGAGGAATCCAAGACGCGGTCGTCCGAACTCCTTAAAGGCTTCGCAGGACTTATAATCCGGTTGAGCCAGAAATGCAACACGGAAACCCTCTGCTTCAAGGACGCGAGTTATTATAGCCGCACCGAAGCTCGGATGATCGACATAGGCATCTCCGCACACATATACAAAATCCGGTCTGTCCCATCCGCGCTCATTCATTTCGGCGCGTGAGATAGGTAAAAATTCAGTATTCATATTGATATTCCTAATAATTTAATAGTCAGCTGTAAGTAGCTTTTTCTTAGCTCTTATTATATCCTCATCACCGTCAAAATTTTTTCGATATACTTCGATAATGTACCTTCCGCAATAACCCATATTCTCCAAATGATCAATTATACCGCGAAGATCGAGCTCACCGTCTCCAGGAAGACGGCAGCCGCCATCACGGCTTCCGTCATTCGAAAAGCTCCAGTCATTTATATGGATATGCTTTATATCGCTTCCCATAGCACTTATCATATCAAACGGTTCATATCCCGCCCTGAGGACCTGCTTTATGTCAAGCACAAAATTTACTTTTCCGACACCGATACGTTTTCTCAGCTCAGCGATAAATT
This sequence comes from uncultured Lachnospiraceae bacterium, assembly GCA_964603455.1. Taxonomy (GTDB): domain Bacteria; phylum Bacillota; class Clostridia; order Oscillospirales; family CAG-272; genus Flemingiibacterium. The sequence continues at coordinate 39,118 of CAZRVL010000007.1, forward strand.
CAGGTGAGCCGCTTCTTGCGGATGAAACATTTTCATGCGCCAAAGCAACACCCTCTCGATATGCCGCTTCACAAAGCATTTCAAATACCTCGCAGTATCTGTCCATTCCGATGAACGGCGCACGGAGCGAATCTCCGTGAAATACCACATATTTTGCGCCGAGTTCGGCAGCCGAGAAAAAATATTTCTTGTAAAGCTCACATGCGTCTGCCGCACGCTTTTCGTAAGCCGAGAAAAACAGCATATATTCATATCCTGAGGTGAACGGATGCACAGATGTCACAGTCACATCGTTTTCTCTGCAAAGCGATCCGAGTCTATCCAAATAAGGTTCTTCAAGCTCCGAAAAGCTGTTTAGAAATATCTCGACATTTTTAAATCCGAGCGATACTGAACGCTCTACCGCGTCGTATGTCTCTTCGGGATAAAAGCACGCCGAAGATATTCCGAGCCTGTCTTTAGTCATTCCATGCCTCCTTGCGAGTCTGGATACGGTTGCTTTGAGAATTTGAATAATGTGAATTGTTTTTTCTGCGGCGATTTCCGTTTGTTCTCGGCTTCTGAGCATTTGTTGGATTTTTCTTGGTATCCTGCTCCTTTTCAAAACGTGGATTTGCATTTGAAGACCTGTTTTTCACTGTTTGCTTATCCTGCTTTGAGGGTGATTTTTCGGATATTGGCTTCTTTTCTTCCGCAAGACGTGACGGATGATCTTGTTGATTGCTTCCGTTCTTGTTATTTTTCGGTCTGCGAGATTGCTGCTTCGGCTGGAGCGGCTTGAAATCCTCAGGCAGAACATACGAAAGCTCAGAAAACTTCCACGGAAGTTCGATATTTTCATACTGCTCACCGCCGAGCTTGACCAATTTATAATTGAGTCTCATGCGATCTATACCTTCAACAAGGCATCGGCGCAGCTTTTTCTGACGCACATCATTAGTGTGAGCTATTATATCCTCGACTCCGCCAAAACGATTGAGAAGCCTTGCCGCAGTTATCGAGCCAACTCCGCGCACTCCTGGAATATTATCGGATTTATCTCCGGTCAATGCCTTATAATCCGCGAAGCGCCGCGGAGATATGTGAAATTCATCGCGGAAATTTTTCTCATCGTAAAACGAGCCTTGTTTCCCACTGTAATTCATCAATTTTACGCGATTTCCGAGCAGCTGATAGAAATCGTGATCATGTGAACAAACTATTATCTCAGCCGCCGAACGAAATCTTTCACAGCATACCGCAATGAGGTCATCCGCCTCTACGGTAGTTGTTTCGACATATTTTATATTCATCCGGTCGAGTGCTTCACGTACCGCAGGAAGCTGCAAATATGGGTTTTCGTCATCAGGCAGAAGGCTGTAGTCTGGACGGTTGGCTTTATATGCGGGAAATAATGCACGGCGCGGATTTTCGTGTTCACCATCGAAAATAACGACTATATGCGTTGGACGTGCAAAGCGTATTATCCGCTTCATAGCTCCGGTAAATCCGACTCCGAACGGAGATACTGTTCCAGGCTTGTTTTTCTTCAGTCTCGACCGTATGCCGAAAAATATCTGAAAATGGAGATTGTGTCCATCAATTATAAGAAGGCGATTCATTTGAGCGTTCTCACAATAAGCTTGTCGAGCGAGCCTTCACCGCTGACAGTCATCATATCGCCACGAATATCAGCCACAAAAGCTCCGTAGGCACAGCCACTGCCATCGAATATCTCAATGCCGCACTTGTCAGCGATAAGACAGAATCGTACACCGTCAGTTACATTCAGCAACATCTGATCAGCATCATTAACAGTCAATGTACCTGCCGCATCGATCTTGACCTCATTATTAAATATGTTTATTATGATATTCTCCTCAGATTTTGAAAATTCAAAATCAAGTTTGCACGGAAGCGGCATTTCCATAGAGATACCGTGCGAGGGCAGAGCTTCATATGTCTCTGTTTTTGTAAAGTGATTGTCGAGCTCAGGTATCGGAGTCACATTTACCCTGCCGTTCTTCAAGGATACATCATACGGCATACCCATTTCACAGTTGAAATTCTTCGAAGGAATAGCGGTATATGTGTTCCATGCTATGCGTATACGGCGAAGATCATATCCGAGATTGAAGCTCTGAGCGGCATAAGGTCTTGCAAAACCGAATTTATGCACTTCTCCGCAGTTGTAGAAGCCTTTTTCCGGATCAAAATCTCCGACCATCGCACAATCATGCGCTCCGTTAAGTACCCATTTCAGCTTACCGTTCTCATCAGGAAGCGGATAGAAATCCGGGCATTCATTATCGCCCTTAAAATTTATCGACTGTATCTGCTTCCATTCGGTGAGATTTGACGATGTTAGCAACGCATATTCATCGCCATCGAGATAGAGAGCCATTACATATACTCCGGATTCCGGATCGCGGATTACCTTCGGATCGCGGTTTCCTCCCTTTATATGCGGAACTACCGGATTGTTTTTCCACTTTTTGAAGGTATTTCCGCCGTCAGTAGAATATGCCATACACTGTGTATAGGGCTTGTCTCTTGAAATCTCATTTTCTCGTCCTGCGGCAGTATAGAAAAGTATCAGCGGATCATGCTCGTTTTCCTTAAGACCGATAACATTGTCATAGTCAACTATCGCACTTCCCGAATACATAGTTCCCATCTCATCGGGAATAAGCGCATCTTCAAGCTCTTCCCAATCAATAAGATCATAGCTCACAGCATGTCCCCAGTGCATATTTCCCCAGCACGTTCCGACCGGATTGTGCTGAAAGAACATATGGTATTTTCCTTCATAGAAGCAAAGTCCGTTCGGATCGTTTATCCAGCCTTTTTTCGCGGTAAAATGGATAAGCGGACGATTTTCATCGGTCACATCGGCAGGAAACTCAGAAAATCCGAATGACTTTTCGGATATATGCGACACATCAATATTCTGTCCGAAAAAGGGCTTCAGATCATAGTAAAACACCGATTCCGGATTTGAAAAATCGACCTTTACATCAAGATCAAGGAGCAGCTTATCTCCCGAACGTATGTAGACCTTTGATGCTGCCGTCTTTTCGGAGACCGGCAAAACCAAATATCTGTTTTTCTCGTCTATTATCATTTCGTTTTCTCCTAAATTTTCTTTATCATCAAATATTCATTTACCATAGAACCATCCTCGCAAATACATGCGTCAGGATGTATTCCCACGATTCTGAATCCGCATTTTTCATAAAGCGCACGCGCACGTATATTATTTTCAACAAATTCAAGCTCAAGCTGCGAAGCACCGTATTCACGTGCTATGCGCTCCATCTCGCCAAACATCGCTGTCCCTATCCCAAGCCCCCAGAATTCTTTAATAACAGCAATGCCTATCGAAGCACGGTGCATCAGCTTTCTCTCTGTATTGAAGCTTATCGAACAGTTCCCGACGTGGTTACCATCGACAAAGCAAGCTATCATACATTTGGTTTTTGAACAGATCTGAGCTTCAAGAAATCTCTGCTCATCTACCAAGCTCGGAAGCGGATCCTCCGAGCTCCTTAAAAGGAAATCGGTCTCACATGAGATCTTTTCAAGATATTCTATCATGGCATTCGCATCATCTGCCGTAGGAGTTCTGAGCAATGCCTGTCTTCCATCTTTTAGAGTTATATATTTTTCTTTTATTAACATTTTTATCACTCACGCTTCGGTTTGTTCTTCATATTCCGCAAGTATTTCGGGAAGTCTGACCATGATCTCATCGGTGCGCAGCTTATCAGCCGCATACTGCCGTCTGAGCAGCTCGGCAGGTATATAATCGTCATATTTTTCAAAAACAGGCATCTCGTTTACATTTACCAGCTTCGATCTGTCTATTCCTTCGCTCTCTGCGATATTGCAAAGTCCCTTTATAAACTCATAATCGTTCGCATTCTCCATTTTGAACATCATATAGTAGCAGCCCTCAAATTCAAGATTTGTTATCTTGAACCGCGCCGAATTGTGAGTTATAAATTTTCTGAGAGTTCTGAACGAGCGCGTTCCGAGCCATGGGAACATACACCATGTGTATCCGCCTAAGGAAACTATTGAATGCTTTGTCATCCCCGTGTTGCGAGCTAAATTTCTCACTACCTCAAGGCGATGCCTTGCATTTGGCTTTAAATACGGATACACCGTATCTTCCTCTAAGACCTTCTTCATTCTTTCAAGTATCCTTGTGTGAATTTCACCGTAATCGCCCGGCCATGAGACCTCCATTTTTCCCTTTACAGCCTTGACATATATAAGTTTTCGAGCAATGTCAAGCTCCTCGACCTCCCACACCCTGCCGGCAAGCGCGAATCTGTCTCCAACAGGCGGCGGAGTGGTTATAGTTCCGATCTCATCCGATTCACAGCGTACAGTATAGTCCTCGCTGTCCTTGAATACCGCATAAAACTTAAAGTTGTTTACTATCCTCTCGCCTTTTAATCCGATTATAAGTCCATTTTCCTCGGTCAGCTCCAAAAAATCATTTTGCAGCATTCCGATAAGCAGAGTCTTATAATCTTCCTTAGTGATATTTTTAAATGGCGGCAGCGTCAGTATACGTTCCGCAAGTCTTTTCGGAGTAAGCTCACCTGATGATGCCAAAGTGGACAGAGTTTGCTGAAATGCCAAACTGAACGGCATAGATTTCACAAACGGAGGCTCGATAAATTTTTCTTCGATATAAAGCTGTACGATTGCGATCGCACGTAAAAATCCCCAGGGAATAAGCTGCGGAAGCGGAGTATTCGGAAGCGGATTTTCCTCACGAAATACCATCATCATTTCAGGCGGTTCTCCGCGTCTTCCCGAACGTCCAAGACGCTGCAAAAAGCTTGAAACAGAATTCGGTGCATCATTTTGAACCACACGCTCTAACTTTCCAATATCTATGCCAAGCTCCATAGTGACCGTTGCCGCAACAACGCATTTCTGCTCATCGTCACGCATTTTTGATTCAGCTTCTTCACGGATTGAAGCCGACAGATTTCCGTGGTGTATCAAAAAATTATCCGGATCGCTGCGATTGTCGGCTATCTGTCGCATAGTCGCCGTGACATATTCGGTCTCTTCACGCGAATTTGAAAAAATTATCGCCTTTTTCCCTTTTACACAGTCATAAATATACTCATATCCGGGATCTATCTCGACTCGCCCGGATGGAGGCATTTCTGTATTTGAAGCATCTGCCATCCCAACATCAGTATTATCACCTGACAGATTTGCGAAATCTCTGCTCTGGTCAAAGCCATCACTTTGGATAAAGAAATGCTCCATTCCGAGCCGCCATTTCGTCCGTCCCTCAATTATCTCAGGAACTATCGTCTCGACTCCCGTTCCACCGCCGAGCCAATCGGCAGCAGTCTGCGCATCACCGATAGTAGCCGACAGACCTATCCTTCGCGGAATATGACCGATAAGTCTCGCAAGCCTTACAAGCTGACAAATTATCTGATTTCCGCGGTCTGTACCGGTCAAGGTGTGTATCTCATCTATAACTATGAACCGAAGGTCTCCAAACAGGCGTATTAGATCGTTTGAGCGATTCATAAGCAGGCTTTCAAGCGATTCAGGCGTTATCTGAAGTATTCCCTGCGGGTCGCGAAGTAATTTCGCTTTGTGCGACTGCGCCACATCTCCGTGCCAATGGAACACAGGTATACCCGACATATCGAGCAGAGCATCAAGCCGTTCAAACTGATCGTTTATCAAGCTTTTTAAAGGCGCGATATACATTGCACCTACACTGTGCGGCATATCCTCGTTCATGAGTGAGATTATCGGAAAGAAGGCTGCCTCTGTCTTTCCCGAAGCTGTCGAAGATGTTATAAGCAGATTCTTATCGGTCTCAAATATCGCTCTTGCCGCTTCGAGCTGGACAGCTCTCAGATCCTGCCAACCGTGATCATATATAAAATCTTGTATGAACGGCGAGAATCTGTAAAAGATTTCATTATCAGTCATGGTTTATATCAAAGCTCAATATCCTCGAACGAAAGTTCCGCAGAAGATATAGTTTTTACTTTTTGTGTGTCTTCCGCGTCGTCTATGAATATATCGTCATCATTTTTTCCGTGACTCAGAGTCACGACTCCGCTTCCGACCACATCCGCAAATGCAGTGTCCGGATTCTGCAAAAGTATGTTTAAGACATTCATGTAGTCTCGTATTATCTCTCGCGGCGTTATCATCGTATCGGCTCCGGCACGTTCAAGACATATCCGCAGAAATGCCGTCATGTCCTCGTTTGTGACTCTCGGCTGCCAGCTGTAATTTTGTGAATGCAGATTCGTTATGCGCTTTATCAAAGCGAACAGCTCATCATCCGAAAGCCTTCTTAAGCGAATCACCGGTCCTATGAGATTCTTAAAGCCTGCCTTTTGAAACTGTCCGTCGGAAAGTCTGCTTTTTAATGCTTCATAGCTGAAAAGTCCTCGCCGCTGATCCTCCAAGAACTGAGGTGTTCCGCCGAATATCAGTGCAAGTCCCTCTGCTTTTCCTTGAAGTGCATCGTTGAACATCGACAGTAGCTTTTCGTAATTGTTCTCACGCGAAATGCGATTCGAGATCTTATAAAGATTTACGCATTCATCTATAAACACGACAAATCCGCGATAACCTATCTTTCTGAAAAATACCGCATAAAGCTTGATATATTCATACCAGTTGTCATCATCGATTATGCCGCCGATCGACTTTCCTATCGCATTGCGTGCCTCTGTCTTTGTAGAATACTCTCCGCGCAGCCATCGCATGCAGGCAGATTTCAATTCTTCGTCTTCCTCAATATATGCCTTGTAATATGTTGTCAGAATAGTCGCAAAGTCGAAGCCTCCGATCTGAGATTCGAGCTGTCGTGCGACCGAATATATCCTCGCACTCAATGCTTTTATGAATTCTTCACTTCCGGGTTCAAGTCCCTGCGAAGCCACCTCTGATTGAAGCTCTGACAGCCATTTCGCAATTATCTGTATCAATGCTCCGCCGTCAGGAGAGGATTTTGAAGCAAGATTCTTGATAAGCTCTCGATAAGTCGCGATTCCCGTCCCCTTTGCTCCGCATATCCTGCGCTCGGGCGAAAGATCCGCATCCGCAGTAATAAATCCGCGTTCAAGCGAATATCCGCGTACCAACTGTATCAGAAAGCTCTTTCCGCTTCCGTATTTTCCTATTATAAAACGCATAGAGCCGCCGCCATCGTTTACAGCTTCAAGATCGGATAAAAGTGCCTCTATCTCCTCGGTTCGACCGATCGCGATATACGGCGCACCCATGCGCGGAACTACGCCGGCAGATACTGATGAAAGCAATCCGGAAAGCACTCGTTTCGGAATACGCTGATTCATTTCAGGCATGATTTTATTTCCTCCTCATAATCACAGATCATTCTGTAGCCGCCTTCGGTCGGTTCAATGACAGAATCTCCGATAATGTCAAATGACGATTCGTTTATCTTATCCGCAATGGCATCGGCAAGTGTGGAATATTTTGCAGCTACTCTGCTGAGTGCAGATATATCTCCCTCGGCAAGCAGCTTCAAGGCTTCGAGCGAAGGAGCATCAAGTGACTCAAGCAGCTCTTCAAATTCATTTTGTCCTGAGACTTCATCGATATTCTCGGAAGGTATCGCAGCCGAAATATTTTTTGAAGCTTCTTCATTCGAAGTATTCTTTTCGTCCTCAACTTCGATAGGAGCATTATCCTCCACATCCAGAGCCGATGTCAGTATCTCAGTGGTGCTCCATGAATTTTTTTCTATCTCAAGTGCATTTTCGAGAGAAAAAGCGGAATGCGAAGGTTCATACAGATTTTCATATTCGTTCTTTTTGACATTCTGCACACTCGATCTGCTCTTTGATTTTTTGCTCGGTATCGGTAGATATTCATCAAAATATTCATCTATGCAGCGTTTCATGCTGTCATCAAGTGCTTCCACTTTAAGCTTTGCTTTTATGCCGAGTGCAGCTCTGATACGGTTTTCGGAATATTTTATAATATCGGTCGTTATGAATCTGAACTTTGGTGAACGCGAATATGAGATATATTCTATAGTTATGCACCTTTTCATATCCCATGTACAAAGTCCGCCGTTATAAGAATCGCGCCTGACCGTTGTTTTATTTGGATTTTCCGAAAGATTGCCATTTGACAAAATTTCGCTGTACACCTTTGAAAATGCACGGTTTATATGTTCGGAAAATATATTAATATTCTCCTTTGTCACATATTTGCTCGTCCGCCAATCATAATTTGTCGCAAACGAAAGTATATTGGCTGCACCATCTTTTATTCGGTCGGGCTTCATATAAAATTCCTTAAAAGTCGCCGCCGATATAGCTGCCTGCAAAAACGGCTGAAGCTTATCTGTCGGACACGGAAGCTGATGTATCAGACAATAGTCACATAACCAATCCGCCAGATAGTTATCTATGCGTGGGAAGCTCTTTCGGCAGGCAGTCCAGATAGAGCAAAGCATATCCACGCCATCCTTCGGCTCTATGAGCTCGGGAGAATTTATTATCTCATAAATAAATAAAAGGATATAGCTGTAATCGGTTTCGATATAATTTCCGCAGCGCATTTGCGAACGCCAATATATATACCAGTTGAGCTGCGCATACGACAACTGATTGTGCTGAGGTATATATGAAAAGAAGGATACTGGTCTGCATTCCTGAGCAGTACGATCCCAAAGCCGAGCAGCATCGTTTTTAAAGCGATTGTAAAAATTAAATCGCGTCTGCCATTTCGATATCGATACTTTCTCGATTATCGGATTTTCGGGTGAATATACCAGATACGGTTCGAGCGGAACCGGCTCGTTTTGACGCGCCTTTATCCGCATTGAGACCTCTCTTGCACGCTGAACTCTGTCCACCGGCTCGCTTTCTACCTTGCGAAGTGGTATAGAAGATCCACCGAATCTTTTTTGCCGATCATCCATGTCGGTTTCCAAATCCAATTCGACAGTGTCCGTATTGACCGAACGATTCGGTCTGACCTGACGTTTCTGAGGAAGAAGACTTTCGAGATCCCAAAATCGGTCAATATCATCGAGATCGTGCTTGTCATTCATATAAAAGTCCTCCAAATTCAAGAGTTATTGGTATCGTATTATTCTATCATATTATCACTCGATTGTCAAGCGTATTTTGTGTACGGAGAATAAATAAATTGATAGTGACACTGCCTGACAGGAAAACAAAAAGCACCTGTACAGCCTATGCCGACAGATGCTTCTTGTTTAAAGCTTATGTATTATCGTTTTTGTTTGATCCATCATCGAACAGCTTACCCGATTCACGAAGCTCTTTCTGCTCATCCTCAAGTGCTTTTTTGCGCAGGAAATATTCCAGCTCAGCTTCCCTTTCAGCCGCTTTGTACTGTTCATTCGATATGTTGAGCTTATGGCATACGATCTTGGCAAATGCAGGTATGAACTCCGAATTTTTCGGATATGAGTTTTCCGACCACCTGTGGAAAAGCTCGTCAATATCTTTATCATACCCATGCGTATAAGCATACGATACACAAAGTCGAATACCGCGTTCTATCGCGCTATCCTTGACATTGAACTTTTTTGCAAGTATAACATAAAGATTCTTTGTCAAGTACTCACCCAGCTTCGGCTCGTATACCGTCAAGAATATCGCATTTTTCAGATATTCAAAGCCACGTCTGCGGAATGGGATACCGATCCTGTAAAGCATATCTGATATGGTATTCTCGACCTGTTCTTCGCTGATATGACCGTACATGACCTCTTCTAAGCCCTCGTTGAGCTTTATGACCGCGCTGAAGAATGTGGTATAGAAGACCTCCTTCGAAGCTGAGACTTCAAGCATAAGGTAGTTCGCGGAATTGAAGAAGCTCGGTTTGCTGCTGATGCTGTCAAGTATGCAAATACAATAATACTTACGCCTGTCCATAAAATTCTCGCTTACGCTCCTTATGAATGCGGTATCCGTCTCATCTCTCATATCGCAGATGATAACGGCGGATTTCGGACGTATAGCTATGCTTTGGACATCATTTTCAACGAAAATGGTGCGGTATATACCGATTACTTCAAGCATGTCCTTGATCCTCTTTGCCAATCTCTTATCCTTCGTAAACACGACAACGTCGTTCTGCCGACAAAACATTTTCGTAAGACCCCTTTGTATAATATTTATCCTTGTTAAGGACATATACATTATACACCATATTCGCCAAAAAATCAATTGACATGCTGACTCAAATTTGTGCTGAATTTTGAGAAATGTACGTGTGTATTTTTTTGAAATTTCATGTATGTTTTGTCGAACACCGGAAATTTTAGTGCTATTCGCATATATTTTTTGCATTGTTAGACACATTATATCGGCATTATATACATTGTTTTCGACATTTTCAGGCGTATGAATTTGCTCAAAATATGAATTTTTTGTTACGCACGCTATCTTTGGTCGATACGACAAATTTGATTATTGCTTTTTGTGCAAAATGTCAATCGTTTTTCCAAACTAACCGTTTTTAATTCAAAAAAGTCTAATTTAGGTTGACTTTTTTAAATATATGTCGTTAAAAGTCTAATTTTCTGTGAATCAATTCTTGATTTTTTCAAAATCGCTATTGACAAATCAAAGTCATTGTGATATAATATATTTGCCAAGCAGAAGTGTCAGCTGCTTGACAAGTTGTTAAACCTTTTACTTTCTTTTCCTTTCTTTTTTCTTTATAATACCGACAGGATTTGTCAGATCCTGTCGGTATTTTTTTGTTTGGTTCTCCGCGCCTCACGGCGATATGCGCCCGGAGAGACACCCTCGATCTTTCCGAAAACACGGATGAAATATTGAACTGTCGAAAAGCCCACAGCCTGTGCGATCTCAGTGATGGAGGCATCAGTCGATACAAGCATCCTTTTCGCGCTCTCAACTCTTAGGGAGCTTATCCTTTCCGCATAGGTCATACCATAATATTTCTGCATTAAACGTCCCAAATGTCTGCGTGATATGGAAAGCTTTTTCGCCAAAAGCTCTTCGCTGTCCGGATTTTCAAATCTCAATAAATATCTTTCAAGTCTTGCTCTGTAGTTCATACCACCGACACGCTCGGTCTTCGGCGTATTAAGAGCCTCCGGAGCTTCGCCGACACTTGAAATATGCCTGAGCACAAGCATCATCAATTCTGTGAAAACAGCTCTCACCTTGTCCTTCCATCCCGGAAGCTTACCGAGCAGCTCATTCATCATGGTATGTATCATTTCGCGACAGCCGAGATCAATATGCTCGATATAAAACGGATTTTCCAACATATACTCTATCATCTTATCCGTGGAGTAATCCTCTTCAAAATCGCTTTGTTCATTTTTTATGAATTTCATAGTAAGACTGAATTCATCCATAGAGTCCTTCGCCTCGGATTTTTGGCTGTGAACGACACCGGGTCCCGTGATAAACATCACACCGTCCGACAATTCAAACTCACCATGATCGGTCACAAGCCTTCCTCTGCCTGCACCGACAAAATGGAACTCGAATGATTTATGTGAATGAGAGCTTATATTCCAGGGTGTCCGCGGCTCCTCATAAGATAAAAACTCAAGTATCGCCAAATAACTACCGAGTGCGACATCTATACCTTCTATAAAAATTTGATTTGCACGCATACTTTGACCATCCCCCTTGAACTTGATGATCCAAATTTTGATCATCACATCAAAAGCTTCTTTCCATCGAGCATCACGGCTCGACCTCATGATTTTTAAAGACCTGCCATCAATGCTCTGTATATAAAATTATTATACTATACAAAGCCAATAAAGTCAATAGAAAATTACACAAAGCGGACATATTTTTTTAAATCTGTCTCATGCGGCGATTGACAAACTTTGTTTTTTATAGTAGAATTAATACAACAATTTTTTATAAAGGAGTACAGAAATGTCACGCAAAACACGAAGCCTTTCACTTATGCTCGCGGCTCTCTGCCTGCTGCCCACAGTATCCTGCGGCGAGGAGAACAACATTGGCAGCAACACCGACACCTCAGACACGACCTCGGCAGAGACCGATGAAGAAGACGTATTCCACGGTCTTGAAAGAAAAGACTACGGCGGCAGAGAATTTAACTTTCTCGTAAGAGAAGGCGAAAAATGGTCGTATTATGTAGTGGAATCCGAAACCGGAGATGTTCTTGATGATGCGGTATACAAGACACGACGCATGGTAGAGGAAGAATTCAATATGAAATTCAACTATGTGCCGATAAACGGTGAGGCGTCAAATGCCGGTCAATATCTCGCCTCGATCCGCCAGTCTGTCCTTGCCGGAGACGGCGCATATGATCTGATCGATGGTTATGCCGCAATGATAGGCGGACTCTATTCCGAGCATATATTCATGAACCTAAACGATGTTCCGTCACTCCGACTTGATGAGGACTGGTGGTCTAAATTAGTCCGTGACGAGCTAACTGTCAACAACAGAATATACGCGATGGTAGGCGATCTTTCGCAGACCACCTACAGAAACATAATGTGTATGTTCTTCAACAAGGAAATGTTCGATGAGCTCAAATATGAATACCCATATCAGCTCGTCCGTGACGGAAAATGGACATACGATGTATACGAACAGATGGTAAAGGGCGCATCTCAGGATCTCAACGGTGACGGTCAAATGGACGAAAACGACCGTTGGGGCGCAGTATTCACCGATGAGTTGGCACTCGACAATTTCCACTATTCGCATGGGATATTTTATACAAGCAGAAACTCCGATGGTACTATAGAAATGGATCTCATGAGCGAAGAGCTCATATCACTGTGCGAAAAGCTTTCCTCACTCATATCGAGCGGAGACGTATATCCAAAATTCAATTTCTCGGATGTGCCGCAGATATTCAGCAACGGAAATGCGCTTTTCTTATCTCATATGCTTAATCAGGCTATAATAATGCGCAGTGAGGATGTTGAATTTGGTATTCTACCAATCTGCAAGGGCGATGAAGATCAAGAATATTATTATACTTCATCGCGAGACGGCAGAACTATGATCTGCATACCGGTCGATGTCAAGGATGCCGATTTTGTCGGAACGATCACAGAAGCACTCTGTGTTGCAAGCCACGAGCTAATGATACCAAAGTTCTACGATGTCGCACTTAAGGGAAAATCCGCACGCGATGACGAAAGCGGCGAAATGATCGATATAGCCAGAGCCGGACTTGTATTCGACTTTGTAGAGGAGCATGCCGGTCAGACTGCACGTGCCGGATGGCTGCTCCGCGACTGCTTATCAAACGGAAACAATCTTTCGAGCTACTATGCGGCAAACGAATCCAAATTCCAAGCTGCATTCGATACCTTTATTCAGGCATATTACGACTAAAATTTCAAGCGGACACTGTGTTTTATACAGTGTCCGCCTTTTTATCCGCAGTTTTGAATAATGTTCTGTCCGCAAATCAATAAAATTGCGAATTTTCCTTTAAAATTTGAGTTTACCTATTGCATTTTTCTTCAAGATGTGTTATACTGTATATAGTAAGTATTAAGTATAAAGGAGAGTGGGTTTTGAAAAGCCCACTCTTAATTTTGTAGAGGGCTGAATGAAAAATAAAAAAAGCACAAAAAACATAGTCTCGCAAGTTTCCGAGGCACTCACTCCGGTCATAAATGAGCTTGGTTATGAGGTATGGGATATAGAGTATGTAAAGGAAGGTGCGGATTATTTCCTGCGCTTCACGATAGACAGTGATGAAGGCATAAATATCGAGGACTGCGAAAATGTTCACCGCACGATCGATCCGCTGCTCGATGAGCTTGACCCGATAGAAGACGCATATAATCTGCAGGTATCCTCTCCCGGACTTGAACGCGATGTAAAATACGACTGGCACTATGAAGTGCTGATAGGCGAAAAGCTGGAGCTTCGCCTTTATGCGCCGTTCGAAAACACCGGCAAGAAGACATTCACCGGAATACTCAAAGCCTTTGAAGACGGCAAGATCACACTCGCAGAGGGAGAAAATGAATATATCATTCCCCTTGAAGCAGTATCCAAGGCAAAAACCGTATTTGATTTTTAATTTACTTATTGAAAGGAATGTTTATCAAAAATGAATTCTGAGTTATTTGAAGCACTCGAACTTTTGGAAAAGGAAAAGGGCATATCAATAGATTATATGCTCGAAAGAGTAGAAGCGGCACTTATCAGTGCTTATAAGCGCGACAAAAACGGACTTGACAATGTTCGCGTAGAGATCAACCGTGAAAAGAAATCCATAAAGATGTTCGAGCAGAAGACCATTGTTGCAGATGTGACCGATCCTGAGACAGAAATATCGCTGGTCGATGCTATACACCTCAACCGCCGCTATACGCTCGGCGGAGTATGTGAGACAGAGCTCAAGCCGAAGAACTTCCGCCGTCTCGCAGCACAAACCGCAAAGCAGGTCATAATCCAGGGCATTCGTGAAGCAGAGCGTTCCATGATGATCAAAGAATATGAGAGCAAGAGCGAAGAGATAATAACCGCCGTTGTAGACAAGATCGATCCCGAAAACGGAGATGCACTCGTTGATACCGGAACAAGCAAGGTATTCCTCAAAAAGAGCGAGCAGATCCCCGGCGAAAGTCTTGCGGTCGGTGATCACATCAAGGTATTCGTTACCGAGGTTTTAAAGGAAGCAACGACACGCGGTCCGCTCGTAACTCTTTCAAGAACCGCTCCCGGACTTGTAAAGCGTCTGTTTGAGCTTGAAATTCCCGAAATACACGATGGCATCGTAGTGATAATGTCTATCACACGTGAGGCAGGTTCGAGAACAAAGATGGCAGTAATGAGCCGCGACCCGAATGTTGACCCCATCGGTGCATGTATCGGAAACAGAGGAATGCGTATCCAGCCGATAATAAATGAGCTCCGCGGCGAAAAGATAGACATCATAAAATACAGCGAATCGCCTGCCGAATACATCAGCGCAGCTCTCTCTCCGGCAGAAGTCAAGGAGGTAATCCTCGACAGCGAACGCTCCTGCCGCGTTGTTGTCGCAGAGGATCAGCTCTCTCTTGCAATAGGCAAGGAAGGACAGAACGCACGCCTTGCGGCACGTCTTACCGGCTTTAAGATCGATATAAAGACCCGAACGGCTATCGAGGAAGAGGAAGCTGCTAAACGCGCTTTCATAGAAGCCGCAGAGGACGATTCGGATGAAGAGACATATTCTGAAGAAGCCGAGGACATCATTGATACCCCCTCGGAAACTACCGAAGGCTCGGAAGATGATGTCGATCTCTGATGTCATGACAAGCATTATTATATCAAACGAAACGAACCGACAGGCGATCTGAAGCTTCAGTCTTTGCCGCCGTCGGATAAAGACCGGAGGAAGATATTTTGCAGGAAAAAAATACGGCAAAGAAGAAAAAAATACCCGAACGTAAATGTCTCGGATGCGGTGAGTCAAGACCCAAGCTTGAGCTGGCACGCATAGTGCGCGCCCCGGATGGAAGCGTTTCGCTCGACCTTACGGGAAGAAAGCCGGGACGCGGTGCATATATCTGCAAGAATGTGGAATGCCTTAAAAAGTGCCGCAAAGCAAAAAGAGTCGAACACAGTCTCGAAATCGAGATCCCAGATGAGGTCTGGGACAATCTCGAAAAGGAATTGGTTTGAAAGCAGCTGTCATACATTTTAAGGTATGACAGGAGAAAGGATGCTCTGAAAAATGAACGATAAATTTGAAAGCAACGAAATTAATGAGCCGACCGAAGTGTTCGATCCAATACACCGTCTAAAGCCAGACTCAACACGCAAGATCATGTCGCTGTTAGGCTTTGCCGCACGAAGCCGTAAACTGATCTGCGGTGCAGATCTTTGCCGCGACTCTATACGGCGCGGAACAGCCATAATCACGATATTGGCTTCCAATGCCTCGCAGAACACGAAAAAACGAATAGTTGATGCCTGCAAATATTACAGAAGCGATATGTGCATAGCACCTGTGACCTCAGCCGAGCTGAGTCACCAGATCGGAAAGACCGGAGAGATCACGGTCGTCGCTGTGACAGATATACACTTTGCCGACGGCATAGCCGAGCTGTTTGAAGACAGCAATAAATGACTGAAAGGATGAATGTAAATATGGCAGCTAATCAGAAGAAACCTACACGCATAAATGAACTCGCCAAAGACCTGGGGGTAAAGAATAAGGATATTCTCGATATACTAAACGACAATGGTATAGAAGGAAAATCCTCCTCAGGAACTATAGATCCGGAAGAATTCAATATAGTTATGAACGACTTGACCTCGCGTAATCAGACTGATAACCTCACGGATTACATCGATGGAAAAGCAAAGCTTGAAAGCAAGCCTGCCGAGAAAAAGACCGAACCCAAGAAAACGGCAAAGGCTGAAGCTCCGAAGAACGATCAGGCAAGATCGGATACGACAAAAACCGATGCTCGTAAAAACGACCAGCCCCGTTCCGAGCGTCCGCAGAATGCAAACCGTCAGAACAGTGAACGCAGCACAAACCAGAATCGCGACCGTCAGAACACAAATCCGCGTCCTCAGTCCGACAGAACCGTAAATTCGAATAAACCAGATCAGGCAAATGACAGACCGCAAAACGGTTCTAATCAGAATAAGCCCGACCGCCAAAACGGATACAATCAAGGCAGAAATGACCGTCCGCAAAACGGTTCTAGCCAAAACCGCGGTGAGCGTCCGCAAGGTGATCGTTCTCAGGGCGGATATAATCAGAATCGTCAGCAGAACGATAAATTCCAGGGAGGCTACAGCCAGAACCGCGGTGATCGTTCTCAGAACGGATTTGGCGGCTTTAAGGACAAAGACAAGGATACCGGAGCCAATCTTCCGCGCAGAAAGAGCGATCCTGTTCACACCTATACCCGTGGAAAGAACGCTCCGAAGCCGGGTGAAAGCCGCATAGTCGATACAAGAACTGCCACCGTAGACCTTGAAAAATACGACGAGCGTCTCGAAAACTTCGTTCCCGAATCGGATAAGGATGTACGCGGAGAAAAGCAGAAGCTCAAAAAGCAGAATAACCGCGATTCTCAGTCTCAGCGCGAGAAAGAGCGCGTTGCAATGGAGCGTATGCGCAAGCAGGGTGTTGAAAAAGCTAAGAAGCAGCCGCTCCAGATAACCGTTCCGGATGAGATCACAGTCGGAGAATTTGCGCTTCGTCTCAAGATGACCGCAGGCGAAGTCATTAAGAAGCTGATGGGACTCGGAGTAATGGCAACGGTAAACCAGACAATAGACTTCGATACCGCATATCTCGTAGCCGATGAGCTTGGTGCAAAGGTAACACATGAGGTCGTTGTTACTATCGAGGATAAGCTGTTCGATGAAGCTGAGGACAGTGCAGAGGATCTTGTACCGAGAGCTCCCGTTGTCTGCGTTATGGGACACGTTGACCACGGTAAAACCTCTCTGCTCGATGCTATCCGCCACACAAATGTTACTGCCGGAGAAGCAGGTGGTATTACCCAGGCAATAGGTGCATACCGTGTCAAGGTTCAGGACAGAGACATCACATTCCTCGATACTCCCGGACATGAAGCGTTCACTTCAATGCGCGCACGCGGAGCAAAATCCACCGATATTGCTATTCTCGTCGTTGCAGCCGATGATGGAATCATGCCTCAGACCATAGAAGCTATAAACCATGCGAAAGCAGCCGGAATAGATATAGTTGTTGCGATAAACAAGATGGATAAGCCGTCTGCAAACCCCGATACGGTAAAGCAGGAGCTTACAAAGTATGATCTCGTTCCCGAAGAATGGGGCGGAGATGTCATCTGTGTCCCGGTATCCGCACTTACCAGAAAGGGTATCGATGATCTTCTCGAAAGCGTCATATTGGTCGCTGACATGAAAGAGCTGAAAGCCAATCCGAATCGCCGTGCAAAGGGACTCGTTCTCGAAGCAAAGCTCGACAAGGGACGCGGCCCGGTCGCTACGGTTCTCGTTCAAAACGGTACTCTCAATGCCGGAGATATAGTCATAGCAGGTACAGCAGTCGGACGTGTGCGTGCAATGACTGATGACAAGGGCAGAACAGTCAAGACCGCAGGTCCGTCTGTACCGGTCGAGATAATAGGTCTTGCCGAGGTTCCCGAATCCGGAGACGAATTTGCAGCAGTCGAGGATGAGCGCATGGCACGTGAGCTTGCCGAACAGCGCAGAGAAAAGTCCAAGGAAGAACAGTTCAAAGCAAATGCTAAGGTCAGCCTTGATGCTCTGTTTGATCAGATCTCAGAAGGTGTCAAGGATCTCAATATAATCGTAAAGGCGGATGTCGGCGGTTCGGCAGAAGCTGTCAAGCAGTCGCTCCAAAAGCTCTCAAATGAAGAAGTTCGCGTAAACATAATCCACACGGCAGTCGGAGGAATCACCGAGAGCGATGTAATGCTCGCCGCAGCGTCAAATGCACTTATAGTCGGATTCAACGTCAGACCGGATAAGGGAGCTCTCGATTCAGCAGAAAAGCAGAGCGTTGAGATACGCACATATCGTATAATTTACGAGTGCATCGAAGAGATCGAGGCTGCAATGAAGGGTATGCTCGCTCCGAAGTTCAAGGAGACACTTCTCGGTCACGCACAGGTTCGTCAGACTATTCATGTTCCCAATGTCGGAACTATCGCCGGTTCGTATGTACAGGACGGTAAGGTATCGAGAAACGCTCAGATCCGTGTTGTACGCGATGGTGTGGTTATATTCGAGGATAAGATCTCATCGCTCAAGAGATTCAAGGACGATGCAAGAGAGGTCGCACAGGGCTTCGAGTGCGGTATAGGACTCGAACGCTTCAACGACATTAAAGAAGGCGACATTCTCGAAGCATATATTATGGAAGAGGTCAAGCCGGAATAATTCCGGCAGACCGATATTAAAAAATAAGGAGATACTTCATTGATAATCCAGTTAGAAGACGCAAAATATAAGCTTACAAATATGCGCGCCGATATAGATGAACTCGCTTCGGCTCTCAGAATAGAACAACTCAGAGCAGAGATCGAGGAAGATGAAAAGACCACTACCGATCCGGATTTCTGGAACGATGCGGAAAATTCGAGCCGCGTGCTTCAGAAGATCAAGCAGAAGAAGGACAGAGTAGCCGGTTGGGAAGCACTCAGAGACAAGCTTGAGGATGCTATCGTCCTTGCTGAGATGGGCATAGAGGAAAACGATGAATCGGTCGTTCCCGAGGTCGAGAATGAAGTCAAGGAGATCGAAGCTGAGGAAGAACGTCAGAGAATAGAAGTCCTTCTCTCCGGAGAATATGACCGCAACAATGCGATAGTTTCCTTCCATCCTGGCGCGGGCGGAACCGAAGCTCAGGACTGGGCACTCATGCTCTACCGTATGTATACAAGATGGGGCGAAAAGCACGGCTTCAATGTAAAGCTCGTAGATTGGCTCGATGGTGAAGAAGCCGGAATAAAGAGCGCAACTATTATGGTATCCGGAACAAACGCATACGGCTATCTTAAGAGCGAGGCAGGAGTACACCGTCTTGTAAGAGTTTCTCCCTTCGACTCATCGGGAAGAAGACACACCTCCTTCGCTTCTGTCGAAGTAATGCCTGAATTTGAAGATGACGGAAAGATCGAACTTCGTGATGAAGACCTCGAAATAACCGCACACCGTTCTTCCGGAGCAGGCGGTCAGCACATAAACAAGACCGACTCGGCTATCAGAATCACTCATATCCCCACCGGAATCGTTGTCGGCTGTCAGACCGAGCGTTCTCAGCTCCAGAACAAGGAGACCGCGCTCAAGATGCTGAAGTCGAAGCTGATGGAGA
>CAZRVL010000008.1:0-58595 GCA_964603455.1 uncultured Lachnospiraceae bacterium
CGCCATTCTTTCGTACATTTTCTATTACCGTGGCGACCGTCTGCATGATCTCGGTCGGGATAGCTGATGCACGTGCAGATAACAGCTCAAATAATTCGCCAAACTTTTCTTTTTCATAGATACGCATATTTATTCACCACTATTCATTATTTTTATCGATATGTTTATATATCCGCTCAACAAACTCATCTATCTCGTTCTTTTTGAGCTTGATCGAAGCCGTGTTGACGATCAGTCGCGTGGAAATGTAAGCAACATCCTCGTAAACCTCAAGTCCATTTTCACGCAAAGTCGTTCCGGTCTCAACAATATCGACGATAGCATCGGCTAAATTAAGTATCGGAGCAAGCTCTACAGAGCCTTCGATCTTGACGATCTCAACGTCAAGTCCCTTCTGCTTGAAAAAATTCTTCGTGACATTCGGATATTTTGAAGCAATAACAATATTTTTGCTGTTGTCGAGCCGCTTTTCACGCAGACCCGCGAGCGCAAATTTGCATTTTCCGAAATTCAAGTCAAGTATTTCGTGAAACCAATTTCCATGCTCCATTATCGTGTCTTCGCCGACTATACCGACATCGCAGACACCATGTTCTATATATGTAATAACATCGGCAGCCTTAGCCAACACGACTTCAATGTCGGCATTTCGAATCTTCAAAACAAGTTTTCTGCCTTTTTCTTCCAATTCCGTGCAATCATACCCTGCAAGTTTCAACAGTTCGACCGACTTGCTTTCGATCCTTCCCTTGGTCAACGCTATGCGGATCATTTATGACCGTCCTTTCCGTTCTCATCCGAGTTGTTTCAACAGCTCGACCTGTATTCAGTCCTTATCGGTGGCATTAGATGTTAGATTTTCGACCTTTTTGATATTCATTGCTTTTGCATATTTATTAGTTTCTGCAATATCATCAAAGGTAGAAAGCTCACATATCAGCCCCTGTTCATTGTACCACTTCTTCCGACCGATAGCTTCGCGAAAGTTGTTTTCATCAAAATGCACAATGACATCAGGTGTCTTCGAATCGAGCATCATTCTGTTCTTCTGCAAGGCATCGGCAACCGCACAAACATTTATCGCAAAACCGGTCGCAGGAGCGTCATACCCGAATGTCGAAAGCAACTTGTCATAACGTCCGCCATTGAGCACAGGTTCTCCAGCATTGTCGATATATCCGCGGAATAATATTCCGGTGTAATAATCAAGTTTCGGAACGATGTCGAGATCGATCATTATCTGTTCGGAATAGCCTGCATCGGCAAGCAGATTGTAAAGAGTTTTTACATATTCGAGTGATTTTTCAGCCTCTGGAATACCCTCAGCCGTCTCATAAGCCTTTTCGAATATCTCCGCGCCGCCGAAAAGCTGCGGAAGTTTTCTAATTCTGTCTTCGCATTCTGACTGCTTTTCAAATCTGACGAATCGCTTTTCCTCGACCGTCTTTCTGAGCTCGGCATTGTCCTCATCGTTAAGTCCGACAGAATTGATTATTGAATTGAAGAATCCGGCATGTCCGATCTCCAGTTTATACTTGAGTCCGAGAGATTTCAGAGCTTCAAGTGCCGTCATAATACACAGAATATCCGCTTTGAGTCCTGGTGCGCCGATAAGCTCGATACCGCTTTGAAGTATCTCGTTGCGCTTTCCGGAATAATCTCCGTTTATACGATATATTTTCTGATTATAGAACAGCTTCTGAGGAAGACCCGCATTTCTCAGCTTTGTTGCCGCAACACGTGCGATCGGTGTAGTATTGTCGGGTCTGAGTGCCATCAGCTTTCCGGTATTGTCGGTCAGCTTATACATATTCTCCTGCTTTATCGAGCTGTTCACAGTCGAAATAAGATCATAATTTTCGATAGTCGGAGTTTCAACGCGGCTGAAGCCGGACTGCTCATAAATAGCCGTGAACCGCTGAGTCAATCTCTGATAGAGATCAGCTTCGGCAAACAGCAGATCGCGTGTTCCTTCGGGTATCGTTATATCAAGTTTGCCCATTTTTTCTTTCCCTTTTCTAAAAATCTGTAGGTTGAAGCCTTCGCTTTAGCATGATAATATGATACCATATTTTCGCATTTTTGTCAATTGACTTTTTCAACAATATACTTTGTCATGATCGAAATAATATCGTCACATCAAAAGAATGACAGCTGATTCGTCTCGGTCATACCGTCAAGCGCACCGGCACCTCGCAAAATTTCTATAACAGACCGCGAAAGTCCCGCCTTCATCGAAAGATCCTCTATAGATAAAAATGTCTCACTGTTGCGCACGGCTACTATCTTCTCAGCCGCCTTGTCACCGAGTCCGCCCAATGCACTGAACGGCATCCTGATCTTTCCGTCCTCAGGCTTGAACGCAAATGCTTCCGATTTGAATAGATCGACCGGCAGAAATTTCAGTCCACGCGCAAGCATCTCGCGAACCAATAAAAATGTGTCCGCGGATTCTTTTTCCTTCTGAGTCGCCTCAGTTCCCTTTTTTCGTACCTCATCGATTAGCGCATTTATACCGCTTATGCCCTTTTGAGCGATCTCGGCATCGAAGCCGCCCGGAGCGACAGTCAAAAAAGCAGCGTAAAATTCGAGCGGATAATATATTTTGTACCATCCAAGACGTATCGCCGACATGACATATGCCGCCGCATGCGCCTTCGGGAACATATATTTTATCTTTTTGCAGGACGCGATATACCAATCCGGAACGCCGTGTTCGATCATCGTTGCCTCATATTCGGGCTTTAAGCCTTTTCCCTTTCGGACATCCTCCATTATTTTGAACGCAACGGCATTTTCGAGATGATACTGCTGTATCAAAACGAGCATTATTCCGTCTCGCGTTCCTATGACCTGAGAAATATCGCATATTCCTTCCTTTATAAGATCCTGCGCATTTCCGAGCCAAACGTCAGTGCCGTGAGTAAGTCCGGAGATCTGAAGAAGATCGGCGAAGTTCTTCGGCTTTGCATCGACCAGAACGCTCTGAATGAATCTCGTGCCCATTTCGGGAAGTCCAAGCGTTCCGAGCGGACAGCCAATATCCTCAGGCGTGACACCAAGCGGTCTCGGCGATTCAAACAGCTCGTATACCGCTCTGTCGTTCATCTTTACATCCATGACCGAGGTGTTCGTATATTTTTCAAGCCACTTGTACTTTGTCGGCATATCGTGTCCAAGCTCATCAAGCTTAAGTATCGTATCATGCAGATAGGTAAATGCAAAGTGAGTCGTAACTATATTCGAATCCGGGTCATCCGCAGGATGCTGTACAGGTGTAAAATCGTATACCTCATATTCACGCGGAACAACGATTATACCGCCCGGATGCTGCCCCGTAGTCCGTTTTATACCGACACAGGTGTTTACAAGACGGTCTATCTCAGCCTTGTTCAGCTTTTTCTTGCGGTCTTCGAGATATTTTATAACGTATCCATATGCGGTTTTCGCCGCCAAAGTGCCGAGTGTACCTGCGCGAAAGACATTCTCAGAGCCGAAAAGCTGCTCGGTATATTTATGCACCTTTCCCTGTACCTCGCCCGAAAAGTTCAGGTCAATATCAGGTGACTTGTCTCCGTAAAATCCCAAGAAAGTCTCAAAAGGAATATCATGCCCATCACCTACTAGCTTCGTACCGCATTTCGGACAATCCTTGTCAGGCAGATCAAAACCAGAGCCATACGAACCATCTGTTATAAATTCGGAATACTTGCACTTCGGACAATAATAATGCGGCGGCAGCGGATTGACCTCGGAGATACCCGACATAGATGCAACGAAGGAAGAACCGACCGAGCCGCGAGAGCCGACCAAATATCCCTGTTCCTCGCTGTATTGAACGAGCTTCTGTGCGATCATGTATAAAACCGCAAATCCGTGCTTGATTATCGAGGTCAATTCCTTGTCGAGCCGCGAGGAAACTATCTCCGGCAATGGATCGCCGTAAAGTTCCTTCGCACGATCCCAACAGCGTCTCTGAAGCTCTTCCTCAGAGCCTTCGAGATTAGGTGTATACGTGCCCTTCGGTATCGGTCGGACATTTTCCACCATATCGGCAATCAGATTCGTATTCGTAACAACGACCTCATAAGCTGCCTCTTCACCGAGATATTTAAATTCCTCAAGCATCTCCTCGGTCGTGCGAAAATAAAGATGTACACGCCTATCCGCATCGGCAAACTTTTGTCCTGCGAGCAGTATCTGGCGTGTTATCTCATCGTCATCCTCAAGAAAATGTGCATCGCAGGTGGCAACTACCGGCTTTCCGAGCTTTTTTCCGAGCTGATATATCTTCTTGTTTATCTCTATAAGCTCATCGCGGCTTCCGACGATTTCCTTGTCGAGCATGAACTGATTGTTCGAAAGCGGTTGTATCTCAAGATAATCGTAGAAATTTGCGATTTCCTCGATCTCATTCTGAGTCTTATTTTCGAGAATAGCCTGATAAAGCTCACCTGCCTCGCAGGCAGATCCGATTATCAAGCCATCGCGGTGCTCCTCGATGAGAGTCTTCGGAGTACGCGGAACACGATGATAATAATTTAGATAGCTCTGAGAAATGATCTTGTAAAGATTTTTCATTCCGACAAGGTTCTTTACCAAAATTATCTGGTGATACGATTTTAGCTTCAGCGGATCAGAACGCTCGGACATTAGCTGCTGCATCTCTTCGAGATTTCCCGCGCCCTCGCCTCTTATCTTGTCGAATAAGCACTTCAATATCAAAGCAAGCATCTCTGCATCGTCACACGCACGGTGATGATTAAAATCGCCAAGTCCAAAATATTCCGCGAGTGTATCGAGCTTGTGACGCTTAAGCTCGGGATTCGCATATCTCGAAAGCGCAACAGTGTCAAGATACGGATTCGGAAATTCAATACCGTTGTCCTGAGAGACTTTACGAATAAACGATGTATCGAACGAAGCATTGTGCGCGACCAATATCCGATCTCCTGCAAATTTCAAAAATTCGCGAACTGCCTCGGCATTGTCGGGCGCACCTGATACCATCTCATCGGTTATTCCGGTGAGCTGCGTAATATTTTCGGGAATATGTATCTTCGGGTCTGAAAAGGTATTGAATCTGTCGATTATCTCACCGGCTTTAAAAATTACCGCACCGATCTCGGTGATCTTGCAGCTTTGAGGCGAAAGTCCGGTAGTCTCAATATCGAAAACACAGTATTCCTCATCGAAATTCGTCTGTAAATACTTTTCAAGATTGTCTCCGAAAAGCACACGCGCCGTGTCATCGACAAAATAATTCTCGATACCGTAAATCACCTTCATGTCGAGCTTTTCAGCCGCTTCCATCGCGAGAGGAAAAGCCTGAACATTTCCGTGGTCGGTTATCGCAACAGCCTTATGCCCCCAACTGTGCGCCAGCTTTACAAGCTCCTTCGGCGGAATTATCGCATCCATAGAGGACATCTGTGTATGGCAGTGAAGCTCTACACGCTTTTCGGGCGCATTGTCCATCCTGTATTTCTGCGAGATCTTCATAATGCTGTTCGGAACAAGCACAGCCTCCTGGTCGAACGAATCGATCTTAGAATATCCCTGTATCGCGATAGTCATGCCATCCTTAATATTCGTCAAATACGGTTCTAATTCTTCCTTCGGCTGAGCCAGCTTTATATAAATCGAAGAATCGTTGTCGGTTATAGCAAAAGTCAAGATCAGCTTGTCACCGCGCCGAGTTTCCTTAGTCTCAAACCCAAACGTTTCGCCGAGTACTATGATATTTTTTTTCGGACCGTCAATGGTTCTTATCGGTATCGGATCAGCTATTTCGAACTCGTTTCCGATAAGCACCTCCGGCGAGGAAATATCAAAAAGCTTGCCGCCGATATGGAAAACATTGTCATTTTTTTCATAATTCAACTCTCCCTGCGACAAGGTTGAGATATGCGTAAAGTCCTTATACTTGTCCTCTTCGACCTCATTAGGCTTTGGCTCATTCTTGAAGCTTTTTCCATTGATTATCTCATTCTGCTGAGCGCGTGCGATCTGTTCGAGCTGTGCAAGCTGAGAATCAAGAATATTGTCAGACGGCGAAAATCCGCTCTCCTGCGAAATAGTGACTTCGTAGCGTATGCCAAATTCACCGAAAATTATATTTGATATTATCTCATTTGTCTTAGCACAGTAAAGCAGCTCAACGCCGCCGTTAGTGAATGATACGCTGATATTTAATTTGTTTCCGTCAAATTCGTAGTCATATTCCTTAAAAAATCCGCGTGAGACCGCGCCGACCCGATTCAGTTCCTTCATGACTTCGGGAATATACCGCATATCAAAGATCTCCGGCGGATATTTCGGCAATATTCTGACAAGCCGAAGGTCATACGCCTCGCGTATCTCATCCTCTATCTCGTAAAGCCTGTCCTTCGGAACTATCTCAGGAAAATTCGCACTTACCTCGACTATCCGCCGCTCGCGGTCTATCTTGCAGTTCACATCGGTAACTTTGTCGAGTACGGTTCGAGCTTTATTTGATTGTGTGTATTTAGTGAATATTTTTTCAAACTTATTCAAATTTTTCACCGTATATTCGTGTATATTCGCATATCACATTTTGTTTATCTCATCGCAAAGTGCTTCGAGCGCACGCTCCTCGCTGACCTTTGCAATGATCTCACCCTTCTTGAATATCAATGCTTCACCGTTTCCGCCGGTAAGTCCGATGTCAGCCTCACGCGCTTCACCTGGACCATTTACAACGCACCCCATCAATGCTACCTTTATAGGTCTTGAAGGATGTAATCTTTGCAGATATTCGGTTTCGAATTTATTAACAATATTTATAAGATCTATTTTAGTACGTCCACAGGTCGGACAGGAAACGATACTGACCATGTTTTTCGAATCAAGTCCAAGCGCACTCAGCAATGCACGTCCCTCAATGACCTCAAGCACAGGATCGGCAGTCAGCGAGACTCTGATGGTGTCTCCAATGCCGTCAGCAAGCAGCGAACCTATTCCAATCGCCGACTTGAGCGTTCCCATATGCTGTGAACCGGCTTCGGTAACACCGATATGCAACGGATATTCAGCCGATTTATACAATATACGATTTGCTTCGATCATGGTCTTGACATCCGAGGATTTTATGGAGATCACAATGTCATCGAAATTCAGCGATTCAAGTATTCTGACATGGCCCATCGCACTTTCAGCTAAAGCCTCAGCAGTCGGCGCACCGTATTTCGTAAGTATGCTCTTTTCGAGAGACCCACTGTTGACACCTATACGTATCGGAATGCTGCGTTCGCGGCAGGCAGCAACGACCTCTCTAACTCGGTCAATAGATCCGATATTTCCGGGATTTATACGTATTTTGTCAATACCTGCTTCACAGCAAGCAACAGCGATCCTATAATCAAAATGTATATCCGCTACCAATGGGAGCTTTATTTCGCAATTTTTCAGTCTGCGTATCGTCTCGACCGCAGCAATATCGGGAACAGCAAGTCTGACAATATCGCATCCGGCAGCTTCAAGCTTTAATATCTGTTCGCGACAGGCTTCAAAATCATGCGTATCTGTGTTAGTCATGGATTGAACAGCGATATTGTTTCCGCCGCCTATTGATAATGAACCGATTTTTACGATTTTACGTTTTGAATTTTGCATAAACATACATCCTTATGTAAAAATGAATGAAATTTGGTATAAATATTCAGTATGTCTCTCGCAGTTATACCGCAGAGAGACATACAATGATTGTTATACGAATAATTTGAGTATATCGTTCATCGACACAACAAACATAAGCAGTAAAAGGAGCACTATGCCGGCGAAATGGACATATCCCTCAAATTCAGGCTTGACAGGTTTGCGGCGAACGAGCTCTATGAACTGGAACAACAGCCGACCGCCATCGAGTGCGGGCAGTGGAAGCAAATTGAATATTCCGAGATTTATCGTAATGACGACTACCAAATAAAGGAAATCAACTGTACTTTCTGATGCCGCCTCGCTCACAGCAGTTGTAACACCGATAGGTCCTGACATCTGATCAAGCCCATAATGCCCCGTAACAAGATCGAGCAGCGACTGCCAGATCATTTTCACCGTTGAGATAGATCTGAAAAACGACTGCTTCACAACATTTCCGAAATTTTTCTCGACCGCCAAAACGACAAAATCGACCATTCCGTATTCAACACCATCGGAAACTATCGTCGGGAACGAAACATCCTTTAAAATCAACGTCTCGCCATCACGCTTGACCTTAAGCTCCACAGGCTCAGTGCCGTTTCGCATGATCTCATATGCCAACTCAGAAGCGATACGCACACGCGAATCGTTCACCGCAACGATTTCATCTCCAACATTCAAGCCCGACTGCTCACTCAGTGCATTTTCTTCGGTAAATCTCAGAACCGTAGTCCCACCGATGGCCGGCGACATCGTTACAACGACCGCCATCAAAATAAATCCGAGCAACAGATTCATACAAGCACCTGCGGCTGTGATCACCATTCGCTGCCAGACAGGCTTATTGTTCAAAGCATTTTCATCATCGCTCTCCTCGTCCTCGCCGACCATAGCAACAAAACCGCCTATCGGGAAAAGCCTGAGAGAATAAACTATGCCGCTTTTGGGTGAAACCTTTGACAGCAGCTTCGGACCCATTCCGACAGCGAATTCGCGAATCGAAACGTTAAAGCTGCGTGCAGTCAAAAAATGCCCAAGTTCGTGTATCAAAATCAACAGCGAAAGTGTTAGTATTGTGAGTAAAATGTACCAAATTTTCATTGTGATTTCCGCCTTTTAACATTTAATGCAAGCTCTTGCAGATAGCCGCCGCTTGAAGCATCGCATCCTCCGCCGCAGTACGAATATCCGATAATGTCGGATGCTGAATATTTATACATTTTTCGAGTGTTTTCTCGACAACCCGCGAAATGTCATTAAAACCAATAAAACCATCGAAATATTGAGAGACCGCAACTTCATCCGCCGCAGTCAATGCCGCAGTCATAGTCCCACCCAGCTCAGCACACTCAAATGCGATCCTGAGCAGCGGAAAGTTGACAAGATCCGGCTCAAAAAAGCTCAATTTTCCGATCTTTGAAAACTCTAAGCGTTCCATGAGTCCGGGCAGGCGATCAGGATAAGTCATTGCATACTGCGCACACAGCCGCATATCCGGAACACTCAACTGTGCGATCACCGCGTTGTCATTGTATTCGACCATCGAATGTATTATGCTTTCGCGGTGTATGACTACCTGAATATTTTTCGGAGATATGTCGAAAAGATACATGGCTTCGATAACTTCAAAGCCTTTATTCATCAATGTTGACGAATCTATTGTTATTTTCGCACCCATTTTCCAAGTCGGATGTGCCAATGCCTGGCTCGGTGTGATATTCTCAAGCTCTGAACGTTGTTTTCCGAAGAACGGACCTCCGGAGGCTGTGAGAAGGATCGATTTTACCGCCGAACTATTTTCTCCCTGCAAGCATTGGTATATCGCCGAATGCTCGCTATCGACCGGGATTATTCTAACGCCGTTTTTCTTCGCCAGCGACATGACCTGCTCGCCTGCCATGACTATGGATTCTTTATTAGCCAACGCAAGCGTTTTTTTAGCTTCAAGCGCGGCGATAGTCGGATCTAATCCGTCGCTTTGACCAATAGAATTAAAAATTATATCCGCATCTTCGAGCGAAGCTGCCTCCAATATAGATTTTTTGCCCGAAAACACTTCAATATCGGTGTCCGCGAGCTTTACTTTAAGCTCTGAGGCACTTTTTTCGTTATTCATCACAACGAATCTCGGCTTGAATTTTCTTGCCTGCTCCTCCATGACAGCGATATTCCGCCCGCCGGTCAAGGCAAGAACTCGAACGCCGAGGTCGGCAGCAACCTCGGCTGTTTGTTGCCCAACCGAACCTGTCGAGCCCAAAATTACAATTTTCTTATCCATCTTCTGTATATTTATACACTACTCGTGTGTTTAATTGAACAGCGAAAATATTTCCGGATATGAACATATCATGAGTAAGAATGGAGCGATAGCTATGATACTGTCAAACCTATCCATAACACCACCGTGTCCCGGAAATATCTTTCCGTAATCCTTTATCCCGTAGTGACGCTTTATCAGCGATGCGATCAAATCGCCGAACTGTGAGATCACCGATATGACCAATCCCGCCAAAAGCATTTCAACGATATTTGCCGATGATGTGGTCACTTTTCCGGCAGCAAGACCGAACACCACAAAGGAGATCGCACAGAATATGCTTCCGCCTATCGCACCTTCGATCGTCTTTTTCGGACTGACATCAGGGATAAGTTTATGCTTTCCGAGTGCGCGCCCGACAAAATATGCCGCACCGTCAGTTACCCACGCCCCTATGAAGACCAACAATATCAACAGACCGCCGTGAGGAAGATCACGCAAAAGCACTATGCTTGTAAATCCGACCGTGATATATGATGTTGTCATAAAAACGAGAGATGTATCGAGAATGCACAAATTTCCCTTTGATACGACTGCTACAGATGTCAAAAGGAACATATAAATAAACAGCAAAACACCTGACAATGCGACCGTATATGAAATTTTTCCGACATTTGCAGTCACACATCTCGCAAAAAAAGGCAGTACAGCCGAGACTATCAAAGACGGCAGAGCAACCTGTAATTTATTGCGCACACCTATGCAGCCAAGCATTTCCCAGACACCGAGTGCCGAAAAGAATGCCAATGCGATCGGCAGTACGATCGTATGTGAAAACAATAGTACCGGGATAAGGACAGCAAATCCAAACACAGCAGTTATTAATCGTTGTTTCATATTTCATCTATATTTCGGTAAAGTTTATTCCGAAATTTCCTCCTTCGCGACAGATTCAGACTCCACCGAATCTGCGTTTGCGAGTATAATAATTTTCAACAGCCAAGTCAATATCATTTTCTGACAGGTCAGGCCACAAAACATCGGTAAAATACAGCTCCGAATAGGTTGCCTGCCAAGTCAAGAAATTCGAAAGGCGCATTTCGCCGCCGGTTCGAACTATAAGATCCGGATCGTTCTGCCCCTTTGTATATATCGCCGAAGAAATATTTTCCTCGGTAAATTCAGTAACGCCATCGGCAAGCATTCGATTGACCGCATTGACTATCTCCGCTCTACCACCGTAATTCGCGGCAATGTTTAATGAATATTTATTCATTTTCGAAGCTTCTTCAAGCTCGATCATCGAGCTTTGAAGCTCGGGTGTGAACGGAGTTTTTTCGCCCAAAAAGCGTATTCTGATATTATTTTTCGCCATTTCGGTCATACCCATTTTCAGATACGAACCGAGCAGCTTCATTATCGCGTCGACCTCTTGCTTTGGACGTTTCCAGTTTTCGGTGGAAAAAGCATAGACTGTGACTGTATCTATTCCGCCTCTAAAGCAATATTCGGCGATCTGCCTGAAGGTCTTCACTCCGACGGTATGTCCATATTCACGCGGCATTCCGCGCTTCTTTGCCCATCGCCCGTTTCCGTCCATTATGAACGCGATATGTCGGAGCGGATTTATTCCGTCTCCGGTTGGATGATTTATCATTACAGTATTTCTCCAATTTGTATAATCATATATTTTATATATAATTATACGTATTGCCGGATCCCCGAAGAGATCCGGCTGAGATGTCAGATTTCCATAAGCTCTTTGGATTTTCTCGCGGTAATATCGTCAATATTCTTGACATACTTATCGGTGAGATCCTGGATCGACTTATCCGAAGCCTTCAATTCGTCCTCGGTCATTTCGCCGTCCTTCTTGAGCTTCTTAGAAGCATCGTTTGCTTCGCGACGGATATTGCGGATAGCGACCTTCGCTTCGTCACCCATCTTCGAGACCTGCTTTGTGAGCTCCTTACGACGCTCCTCGGTGAGCTGCGGGAAAGTCATGCGGATGACCTTGCCGTCATTCTGAGGTGTCACGCCGAGATTGGACGCGAGGATAGCCTTTTCCATATTTTTGAGGGTAGAAGCATCGTAGGGGGTGATTATAAGCGTGCGAGCATCAGACACCTTGATGGTTGACATATCGCCAAGCTTTGTGGGAGAGCCGTAATAATCGACCATTACCTTATCGAGAAGTCCGGGATTTGCGCGACCTGCACGGATGTCTGCGAGAGCAGTCTCATAGGAGCTGATCGACTTTTTCATTTTATTCTCATAATCTTTGCAATCCAGTTTCATAGTATTTACTCCTTATTAATTATTTTCACGAATCTTTTACAATAGTACCGTCAACTTCGCCAACGATAGCTTTGTATATGTTCTCCGGCTCTTTGAGTTCGAAAACGAAGGTCTTGATATGGTTCTCATTTCCAAACGAAGCGGCGGTAGAATCCATAGCTTTGAGATCCTTAGCAAGTATCTCCTTATAAGAGATCTCATCGTAGCGAACAGCCTGAGGGTCTTTCTTAGGGTCAGCGTTGTAGACACCATCAATATTTTTACCCATCAAAATGACATCCGCATTGATCTCTGCCGCACGAACAGCTGCTGCGGTATCTGTTGAAATAAACGGGATACCGAGTCCGCCTCCGAGTATGACTACTCTGCCCTTTTCAAGGTGCGACACAGCGCGATTGCGTATGTAGGGCTCGGCATACTGCTTCATTTCAACAGCCGTCATAACACGTGTATCGAGTCCGTTCTGCTCAAAGAAATCCTGCAATGCGAGTGCATTTATCGTTGTTGCAAGCATTCCCATGTGGTCTGCACGTGTGCGATCCATTTTCGTTCCCTGGCGACCGCGCCAGATATTCCCACCGCCAACGATTATGCAGACCTGAGTGCCGATCTCAACGCATTTCTTCATAACAGCCGCGATGCGGTCGAGCATTTCGTAATCAAGGATCTGGTGACTACCGTCAGCCGGCGCGAGAGCCTCACCCGACAGCTTCAAAAGGACACGCTTATACTTTGGTTTTATCGTTTCGCTCATAGCTTCCTCCGCTCAAACTTTATTGTTTATTATCATATAAATATTGTAACTCAAAAACTCCGGTTTGTAAAGCATTTTCGGTAATTTTTTACGTCAACTCTCGAAAGTTTTTCATGTTGTTCACATATATACGCAAATTTACAGAAAAATCCTGTCATAATTCACATTTTATTTATAGAATTATGACAGGATCGATATTCGATTTAGTTACCGGAAGTCAGCTTAGCGACCTCTTCAGCGAGATTGTCCTCGCGCTTCTGGAGACCTTCGCCCTTTTCGAAACGAACGAAGCTGTCGATAGCGATCTTGCCGCCGACATTCTTTGCGACAGAATCGATATACTTCTGAACAGTCATTGCATCGTCCTTGACGTAAGCCTGTTCTGCGAGGCAGTTGTTCTCGTAGTACTTGCCGAGCTTGCCCTGAACCATCTTTTCGATGATCTGAGCCGGCTTGTTCTTGTTCTTCTCATCGTTTGCGATCTGAGTCATGAGGACTTCCTTCTCCTCATCGAGAGCAGACTGAGGAACATCAGCCTTGTTTGCGTAGATAGCGTTCATAGCAGCGCACTGAAGTGCAACGTTGTGAGCGCACTCAACGAACTCAGCGTTGTCGGCAGCAACACCGTCAAGATTGAACTTAACGATAACGCCGATGCTTCCACCGCCGTGTACATAGTTCGAAACAGCACCGTCAACGATGATGAAACGACGGATGTTGAGCTTTTCGCCGATGATGAAGGTCTGCTCCTTAACTGCTTCGTCAACAGTAAGGTCAGAGCCAACAAGCTTGCAAGCGTTGAGAGCGTCAACGTCTGCCGGCTTTTCAGCGAGTATGGTGTCGAGAAGTGTATCGACGAATGCCTTGAACTTCTCATTCTTTGCAACGAAGTCAGACTCGGAGTTGACCTCGATCATTGCAGCGCAGCCTGCGCCTTCCTTGATTGCGACAACGCCTTCAGCGGCGATTCTGTCAGCCTTCTTTGCAGCGACCTGAAGTCCTCTCTCGCGAAGCACCTTTATAGCTTCTTCAAGATTGCCCTCTGCTTCAACGAGTGCCTTCTTGCACTCCATCATGCCGCAGCCGGTCTTAGCGCGGAGCGCCGCAACGTCTTTTGCAGAAATGTTTGCCATTTTATATTTTCTCCTTCTCGAAATATTTCAAAGTCCGCAGTCTTATGCGTTCTCGGTCTCTTCCTCAGCAGCCTCTGCTTCAACTTCAGCAGAACCCTGCTCGCCCTGTCTGCCTTCGATGATAGCATCAGCGATAACAGAAGAGATGAGCTTGATAGCGCGGATAGCATCATCGTTGCCGGGGATGATGTAGTCAGCATCGTCAGGATCGCAGTTGGTGTCAACGATAGCGATTACCGGAATGCCGAGCTTCTTTGCTTCGAGAACAGCGATGTGCTCCTTGCGGGGGTCAACGATGAATACTGCATCGGGAAGTCTTTCCATGGTCTTGATACCGCCGTAGTTGCGCTCAAGGTCATTCATTTCCTTAATGAGCGAAGCAACTTCCTTCTTGGGGAGAAGGTCGAAGGTGCCCTCCTCCTGCATCTTTTCGAGAGCGAGGAGACGGTTGATGGACTTCTTGATGGTCTTGAAGTTGGTGAGCATACCGCCCGGCCATCTTTCGTTGACATAGTACATACCCGAACGCTCTGCCTCTTCCTTGATAGCGTCGGCAGCCTGCTTCTTTGTACCGATGAAGAGTACGTTGCCCTTGTCAGCCGCGAGATCGCGAACGAACATATAAGCTTCGTCAAACTTCTTTACGGTCTTCTGAAGGTCGATGATGTAGATTCCGTTTCTTTCAGTGAAGATGTACTCCGCCATCTTGGGGTTCCATCTTCTGGTGTGGTGTCCGAAGTGAACACCTGCTTCGAGAAGCTGTTTGATTGTAATTACAGACATTTTGTCCTCCTGTATTTTCCACCACGTGCATGATACGTTTTGCGGCAATGCCGACAGGCGCGCTGAGGCACGTGTGTGTTATCGCGGCTGTATTTTTTGTGGGCAGACGCCGCCGCATTCGTCCGCCCTTATATTTTATCATACATTTTCAGCGATTGCAAGTGCTTTTACAAATTGTTTACAATATATTTTGCGTACTTGATCTTTTAGCGGAATACAATTTTAATATTCATTCCGAATGCTCGACCGAAAAATTTTTTAATTTGTAAATAAATATTTAAATTTATCGGAATACTATTGACAAATTTCGGGGGGGGTATAATATTTGTATAATCTTTTTAAACATTTAGATTATTAATTTATTTTCACTGAAAGGTACAAACAACGATGAAGAAAAAGCTTTCATTAATTCTCGCTCTGCTCATGCTGGCTTCTGCCGTATCCTGCGGCTCGTACGAACAGACCACCGATAACACTACTGCACAGGATTCAGAAACCACTGCCGCCGATACAACGCCGGCGTATGATTATCCCGACATCGATCTCGGTGGAAAGAAGGTCACTGCACTCAATTCCTCGACAACATGGGGATTTTATACCGAGCTTGATTTCGAAAGCGCGACCGGAGATATTCTCGATGACGCGGTATACGAGCGCAACATCGCGCTTGAGGATAAGTTCAAATTTGATTTTGACGTGGTAGAGATCGATATTGAGGGCGATATAATCGACAAGATGAAGGCTTCGGTGCTTTCGGGTGAGGACACATATCAGTTCGCGTTCTTAAGAAGCGAATCCATCTCTCCGCTTATACTCGAAAATATGTTCATAGATCTCAAAACACTTCCAGAACTTCGTCTCAATGAAGACTACTGGGATCAACAGATAAACAAAAACGCCACGGTCGGCGAAAACAATTCGCTTTTCCTCGCCGGAACAGATTTCTCGCTGATGGGTCTTCAGTCAACGATATGTACATATTTCAATGTCGATATGCTCGATGAGCTCGGCGGTGAGATGCCATATGATCTCGTCCGCGAAGGCAAATGGACTATGGACGAATTTAACAATTATGCAAAGCTTGCGGCAAATCTTAACGGAGATGATTCCTTTAGTTACTCTCCCGACGGAAATGCACGCTACGGACTCGTTTCGTGGTACAGCGGAATAAACGCACTCATTTTCAGCTGCGGCGGCGAATATATCGCACGTGATGAAAAGAACTTCCCTTATCTTTCGATAGAAAATCAGCATTTTTACGATCTCTGCGAAAAGATCACCTCCGTTACAGGTACAGAAGGCGTATTCGCCGAGCTTAATAACCGTGCGGAGAACAAGCATTACGAGATCGCATTCGCCGATTCGCGTGCGCTTCTGACCATAGCTGAGGTAAAGGCAGCTTCACAGTTCCGCACCATGAACGACTCATACGGAATACTTCCTCTCCCGAAATACGATGAGGCTCAGGAAAATTACATCTGCTACCGTGCGCCCGCGACAACTCTCCTTTGCATACCCGTGACGAACACAAACGCTAACGAGACTGCGGCGATACTCGATGCGGCTTCGTATCTCTCCTATACCGATGTTCTTCCGGTATTCTACACAACAGTAACTCAGAAGGGTCTCAGAGACACAGATTCCATAGAGATGCTCGAAATAATTCAGTCTAACCGCTATCTCGACATCGGAAGGATCTTCGGCTGGACAACCAATCTCTATAACACGATCGAGCAAAAGCTCCTCAAGGGAGACAGCGCAGTCGCATCTACCATCGCTTCCATGAAATCCACCGTTACTCAAAAGATCGAAAGCACCTACAGCGAATTTGAAGGCTGATTCAAAAATTGCATGGCTTTGTGCCATGCAATTTTTATTTTCGCGGCTTTCCGGGCGGCTCATTTAACGGAAATTTTGCCCTGACAAGGATAACGTCATCTCCTATACGCTCAATATCGCACCAGAGTATTCTGACAAAGCCGCCTTTTCCAAAGTCGAACAGTTTTGTGCATTCGGGTACTATCAATGCGACCACTCTGCCGCAGTCAAGATCGAACTCGACATCTGTTACAAACCCCAACCGCGTTCCGTCGCAAAGATTTATCACCTCTTTGTTTTTCAGCTCACAAACGCTGCATATACGCATAAGCTCACCTCTTTAATATTTATATGTCTGTGTGCGGCTCGATATGCCATTTAAATTTGAGAAATATTTACACTTTTATAATACGCAGTTTCAATTGAAGATGTAGAATTTATGTGATACCATTTTCAAACATCAAGGAGGACTAAATAATGTTAAAATGGACACTCGGATATTCCGAAACTTTCGAAAAATATCCCGAAAGGACTATCGATATAACACCGTATATATCCGCTCCGGACACCCCCGGCGAGGCACAACTCATATGGCACAAGGCAGGCAAGCTCCCCGATTACAATTTCGGCTCAAATGTGCTTGAATACCGTTCTTGCGAAGACCTTTTCTGGGTGTATTCCACTGAATTTGAAGTTGAAGACCGCGAAGGCTTTGAACCTGTAATACGCTTTGACTGCATCGACTACAGATACACGATAAAGATAGACGGAAAGATATACGCAGACGATGAGGGAATGTTCACACCTGTCGAGATCGCGCTGAATGAATTTATCGGCAAAACTATAAAGCTCGACTGCATAATCCATCCCGTTCCGAAGGTCGAGGGAGTTCCTCAGTCACGTTCTCAGGCGCGTGAATCAGTCAAGCCGCCGGTATCCTACGGTTGGGACTGGCATCCGCGTCTGATACCGTCAGGACTCTCAGGAGCAGTAAAGCTGCTTTACCTTCCGAAAGACAGAGTTGATAACCTTGAGATCACATATGAGCTGAATGAAGAGCTTTCCGAGGTCAAGGTGAACATATCTTCTCTGCTGAAGAGCACTTCAAAGCGCACAGTCATCGCTTCTGTGATCGACGAAGACGGAAACACGGCAGCATCCGGCTCGCTCAAAGCCGCAGACGGTACACATCCCGCTTTTGAGCTTACCGTAAAGAATCCGAAGCTCTGGTGGTGTGCGCGTCAGGGAGATCAGTATCTGTATACTGTAAAAGTTGAGATCTTCAACGATGACGGCGAGCAGATATATGAGAGATCGAAGCTCGTCGGCTTCAGAAGAGTCAAGCTCGTTATGAACGAGAACAGCTGGGAGCGCGGTGTACCGATACCTCAGGGCGACAGTCCTTACACGATAATGCTCAACGGCAGAAAAATATTCGCAAAGGGCTCGAATTTTGTCAGCGCAGACATATTCTATTCAAAAGTTACCGCCGAAAATTACGAACAGCTCATCAGCCTTGCACTCGGCGCAAACATGAATATATTCAGAATGTGGGGCGGCTCTCCTGTTCAGAAGGAAGAATTTTTTGAGCTTTGCGACAAGCTCGGAATGATGATATGGCAGGAATTTCCGCTCGCCTGCAACGACTATCCCGACAAGGCTCACTATCTCGAAATGCTCGAAAAGGAGGCTGTTTCGATAGTTAAACGACTCCGCGAGCATCCTTCCGTTGTACTCTGGTGCGGTGGAAACGAGCTGTTCAACAGCTGGTCTGGAATGTCGAATCAGTCACTCGCGCTGAGAGTTCTCGACCGCGTCACCCTGACATACGACAGATGGACTCCTTATATAATGACCTCTCCCGTATGCGGCGCAGCGCACGGTCCTTATGTAAACATAATCGATGACAGCAACGGAACCGAAGCGATAACTCGAATGACCGAATCGGATCACACGGCATACACCGAATTCGGCTGCCCCGGACCTGCTCCGTATGATTACCTAACGAAGTATATGACAAAAGATGATCTCGATTCGTTCTTCGGTCTTCAGCTTTTCGACAAAAACGGAAAGACGCACGGAGGACTTGCCGAACTCGATGAATCGCTCAAGAATCCGTGGTTCTTGCATCACGCGATAAAAGCACACTATCCTTATGACACTTGGTTCAGAATAAACGAAATATACAGATATTTCCACAAGACCGAATCACTCGAAGAATGCTGTGAGCTGGGACAGATAATCCAGGGAGCGTGCTACAAGGTAATGTTCGAGCAGGCACGCTTAAAATGGGGACGCACGGCAATGGCGATAAACTGGGATTACAACGAACCGTGGCCCTGCTTTGCCGGAAACTCGCTCATCGCATATCCGAATGTGATAAAGCCTGCATATTTCGATGTAAAGGCAGCTTTGCGCGACCGTAAGATGTCGATAAAGCTCGATCATCTGCGCTTTGCAGTCGATGAAGAGGCAGAGCTTGGAATCTATGTGTTGAACGATCTTCCCACAAAAATGAGCGGCTCTAAATATTCGGTATTACTCGAATATGATGATGAAAACGAAACAGTATCTGAGCTTATGAGCGGTCATTTTGATGATATAAAGCCGACATCGGTCACAAAAGTCGGAGTTTTGAATTTCAAAGTTCCGAAGGACATAAGCAAGACCTTCCGTCTTACGCTCAAATGCGAAAACGACGAGCTTTCTGAAAGCTACACGATATTCAGAAAAGATCAGGAATAATCTGACAGTTAAAATCAAACATAACTCAAAACCGCTTACACCAAATAAGCGGTTTTTTGATTTGTAATAAACAGCATTTTACACATAAAAACTGCTGTATTGACGGTTAAAAAGTTCTGCACACACTAAAAGATGACATTTTGTTCAATTGCCGCAAAAAAAAATCAGCAAAATGTTAATTTTTTATGTCCGAGAAGAAATTTTGACCGATGTTTATTGACAAACAATTCGAAATGTGCTATAATTACTTTGCTTGAACAATAGGAATATTTTTGCAAATGTTTTTACCTTGCGAAAAATCAGCCGATAGTCGTACTTGATCGTCAGTAGTGTACACATATTTTATCTCATTCGGTGGAATTGTTTTTAAGCTAAGGGGGTTACAAATGAATACAAATGAACCGAACATTCATATCGGTGACATACTTTACAGTCTGCTCGATAATATTCTTTATATTATCATCGCGGCACTGCTTGGGGGGGTTGTCACTGCTGTTATGAGTCATCCGGTAACTACAACGACCTATTCGGCAACGTCTAAGATCTATCTCGCGTACACAGATGAAAGCTCATCGAACTACCAGAACATTAACGTTGCGAACAATCTTATTGGGGACTGCATAGCTTCATTTTCAAACACAGAGCTTCACGAGATGGTCGGTGAAAGCTTGAAGCTGCAGTATGCGCCGATACAGCTAATGAGCATGGTATCGGTGTCTAACACACTTGACACACACATTTTGAACATAACCGTGACATCCTCTAACTCCGCAGAGGAGGCTCAGCTGATCGCCAATACATACGCTGAGACCGCAGGAGAGTTCTTTGATGAAAAATTTAATTTCACAAAGACCACAATATTCGAATATGCGCCGCTTCCACAGGCTCGAAGCTATACACTCGGAAAGGTCGATCCGTTTCTCGGTGTTTTTGCCGGAATACTCATAGCCTGTGCAATTATCGTCATACGATCTATGACAGACGATCGTATACGTGTTCAGAGGGACATCGAAGAATGCTTCGGGATCGAAGTTCTCGGCATTATGACCGCTAATAAACAGTCTTTTAAGGCAGGAAAAATCAAGAATGAAGATCACTGTTAAAAAGCTGTTAAATATTGATAATGCCGCAAAAAATCAACTGTGTACGATCACTTCGAACCTTCTCTTTCGCAGAAATGATAAAAAGATAATCGCCGTTTCGAGCTGTGACGTCGGAAACGGAAAAACTTTTACCGCTCTGCATATAGCATATGCTTTGGCTCAAGGCGGCTTCAAAGCTGTGATCGCAACAGATAATGACGAGGGTATATTCAATGCTCCAAGCTGCAAGGGTCAGATGTATAAGATTTTCGGTACGGATATGGAAAATCTTGACATAGCCTTGTCGAATGAGCTTTTTAAGGTTGATACTCTCGCGTTAAAAACAGATAGAATTTCGCAAATGCTCGAAGACTTGTCGTGCGAATATGATTTTATCTTTGTTGACACTCCGGCTGCACTTGTCAATGCGAACGCGGCGAAGATCGCGAGCCTTTGTGATGGAGTCATTTTGGTCGCGGAATACAATCGAACGACAAAGCGCGATATTCGAAATCTGATCGACATATTTTCAAATAAAGCCGGCTGCGATATTCTGGGATGTATAATAAACAAGGTGCGCTTCGACCGCATACAGACAAAAAAAGAATATCGTACATATTACACTTCGTTTTTAAAAAGGCTGTTTAAAAAATGGAAAAACTGATCAAAAAGAACACGGTCAAATGGATATTCAAAAAGACCAAGCACCGCATTCCCGCGATCCTGTTTCTTGCCGCGACTACGATAGTCAGCGCATATCTCGGAGTCAGATTTGCGCTCGTCACGAAGCAGTTAGTCGATGCCGCAACGTCAAAAAACGTAAATATGCTGCTTGACGGCTGCCTTCTGCTCGTAATATTCATACTCATCCGAACCGGCTGCTCGGTACTCGGCATACATTTGCAGGAACGCCTTAGCGCAGGCATGGATCGCGACATCAAGCAGGACATACTTCACTCGGTGCTAAACGGAGATTATGCCTCGATCTCAAAATATCACAGCGGTGATATTATCGTCAGAATAAATTCGGACGCATCGAGGGTCTATTCCGGAATATTGTCGCTTGTAGCTTCGGCGACTGGACTTATCACAAGTCTTTCGACTGCTGTGACCTATTTAACAGATCTTGCACCGCAATTCACGCTGATATTGGTCTGTCTCAGTATAGTGATGGCATTTTTAACGCTGCTGATACAGAGAAAAATGAAGCAGCTTCAACTCCGTGCCGCCGCTGAAAACGGCAAAGTTACCGGCTTCATGCAAGAAGCGATCAGCAAGCTGCTCATGATACAGGCTCTCGATATAGCACCCGAAATAGAAAAGAAATCCGACAAACTGCTCGAAGAACGTTGGAAGGTATACCGTGAGCGAAAAAATCTGAACATCATTACGAGCATAGCTTCAAGCATACTCGCCTATATCGGAAGCTTCACAGCATTTCTCTGGTGTTCGTTTCAGCTTTTAAACGGAAGGATGACATTCGGATCACTTACAGCAACGACTCAGCTTTCTTCTCAGCTGCAAGGACCGCTACTGAGCCTTCCGAAATTGATACCGCAGTTTATCTCGATAACAACTGCCGCCGAAAGATTGATCGAGCTTGAAGAGATCGACAAACAGCCAAGCTCGAACGTTGCCGAATGCCAACGGCTCTATGATGAGATGGACAGCATTGAGGCGGAAAATATAAATTTTTCATACGGGCATGACAACGTGCTTGAAAATATATCATTTTCAATACCAAAGGGCGAGATGACAGTTATAATGGGAGTCTCAGGCGCGGGAAAAAGCACGATATTAAAGCTCTTGCTCGGTATTTATAAAGTCTCGGACGGAAAGCTTTCGATAGCTTCAAAAGGCAAAAAAACTTCAATATCACGCGAAACTAGACGTATGTTCACCTATGCTCCGCAGGGAAATCTACTGCTGAGCGGAACGCTTCGCGAAAATCTGCTGCTTATAAATCCTACGGCAAGTCAAGAAGAACTTGAACGCGCATTATATATCGCCGCGATGGACGAATATGTTTCATCACTGCCGAATGGACTTGACACAAAGATCGGCGAAAACGGTGCAGGACTTTCGGAGGGTCAGGCACAGCGTTTATCACTCGCTCGCGCAGTTCTGAGCGATGCTCCGATATTACTGCTCGATGAAGTCACTTCATCACTCGATGCAGAGACCGAAAAGGTCGTATTAAAACGCATTTCCGAACTATCGGACAAAACCTGTATTGCCGTTACACATCGTTCCGCGATACTCGATATTGCCGACAACAAATTATCGCTCACGCAAAACGGTGCGGAGCTTATATCACTAAAGGGGAAAATTTAATTCAGCTGAAAAACTCTCAACATGAGCAGCCGTAATTGTCATAATTTAAGGGGTATTATGAAAAACTGCTACATATCGTATCTGTCCACAGCTTCTGAAATGGATATGGTACTTTCTCTCGCGCTGAAGAAACAAAACATCGAATACAATGAAAATATCGACTGGATTACCTTCGACCGTCTTGCACGCGGAAACGGTCTGGTCGGACTTATACAGTCCAATGTCGATAAGCCTTACGAATACTATCAAAAAATTAAAGAACAGCCGTGCATAACAGCTTATCGCCGTGAGCAGCAGCTGCGCCTTTCGCATACAATGCGCCAGATAAAGGTATTGGTCGAGATAATGTCGATATTCGAAACGAGGAATATTCGTGCATTATCGTTGAAAGGTCCTCTGCTTGGAACAGAGCTTTACGGTGATCCGTCGCTCAGATGCTCAGTAGATCTGGATATTCTCGTCGAACCTGAAGGATTTGAGCTTGCGGCGGACGAACTGTTGGCTGTCGGCTACGACCTGTACACAACGAAAAAAACTATATTTGACACATCCGAAAAGCGAAGTGCAGCACGCGGAATCGAACGAGACAAGGAGGAAAAGCACAAGGTCTTCCTCAAAAAAGATCTGCGTATTGAGCTGCATCGAGAAGCCGACACACATTGGAAAATGTCCTTCGAGGAGCTTTGGGAGCACCGCTATGAAAAGAAGCTGCTCGGAAATACTGTTTACTGTATGGGGCGATATGACGAGCTTGCCTACCTTATATGCCACGCTGCCGGACACGGATTTTATCGGATAAGCTGGCTAATTGAAATATTTATACTTTTGTCGAGAGCTGACATATCCATCGATGAGCTTTATCGTCATATGAAGAAGCTTGGAGTCGGTATGCTGCTGTTTGCAGCACTCGCTCTTATATTTCAAATATCAGCAATACCTGCAAAGGATATAAAAACCGAAAACTTCGCTTTTGAGCGTAGTAATAATCATGTGATCGTTTCATATGACAGCTCTGTCAAAAATGATGTGCGACTCGGGATAAGGCTCGCCGATGCCGCCGGAAAAAGAATATCGCATCAGACCGACAATAAAATTCCGTCTGACAAAAGATACACTTCCCTTCTTCCGAGATACGGAAGAGCACAGAGCCGTTTTGCATATATCATAGCTGTATTAACACCCTGTGAGGCGGATCTCGAACTTATCGATCTTCCGGACAGCTTGTTTTTCCTATACTATATCATTCGCCCATTCTACAAATTAT
This sequence comes from uncultured Lachnospiraceae bacterium, assembly GCA_964603455.1. GTDB lineage: Bacteria > Bacillota > Clostridia > Oscillospirales > CAG-272 > Flemingiibacterium. Next base: position 24,131 of record CAZRVL010000008.1, read on the forward strand.
GGCGGATGACACCATTTTATCATGCGGATAATCAGTCTTGACATAGGAATCGTGTCGGACTGTTATTCGGTCAGAGTGATCTGATCTATAAATATAAATTATAAGGGAGAAAAACGTTATGAAAACATGGACAACACCTATCATCCATATTCTCGACATCGCTGATACGAAAAATGGAACTACACCGGCTACATATGAATCCGATTACGCAGGTCATATGGTAATCGATGGCATACAGTACTGCGTCGTATCCGGCTTCGTCTATCTATATGAATCGGGTTCGGGAGACACAACCAAGCCCTGCAAGCCTTACTACGTCAACGAAAACGGTGAGTACATCTACTACGAAGGCTAAGCTTCATCTCGGCGCATGACACTTTCCGCTGGGCATACCGTAATAAATAATTGATTCCGTTATCTTAAAACTGTATCACAGCGAAAAATACAGGTCAGCGCACAGCTCATCCGATATATCATTCGGATGAGCTGTATTTAAAAATGTATGCGGCATAGAGCTGCAATATATTAGGGGGTAATATGATATACAAAGCCTTCGGGGCATATCTGTCATCCGACACTCTGCTCTCGCAGATACCTTGTGTCGAAAATGACTGTGTGGCTTCCGATATTAGCGTGACCGCAGGCGATCTCACCGCGTTTCATGAGCGGCTTCCTGAAAATGTACACTGTCTTTTCAGGAAAAACGAATTTTATTTTGAAATGCCGGGTGTAGGAAGATTTTTACAGCTGAACGGCAGCAGGATAATATACGATCCTGATAAAAGAGCTTCGAACGAGCTGCTGAGTGCCTATATTCTCGGACCTTGCATTGGAGCGATACTCCATCAACGGCAGCTGTATCCGTTTCACGGAAGCTGTGTTTCGAATCAAAACCGTTCGATACTGATCTGCGGAGATTCGGGTGCGGGAAAAAGCACTCTCGCGGCGAAATTCATTCAAAACGGATGGAAGCTTTTGACAGACGACATTGCCGTTGTCGATATTAAAGACAATATGACTATTGCATATCCGAGCTATCCTTCGCAGAAATTATGGCAGGATTCGCTCGATCTTTATAGGGGAAAAGGAAGCATACATTCGCTGTATGCACGTGAAAAGGGGATAAAATTCGGCGTAAGTGTAGCCGAAGATTTCTGCGATACACCTTCGCAGCTTACACTTATCATATATCTGAGTGCTGAGGACAGACCTTGCAGCATTTCAGAGACAAACGACATTCAAAAGATAAAATGTCTGATGGATAATATTTACAATGCGTTCATGATATTGCCGGATGAAAAGGGGATATGCTTCAAACGCTGCACAGAAATTGCGGCACGCGTGCCGATGGTGCATTTGATACGCGAAAACGGCATCCAGAGCGCTGACAAACTATTCGATATGATAGTTTCGTATAAGGGGGAAAATTTATGACATTAACAACGATCATAAAACGCAAGGACGGCATAATGGCAGCCGATATGAACGGTTCTGCCGTAATGATGGACATTGAAAGCGGAAAATACTACAATCTCGGTGCGGTCGGAAAAAGCATATGGCAGATAATCGAAGAGCCGACAGCGATAGAAAGCTTGATAAATAAGCTAACAGAAGAATATGATGTGACGTATGAACGATGCAAAAACGAAACGATGGCTTTTCTCGAACAGCTCGTTTCGTTCGGTCTGATTTCGAAAGAAAACGACAGTATATCGCAGTAATATTGCAGAAAGAGGCGTAATATGAGCGGTATTTTCGGATTTTTTTGCAAGGACAGATCAAAAGAAAATTCGCAAAGCATACTTTCTGCATTGAAAAAATACAATCTTACATACGGACGCGAGAAGTCTGACTGCATGATTTTTGAGAATTGCGGCATTGGCTGCTGCATTGAACATCTTTCTGACGAATTTTCAGCATCAGAACCTATACTGCACGATGAACGGACATATGCTGTTATAGATGCGCTGATATTCAACAGAAATGAGCTGTTGAATGAATTCTCATTCGAGGCTTCAATATCGGATGAAGCTCTGATTTTCGAACTTATTCGAGCTCACGGATATGATATTCTGAAAAAAGTGAACGGTGATTTTGCCGGAGCGGTATATGACGGCGAGAAAAACACATGGACACTTTTCAGAGATCATATGGGTGTCCGTCCGCTATTCTTCTATTCGGACGGTGAGCTGTTCGCATTTTCAACAGATATTCGCGGACTCACATCAATACCGAATGCCGACACGGCGATTGACAAGAAGCAGTTTTATCTGTATATGATGGGCTGCAATGCACTCAGTCCGGTTGCGACCGAATTTGAGCATATACGCTGTGTTCCGCCTGCATCGTATTTCGAGATAAGCATTGCAACCGACCGATTCGAGCAAAATGTAATGAAATATTGGAGGCTCGGTCAAAAAAAGCTCAGATTTAAAACCGAAAAGGAATATCAGAACGAGCTGCGTCGGATCGTTGAGGACGCGGTAAAGAAACGGCTCGATGCAGTCTGCGGAGCGGTCGGAGGTGAGTTTTCGGGTGGGCTTGATTCGAGTGTCATAGATATTCTTATAAGCCGAAGCGGCAGAGAAGCAAAATTCTTTTCATGGTCACTCGACCCGAAAATACATCCGATACAGCCGAATGACGAACGCCTGATCATTGAAGAGATATGTGAGAGAGAGCATATTTCCTGCACATATCTGAATGATGATATTAAAGGCTACAGTCAAACGGTCGATAAATGCGAACCGCCGTATATCAACACGAAAAATATCGGAAAAGCAGCAGAATATTTCGCTTCGATCGGCATTCGGGCTGTATTTTCGGGACATGGCGGAGACGAAGGAGTAAGCCACCGCGCAAATCAGCTCGAAATGTGGCACTATCATGAATATCTTCATTATTTTAAGGAGAAATGGCAGGAGACCGACGGAAAGGATCTCCGCATTTTGCGAACGCTTAAGCACATATATTCATCTGTAACAAAGGAATATGTAAAGCTTTTACAGCCGTGGGAAGGAATATCTCCGTCTGCAATAATGCTCGACCACGATTTTTATGAAAAAATGAAGAAGGACGTTCATCCCGAGCCGCTGTGGTTTCCGATAGACCCAAAGGCATATATCGAACAGGGTGGATCACGAAATCGTCTTGACAATATTGCAGTTCAGGGCGCTGAACATGGTGTCAGGTATCTCGTTCCGTTTCTCGATCACAGAGTTATCGATTATGCGCTATCTATACCGAGATGGCTTTACAGGAATAAAAATGTGAACCGATTTATTTTCCGTGAAGCATTTCGCGACATAATGCCCGATTCTCTGTACAGGCTAAACACCAAGGAAACACCGAGCATGAAAAACTATGTTCCGAAAAAAAACGCGGACAATTCGTTTGAAAGCAGCCGCGATGCTATAATTTCACGACTCGATGTCACGACATGGGAAGGACTTTTGAACCTCGATATGGTAAAAAAATGCCTTATTGTGCCGAAAAATGTCGATGAAAAGATATATTACAGCCTGGCATTCGAGCTTGATCGGTTGTATTTCTGCTTGATGCTGCAAAATTTGCAAAACAACAAATACACACAAAATGAATAAGTTTTTGAAATTTCACTGTCTTCCGTTCCACATGAAATTGATGTTCCCGGAAGCACTGGTTTTGTCTGCATATTATCGGTTTATGATACTCAAAATGCCCTTTCAAAGGATCGCCGAAAATATCGGCATTTCGGGGCATGAGACCGCGCACACTCATTCGGCTGATAAAATACCCGAAGAGGTCGGAAAAGCGGTCGATATTGTATGCAGACACACACCGTGGGAAAGCAAGTGTCTCGTCCGTGCTTTGACAGCACGCAAAATGCTGACACATAGGGGGTATTCCTGCACATTATATTTAGGAGTCAAAATGGGGGATGACAAAAAAATGGCAGCACACGCATGGCTTCGATGCGGTGATCTGTATGTTATAGGGGGAAATGGCTTTGGATATGCCGTAACCGGTATATTCGGAAAGTAAAATTTTAGAAGGATCTTATGGAAAATAATATATTAGAAAAAGGCATTCGGAATGAGATCGCAACACCGATATGTACTGTGAGCTCGAAAAAAAGATGCTACATATTTATAAAGCGCACCTGCGACATTATCCTGTCAGCTGCTGCTACTGTTGTACTATTTCCGCTGATGCTCATTATCGGACTGCTGATAAAGCTCGATTCGAAAGGTCCGATACTATTCATGCACGAACGGATAGGCAAAAACGGGAAACCTATACGGCTTTACAAATTTCGTTCGATGTATGTGAATGCCGAGGCGATGATAGCCGACTTCACGCCGGAGCAAAAAGCCGAATGGGAAGAAAATTTCAAGCTGCACAATGATCCGCGTATAACGAGGATCGGACATTTTTTGAGAAAAAGCAGCCTTGATGAACTTCCTCAGCTTTTCAACATTTTAAAGGGGGAGCTTTCGGTCGTCGGACCCAGACCGATAGTATTAAAGGAGCTTGAAAAATACGGTGACAACAAGGAAAAATTTCTGAGCGTGACTCCGGGGCTGACCGGTTATTGGCAGGCATATGCCAGAAGCGATTGCAGCTATGAAAAGCGGATGGAGATGGAACTGTACTATATCGAGAATGCGGATCTGTTTTGGGATATTAAGATAATTTTTGCAACCGTGGGGGCAGTGCTCAGGGGGCGCGGAGCGAAATAACTCGAATATCCGATTTTTAAGCTATGCCCGGCATAGCAACAAAGGGGACAGAAATTTAAATGATAAAGAATATTACATTTTATTCCAATTATTACTATCCTGAGATCGCATCCTTGGCACAGCTCACCACAGATCTTTGCAGCGGCTTGGCAGATGAATATGAGATAACCGTCATATGCGCAGTTCCCTGCTACAGCGGAGCTGTCGAAAAGAAGTATCTCGAAAAGAAATATTACTTTGAAGTCCATGACAATGTGAATATCATCCGCGTGAAAGTTCCGCCGTACAACAAGAGGAACAAGCTCAGCCGAATAAAAAACATCGTAGTCTATTTCTTTCGCTCGATATATGCAACAGCAAAAGCTCCGAAAGCAGACTGCGTAATAACCGAATCACAGCCGCCGGTACTCGGAGGACTTCTCGGAGTTATCGGAAAATACATAAATCGTATGCGCGGAAAAAACGCAAAAATGATGTATGTAATACAGGATTACAATCCGGAACAGACTATGATAGTCGGCTACAGCAAGAACCGTATGGTATTATCGCTGATGATGCTGCTCGACAAATTCAGCTGCAAAAATGCCGACAAGGTAGTCGTTGTCGGCAAGGATATGCTCCCGACAATGACTAAGCGTTTCACGAACAAAAAAGGCATAGTAAGCAAAAAAATGCCGAAGATGGCACTTATCCACAACTGGATAGACGAATTGGCAATATATCCACTTGATGTATCTGATCGGAATATTATAGATTTCAAGGAAAAACACGGACTTTCGGGAAAATTCATAATAATGTACTCGGGTAATATCGGGCTGTTTTACGATCTTGAAAATCTGATACGTGTCATAGACAAATTTAAAAACCGAGAGGATGTCGTTTTCACCTTTGTCGGTGACGGTGCGAAAAAGGAATATCTTAAGATATACACCACCGCATTCCGCAGAAAAAATGTAATTTTTATTCCGTATCAGTCAAAGGAGGAGCTGATATACAGTTTAAATGCGGCAGATGTACATTGGATAGTGAATGCTCAGGGCGTAAAGGGAGTCAGCTGTCCGTCAAAATTATACGGCATTTTAGCCGCCGCAAAGCCTGCACTCGCTGTACTTGAGGAAGGAACAGAAGCGCGTGACATAATCGAATCGGTCGGATGCGGATATGCAGCCTCACCGAAGGATTACGAAAAGATCGCGGAGTTGATCGGAAGATTTATCGACACTCCAAAGGAAGAACTGTCCGAGATGGGAAAAAGAGGACACGAATATCTGCTCGATCATCTGACAAAGGAACACGCCATAGAACTCTACAAAAAGGAGATAATGGCAATGGAGGATAGTCAATGATCGGGATAATCGGCTTCAACGATCTGCACATAATGCAGTATCTGAAAAAATACACAAATTTCTTTGACGAACACGGCATTGAATACGAAGTCGTTTATTGGAATCGTTCACTAATCGAAGATCGCCCCGATTTTAACGGTGCTTTCATTAGATATGATCGTTTTCTGAACACCTATCAGCCTTTTCACAAAAAGATCGTCGGTTTTCTAAGATATACGGCATTCATGCGAAAAACAATTGCAAAAAGGAAATATGACAAACTGATAATCCTTACAACTCAGACGGCGATACCGCTGTTCAGTCTGCTCATCAGCAAATATCGTGGAAGATTCATATACGATTACCGCGACATAACTGCCGAAAAGAAATATTCCTTTTACCGCCGCATGGTACAAAGCCTCATATCTGCTTCAAATTACACTATGATCTCATCTAAGGGATTTCTTCCGGAGATCGGTGTTTCGGACAAACCGAATATTTTGATGTCGCACAATACGCAGAGAAAATGCCAAAAAAGCGAATACAGCGTCAAACAAAAATCGAGCTCGACCATACATATAGTATATTGGGGAATGGTACGCCAGCTCGACTTTAACAAAACGATATGTGATGCGTTCGGAAATGACACAAGATTTGAGTTGACCTTTCACGGTGACGGATATTTTGAAGAATTAAAAGGATATTGTCTTGAAAAAGGATATTCGAACATTGATTTTACCGGAAGATATATGCAAAAAGACATCCCATCGTTCATTGAAAAAACGGATATTTTGAACTGCATTTACGAAAACGATGCAGGAACTCAGCCAACTGTCGCGGTAAAAGCATATGATGCGATACATTACCGTCTTCCTGTGCTTATAAGCAAAGCTTCATACCTCGAAAAATTCATGACAGGCATAAGCGGCTGCTGTGCAGTTGATACGGATGAGCTTTCATCTGCCGCCGACAGCGTATATGAATGGTATCGGGAGCTTGATACAGAGTCGGCAGAAAGAGATTTTGAACATATTGAAAAGAAAATATTTAACGATGACGCGACATTTGAAGAAAAACTGCTGTCGTTTTCACGTGGATAAGCGAGGTTCAAAATGACTCCATATTTCAGCATTATAACCGTCTCTTTCAATGCCGAAAATACGATACGAAAAACCATAGATTCGGTATTAAAACAGGATTTTTCGGACTATGAGCTTATCATACAGGACGGTATGTCAAAGGACAGAACGATCTCACTTATTCCAAATGATGATCGTATAAAAATTTACTGCGAAAAAGACAGCGGAATATACGATGCGATGAACAAGGCATTAAAAAAGGCAACCGGAAGATACTTGATATTTTTAAACTGCGGAGATCTGCTATATTCTTCATCAGTCCTGAGTGAAATTTCCAAAATGACAAAGGATATTGACGCTCCGTCATTCATATACGGAAATTATTTTTGCAAGGATATGATATTTGAACAACCTAAAGATCTCAGCGAGGCTTATTTATATCGGCGAGTGATCTGTCATCAGTCGATGATAATTGCAAGAGAGCTGTTTGAACTGCTCGGAGAGTACGACTGCTCGTACAGATATATGGCGGATCACGATTTTTTAATGCGCTGCTTCAGAAGCAATATTTCTTTTGTACACATACCTTTGGTTATATGCAGCTATCTCGGTGACGGTGTTTCGGAGAGCAAGGACGGGATGAAGGCGATGATTGGTGAAAGAAGGAGAATACTTCTAAAAAATTATTCTCTTCCCAAGCGGATAAAATATGAGCTTTTTTCCGTAATTACTCTGAGAAGATTTCGAATGTGGCTTTTTTCGGGGCACGCGCCGAAGAAATTTACCGCATTCTATCGTAAATTCGCCAATTTATTCAACAGATGACAAATTGTGCAAGGCTTGTTAAGGGGGAAAATTCATGAATAAGCATCCGAGGGTCAGTATCGTTACACCATGCTACAACAGCGAAAAATATCTTGAGGACTGCATTCTCTCGATCATGCGACAGAGCTATGACAATGTTGAGCATATCATAGTCGATGGCGGCAGCAGCGACAGGACACTTGAGATAATTGAAAAATATTATGGAAAATATGATATGCGTTATATAAGCGAGAGAGATAACGGTATGTATGACGCGATAACAAAGGGGTTCGCTATTAGCTCCGGAGATATTTTCGCATGGCTAAATTCAGACGATATGTACACTCCTTGGGCGACTCAGGTCGCGGCAGATGTAATGCAGTACACAGATATTCGATGGCTGATCGGCGTATTTCAAACATACACCGCCGAAGGAGTCGGACATCGCATACCGCGAATAACACCGGTGTTTCCGCAAAGCTTAATAAAGCGCGGATATATGGATAATAGGATATGCAATTTTTTACAGCAGGAATCGATGTTTTGGAGTCGCGAGCTATGGGAGCGAAACTGCGATATTGTAAAAAGATACCGCCTTGCCGGAGATTACCATCTTTGGAAAGCATTTGCCGCGACCGAAACACTCTACTCTGTTGACAGCGTATTATCGGGCATTCGAATACACGAGGGTCAGCTTTCGGGAGATCTCGACAAATATTATGCCGAGGTTGGAGAATTGTCCCTCTCCGGAAAGCTGCTTTGCAGGACTAAGCTGTTAAAAATGTGGTGTATTTTCCGTTCACTCACGACCTCAAAACTCAGATTCAAGTATCGAACACTCGAAAATTACAGATAGATATGCAAGCGATAAAAATCTCAAATACGGCGCGGAAATCAATAGTTTACATATCAATATTTTTCATGCTGTTTGCTTCGGATATGGTAACTGCGCTTTTGATCGGAAATACCGTAAAATACGCATTCTGGGCTTGGGGAATTTTTCTGTTGCTCATAAACGGCGGAAAATTTTCATATACGAACATGAAACTACTGTGTGGGATATTACTGCTTCGTGCGCTCATCGTCATAGCACAGCTTTTCGGCAAAATTGAGCTATCGTCCGCAACGGTAAATTCAATACTCGGTATAGCACTGTTCTTGAATACGATCATGCAGACCGCCGCGATGTGTACGCCCGAGGAATACGCGAATGCTTATATCAATATATTGACATTTATATCATCGGTAAGTCTCATTTGCTTTGGAATATTGATGAGTCCGCTGCGAAACGACATATTGCGCTATGCGCATATAGATGGACTGTATATACACAATTACTTCCATCTGTGGGGCTGGAACAACAGCTGGAGGATCGAACTGTTCACACGAAATGCAGGACCGTGGTGGGAACCTGGAGCATTTCAATGCTTTATAACCATTGCTATGCTGATGATACTCAGCGGACGCTGCAAAAACACCCCAAGCTTAAGAACAAAATTCTTGATACTCGCGATCACATGGATAACTATACAATCGACAACAGGGTATCTGATAATGGGCTTTGTCTATCTTATGATGTTCAAAAAGATAATGGAGATCATATTTCAAAAGTCGTATGATAAGGTCACTTCAAAACAGAAAATGCTGCTCATACTTTGTGCCTTAATAGCCTTGACGATATTTCTTGTAACGTTAGGATACGCTAACATCAGCGAAAAGCTTTCGGAAGAAAACGGTTCGTCAACTATACGCTTTAACGATGTTTTTTCAAGTCTTAAAATATCTATGATACGTCCGTTGACAGGGCTCGGAGAGGATCTGTCCACATATTATTCGGAATACAACATCGTCAACAATTCGGCGGCTCTGCTCGTTACAACAATGCAGTACGGATACATATATCTTATCTGCTTTTTGCTGTTGCTCTATCGTGGTATCAAAGAATTTTTCGCAAAGGAACAGCGTTTTCACGTTTTCGGAGCATTATTGGTAATGATGATCTTATGTATGACCGAGGGAATAGTAGAGCTGCCGATAATATTCATATTTTTCCCGAATTATCGTATTGAAGAAAAATCAGGTAACTATGAGTAAATTAAAATCGACAATAATCGAAAATAAAAACATATTCGCAAATATTCTGAGCGCATATGGGATCAAGGGCTTTTCGGTGCTTTTATCCCTGTTTTCAGTACCTGCTTATATGCGCTTTTTCGAGGATCAGACCGTGCTAGGTGTTTGGTACACCATACTGTCTCTGATCGAGCTGGTGTTCATGTTCGATTTCGGAATAGGTCACGGACTGCGAAATAAGTTAGTCGAAACTCTCGTTAAAAAAGATGATGAGCTTGCAAGAGGCTATATATCATCGGCATATGCCGGTGTGAGTATTATAGTGGTGATTTTTGCACTGATCGCGTATTTTGCGGTATCATTTGTCGATTGGAATGCTTTTTTGAATATTTCAGAGCACTCTGTCGATCTTATGACTCTACAAAAAACCATGCTGATAGTCTGTCTCGGAATAATCCTTCAGTTCGAATTAAAGCTGATCAACAGCGTATTGTACGCACTTCAGAGATCTGCACTGAACAATTTACTGTGCTTTATTCCGAATGTCATCATCTATTTATATCTGATATTCGGAAAGACATCTAACGATGCCGAGAGCTTATTATGCCTGTCGGTCGTTAATATCGCCGCCGTATCCCTGCCGCTGATCATAACAAATATCATTGTATACTTAAAGCCGCTTCGTGCTATGCGTCCTTCCTTTAAGTTCGTAAAGCGCGAATATATGAAGGATGTTATCGGTATAGGTGTTACACTTCTCTGGCTTCAGCTGATGTGGATGATAACGGCATATATGCACCAATTCCTGATAAGCCGCCTCGTTACGCCCGAAGCGGTCGTTGAATATCAGATATACTACAAAATATTTAATACAGCGGCATCCATCGCTATCCTTGCATTGATACCGATATGGTCGGCGGTGACGAAAGCTATGGCTGAGAAAAGATATGACTGGGTAAAAAAGACCTACAGAAATCTTTTTATATTTTGGGCAGCAGTGATGTGTTGCTGCTTTATAGTTACGCCGTTCATGCAGCTCGGTGTTGACATATGGCTCGGAGAACAAGCAATAAAAGTCGAAACGGATAAAATGCTCTGTATGATATTCTACTGCGGAATATTTATACTGCACAACGTGAACACAAGCATTTCAAACGGAATGTCATGGTTCAAGCTCCAGACGGTCTGGATGACATTTGCGGCGGCTATCATGCTTCCGCTCGCATTATTATTGTGTAAATATACAGACAGCTGGACAGGCGTTGTATTCGCAAGTGTCATATCGCTGCTTCCGTATGAGATAATTCAGCCTTGCTGCTTTAAAAAATACATAAAAAATCGATATTTTGACGATTAAAAACGCACTTTGAAACTTGTCATAAACAAATTTTAAATCAAGATATATTGCTTCGAACGATAAATTTTATTTTTATATTGGGGGGAACTATATGAAGCAATCAAATTCTTTGTTTTTATCCCAGTCCTACAGGGACACGTGGGATGACTATAATCGCGCATTATCAAATCCAAGCTTTACCTGTTGGGATCATGTGATCCTTACTGCTTCGAACGAACAACAGGCAGAGGGCTTCAGACAACAGATAGCTATCAGAAAAGCCGATGGATTTTTGCCATCGAAAACGAATTTCGCAGTACTTCCCGACCCTTTCGGAAAAAGAGTCGGTTCGGGAGGTGCTACACTTGAAGCAATACGCTATATAGTCGATCAGAACGGAAGCTCCGATCTGTCAAAGCTTCGCATACTTGTCATACATTCGGGCGGAGACAGAAAGCGTGTCCCTCAGTACTCGGCTATCGGAAAATTATGTTCACCCGTACCTCACGAGCTGCCGAACGGACGAGCTTCGACTCTGTTTGATGAATTTATGATAAGCCTCTCATCAATACCATCAAGGATACGTGAGGGTATGCTGCTGCTATCCGGAGATGTGCTTTTGCTCTTCAATCCACTGCAAATAGATTTTTCTGGAAACGGTGCGGCTGCTATCTCGTTCAAAGAGGATGTTCAGACCGGAAAAGATCACGGTGTATTTTTGCGCGGAGAAGACGGAAGTGTTGCAAAATTTCTTCACAAGCAGAGTATTGACACTCTGCGCTCATGCGGTGCAGTAAATGAACGCGGCTGTGTTGACATTGACACCGGAGCCGTGATATTTTCTTCCGAAATATTGTCAGCTCTTTACAGCCTGATCTCAACAGATGACAAATTCGATCAACAGAAATACGATGCGCTGGTCAATGACCGTGTAAGATTGTCGCTTTACGGAGATTTCCTGTATCCTTTAGCTTCGGATTCGACACTTTCGGATTTTCTTCTCGAAAAGCCCGAGGGAGAATTTTGCGATGAATTAACAGCCGCAAGACAGGCTCTATGGAATACACTTAGGTCTTACAGAATGAAGCTGCTTCGTCTCGCGCCGGCAAAATTTATACATTTCGGAACTACGCGGGAAATACTCAAGCTCATGGAGCATGACATAGATTCCTATTCAAGTCTCGGCTGGAGCGGTAAGGTATGCAGCAGCATAAGCTCGAATACTGCCGGTTACAGAAGTGTGCTTTCACCCGAAGTATCTGTGGGAGAGGGCTGTTATCTCGAAATGTCATATGTTCACGGCAAAGCCGAGATCGGCGATCATGTATTGCTATCTCAGATCGAGATACAAAATGAAAAGATACCATCTAATGTGGTACTGCACGCTATAAAACAGCGCGATGGTAAGTATATCGTGCGAATTTACGGAACAAATGACAATCCAAAGGAAAAGCTTGAAAAGGGTGCTTCTTTCTTAAATTCAACGCTCGAAGCCTTTATCGAAAAGCATTCTCTTTCGGTCGATGATCTGTTCGATACAGATGACCACAGTCTGTGGAAAGCAAAGCTATACAAAGTATGCGACAGTATGTCCGAAGCGGTAGCCGCCGCGCTTGAACTGTACGACCTCGTAAACGGCAACAGAGATATTTCAAATTGGAAAAACAGCGACAGAATATCACTTTGTGATGGCTTTTATGATGCGGACGAGCGAGCTGTTTTTGAGTGGGAAAAGCGCATGAGCGAGCTTGTTTCCATGAATCAGATCGAAGAATGTATATATGCAAAGCAAAGCGCGGATAATACAAACGCTCTGCCGACTCTTTCAGCTCTGACCAAGGTGCAGTCCGAATGGTTGGCTGAACGTTCGGCAAATGCTGATCATTACAAAAGGATGCGGCTTTACTATTATGTCGGAAAGGCTCTGGGCAGCGAGGGTGATGTATATCTGACAGAATGCTTTAAGACTGTTTCGGACACGATACTTCAAGACAAGCTGCGAAGCATTCGGTACAATGACAAGTGTCGGATCGCAAAGGACAGGCACACGACCTCACTCGCACTTCGTGTCAATTTCGGCGGCGGTTGGAGCGATACTCCTCCTTATTGCATAGAAAACGGCGGAACTGTATTGAATGCCGCAATATTATTGAACGGTCGAAAACCGGTAGAGGTGACGATAGAGCACATTCGTGAAACAAAGATAATTTTCGACAGTCGCGATATGGATGTACACGGAGAATTTGATAGGATAGAAGACCTGCAAAACACCGGAGATCCTTATGATCCGTTCGCATTGCAGAAGGCTTGCCTGATTGCCTGCGGAATATTACCGCAAAAAGGCGGTGAGCTAAGTAATATTCTCGATCGGATCGGCGGCGGATTCATTATACATTCCGAGGTCATCGGTGTTCCAAAGGGAAGCGGACTCGGTACAAGCTCGATATTGTCTGCGGCTTGCGTAAGATCCGTATTTGAATTTATGGATATAAAATATACAGAAAACGATATTTATGCGAATGTTCTTCGAATGGAACAGATCATGTCTACCGGAGGAGGCTGGCAGGATCAGGTCGGAGGACTTACAGACGGCATAAAATACATACGTTCTGCGCCCGGAATACCGCAGAAGCTGTCCGTAGATCGAGTAAATCTCCCCCAAAAAGCCCTTATAGAGCTGAATGAGCGTTTTGCACTGATATATACAGGTCAGAGAAGACTTGCTCGAAACCTTCTCAGAGATGTAGTTGGGCGGTATGTCGGAAATGAAGCTGACACTGTATATGCGCTGAACGAAATACAAAGACTCGCGGCACTTATGCGCTTCGAGCTTGAAAGAGGTCATATCGATGATTTTGCTTCCCTGCTCGACCGTCATTGGGAGTTGTCAAAAATGATCGATTACGGCAGTACTAATACTCTTATCGACCAGATATTCGGCAGTATCGATGATCTGATATGCGGAAGGATGGTCTGCGGCGCGGGCGGCGGCGGATTTTTACAGGTGATCCTGAAAAAGGGCATCAGCAGAGCCGATGTTCAAAAAAGGCTTAAGGAAATATTTCAAGACAGTGATGTAGGTATATGGGAGTCTACCTTCATATAAATTAATTTTAAGAAAAGGAATAAAGAAAATGAAACGTTTTTTTAACAAGCTCGGCAAATCCCCTATCTTATTTATCGTTTTGTGCATTTTATGCACAGTCTTCGTATCAGCCTACGATACCGAAAATATCGGTATCGGGGCAGGCGGTGCTTTTTATGAGCCGCTGATAAATCCGACAGACAGCTCAAATTACATCGCCTTCAGCGATATGAACGGGCTTTACCGATCAGATGACAGCGGCGCATCGTGGGAGAGGACTGAAACGACTACTCCGCTGTTCCACGCCTGCTTTTCCGACTCCGGCATACTTTATGCCGGAGGATACGGGCTGTTTCGCAGCACAGACAACGGCAAAACGCTCGAAATGATCTATCCTGACACAGATCATCTCGTTGACAAGCTTACCTCCGAGGATCGCGGAGATCATATTTATGCCGAAGACTATCGCTCGGAATACATCCCCTGTATATGCTCGGACATTGATTCGATATGGTTTCTTGCAGTCGAAGGAACAGGGGAGCGAACTGTAAATCTCATGAGCCTCACAGCCGATGGCGCGTGTGTTGCGGCATATTCGCTTGAAGATGACGAGATAATGAGTATGGCATCATATAATTCGAGTCTTTACACATATTTTTCTACAGATATGGATGTTACCGAATGGTCTTCCGCATTGGATTTTAAAATAGCGGTGACCGATCTCGGCATATGCTTCTCGGACAAAAAGGATGTATATCTTTTTGATCCGGAGCTTAACAGCATATCCTTGATATATTCGGCGGTCGGTGAGATCGTCGATCTTAAGCAGATAGGAAATTATCTGTATATACTTGACGATCACGATGGCGGTACCGACATTTTATTTACCGATGACTTTGTTGATCTCTATGACCTTTCGGACTATATAGATCTTCCGAACAGTCACTCTATTTACGGCGAAAAATATTATTTTGAATGGCATTTTTCGAAAATATGCGGAAATGATGACGATTCGATATTTCTGATCTTCACTTCAAAGCTCGAAACCGATTCTCCTTTTGACATCGGCGGTGTCATAAAATACGATGGAGCAAATTTTCATTGGGTGTACGATCATTTAAATTACAACTACAAAGCTTTTCCCGATATGGTCGAGGGCTTCTGGGATTATTCGCAGTTTCTCGGAATAGCTGCCGACCCTAATGACGATGATCACTGCATAGTGACGAGCATTACATCGATATATGATCTTCACTACGGAGACGGGATACACAGCGCGCAGAATCTACGTGGAAATGAGCATTATATAGACGATATTCAATATATAGCTTCGACCGGACTCAACAACCAGACCTCATATTTTGTACGCGAAGACCCGTTTGACAAGGATCATCTGCTCCTATGCGTCACTGATACCGGGCTTCACATAAGCTACGATGGCGGAGAAAGCTTCCGAATATTCGAATATCATGACGATTTCATCGGCGACACGTGGGAAAGTAATTGCTATGACGCATATTTCGATCCTAATACCGAAGGCTTGGTCTATGGACTTTGGGCTTCTGTCCATGATGCACCGTATACGCCTTCATTGAACGATGCCAACGCCAACGGCTGTTTTGCTGTATCATATGACGGGGGAGTCACATGGGACAACACATACAGCAGCGGTATTCCCGAAAACAGCATTCCCGTGAAGATGAGCGTTCGCGAAGATGGAGACTATCTCACTATCGCTGTAGCGACCTTTAACAATGGATTTTATATAAGCTATGACAGCGGAAGGACTTTTGAAAAGGTCGGAAACGTGATGACCGAATACAACGGAATGATCTGGGGGGAGGATGTAGTCCTTGTCGAAGATGAGCTGTATTGCCTGACCGCATGCCACGATCTTGACGGCTTCACCCCCTCTGCACTTTATAAGATCGAGCTTTCGAGCGGATATACTGAAAAAATAGACCTCGGAGAGATCAGCAATGCGCGTTCCCTGACATACGACAGTGAGCACGGACTTTTCATAAATGTCGTGCCGCGGCTGAAATACGGCTTCAGAGCCGATATTGACGCTTGGTATTATTATTACGACTGCGGCGGTATATTTGCATATGATAACGGCGAGCTCAGTCAAATATTCGAGCTTCAGAGCGGTGTTTACAACAGCGCATTCACTTCGGACGGAACTATGTATGCTACCGGAAGAATGGGAAATATATATATAAAAACAGCTGACAGCGATGTATTTGACATTTACCGCGAAGGTCTGTTCAAGCATCTTAAAAATGTATGCTTCTCCAATGATGAACGCACGATGTATGTCACCTCGTTCGGCGGCGGCACATACCGCATACCGATTCTACATTTACACAATTCAAATTCGGTATACACGGTAACGTTCATAGACTATGACGGCAGCGTAATATCCACTCAGGTCGTACCCAAAGGCGGCTCTGCTCAGCTTCCGACCGAACCGACACGCGAAGCAGATGAAAATTATCACTATACATTCGCAAAATGGGACATTCCGTCAGATAATGTATACAGCAATATAACAGTCACGGCAAGCTATATCAGCGAGCCGCACACGAAGGACAACATTTATTCGAACGGCGATTCGACTCACACCACAGTATGCGAAATATGCGATAAGAGCGTTGTCGAGTCCTGCTTTGACGATGATTCTGACGGATACTGCGATATTTGCGGATATGATCTGAACTTGATAAAGCTCACAAAGGAATCCGGTTTTAAAAACGGCGAAAAATATTTGATCACCTATGCCGACAATGCGCTTTGCAGCTCAATGAATACTCAAAATGTACAGCTCTGCGAAAAAAATGGATATTTCACGACTTCGGACAAGCTCACGGACAATATGCTTTGGACATATAAGGATGGCTATCTCTACACGACCGAATATGGTCAGACATACTATTTATGTGTAAATCAGGGCTTCGGCTGGAATGCAAGGAATACACTTTCTACGAACGGCAACCGTTACTGGTCAAACACATGGGAATACCGCAATGGCTCGCTTTACACTATGATCTATGACGGTCCGAGAAACACCGCGCAGTATATCGTGATCAAAAATGGCAAGGCTTCACTCGCATCAAGCGGCAACGGAATAGTTATTTATCGGATATGTGAGTAGATATGCAAAATTTTAATTTTGCGATATAAACCCACAGCAAAATATCCCGAACAGATGGTAGAACTGTTCGGGATATTTACTTATTATAAATCTTATAGAAATCTGTACTTGCTTAATCTATTGAATATCAAAATAAAAAAACGAGCTCAGCTCGCTTTTTATCAAAATATTTGGTGCCGGCGGCGGGGGTCGAACCCGCATGATATTGCTATCAACGGATTTTGAGTCCGTCGCGTCTGCCAATTCCACCACGCCGGCATACAAGTATGGGAATTGCCGCTTTCGCTACAATTCCCTTACTGGAGCTGCTAATCAGAGTCGAACTGATGACCTCATCCTTACCAAGGATGCGCTCTACCAACTGAGCCATAGCAGCAACCTTACATATATTATTATACCACATTTTTTCCCGTTTGTCAAGTGCTTTTTCAAAAAAAGTCCGATTTTTTTGAAAAACATTTTCTTCTTCACAGTCCTCAAATCCTGCACGAAAAATTCAAAAAAAAAAAAAATAATATTGTTGAAATGTTCATAATTATAGTGTATAATTAAATTGTATAAAATTTTATTATACAATAAATTCTAATTTTAGAATATTCTTTCGAAAGGGAAATCTCTATGAAAACAAGGAAAATCTCACTTGCCTTAGCTCTACTTCTATCGATTTCTGCCGTATCCTGCGGTTCTGATATTACGGAATCCGATGAAGTATCTAAATCCGAAAGCACCGACATGACCTCAGCGGACACTCAGCCCGAAGAGATCAACCGCGAAAATGCTGTCATATCGCTTCCAAAGTTGGATTTTGACAAGACGACCATCAACATTCTGTATTGTGGAGAAAATGTATACGCACAGGATATTTATGCCGAAGAGAGCGGCGACATTGTTGACGATGCCGTGGTTGCGCGAAATCGCAGCGTTGAGGAGTTTCTTAATGTAACGCTCAATCCGATAAAACACTCAGACAGTACACTTGAGACAGCCAATCATCTCGCTCAGACAGTACTTGCAGGAGATGATGTTTATGACCTCGCCTCGGTGCATCAGGCTTACTCGAAGCAATATGTCATAGAGGGATATTATCACAATTTTGCCAATGATCAGTACATTGATTTCGAAAAGCCGTGGTGGAACACAGAATATATGAAGGAAATGATAGTTGGTGACGATAGAATATATTTTCTTATCGGTGACATTTCCCTCATGTACTTAAAATCGCTCGGCTGCATATACTACAACAAGGAACTTTACGAGGACATTTACAAAAATGCCGATGAGCCGTATGATCTGGTATTCGATGGTAAATGGACATTTGAAAAATATGATGAGCTTATCCGCGGAGCATATTCCGACCTCAACGGAAACGGCAATATCGATAACGGAGACAGATTTGGCGGATATGGTACTAAAGATAAATCAGTTGAACATTTATTTTACGGCGCAGGACTTCGTTCGACCACCAGAAACAAAGACGGTATCCCGGAACTTACTATTAATAGCGAAAGAACTATCGCATTAACCGAGCTGTTTCATAAATTGTATTATGAAAATGATGGATTCATTCTTGCCAAAAATGATTATTTCAAGGATGAACTGAATATGTTCCTGAGCAATGAGGTACTTTTCGCTCAGACATGGTTCAGACACGCAGATGTTTTGAGAACTATGCAGTCGGATTACGGTATAGTTTGTATGCCAAAATATCTTGAAGAGGATGAATATACGACTCTCGTTCATGACGGCACTACTGTATTCGTAACTCCCATCACATCTCAAAAGACCGACATGATAGGCGCGGTATGCGAAGCCTTTGCATTCTACAACTACAAGACAGTCACACCCGCATATTATGAGGTTGCTCTTAAGGTCAAATATTCACGTGACGATATGACCTCACAGATGCTCGATCAGATCCAGGCATCGGCTATCACCGACTTCGGATATGTATACTACAGTCAACTTGATGGAATACCGAGTATGCGTGAATTTGTTAAAAAAGGTGCAGAAAACTTCACATCATGGTATAAAAGTCATGAGACCGCTGCACTTGAAGGTTTACAGGAACTTATAAATCTTTATCAGGGCATAAGCGACTAACATTAAAAATAAAAAAGCTTCCGGAGCGACCGGAAGCTTTTGTTTTCAGCTGAAAAATATTCCTTTTATAAATATCTCAAGTC
Organism: uncultured Lachnospiraceae bacterium; assembly: GCA_964603455.1. Lineage (GTDB taxonomy): Bacteria > Bacillota > Clostridia > Oscillospirales > CAG-272 > Flemingiibacterium. The sequence continues at coordinate 43,891 of CAZRVL010000008.1, forward strand.
CGATGCCGATAAGTATGACACCGCCGAGAATGCCAGCTTTTCCGGCAAGCTTAGTTCCGAAAACTTTACCGAGATACAGACCGGTCATGCAGATCGCGAAGGTCACTACCGCGACTATCAGCGAACATACGAGTGCCATTACAAATCCGTAGTCTGCGATTGTAAATCCTACCGACAGCGCGTCTATCGAAGTCGCAATTCCCTGAACCATCAGAGCCGAAAAGGTGAGCTTTTCGGCGGCTTCGTTGTCTTCACCGCCGCGTATTCCCTCTATGAGCATCTTACCGCCGATATAACAGAGCAGGACAAGTGCTATCCACGGTATGAATTTTTCAAACGATTTGAAATATTGCACTATCGTATGTACACATATCCAACCTATCATTGGCATAGCGAACTGATAGAATGCGAACACACCGGCTATCGAGCACATTCTTCCCTTTTTCATCTTCGGGTCGCCGAGTCCGTTTGCTAGCGAGACCGAAAATGCGTCCATAGCAAGTCCTGCGCCGAGGAGTATGCTGTTAAAAAAGAAAATAAAACTCCAATCCATAAATTACCATTACTTTCCGCTCATTTAAGAGCCTTACAAAAATCAATTTGAACCCACAGAAATCATATGCTCTGTGGGTTCAAATATTATTCTTCGTCTTTCTTTTCTGATTTCGGAGAGGTGACCTTTTCAAGTATCATAGTCACCACTATGATTATTCCCATAACTATGAGAATACCAAGCATCCCCCAGCCCATGTAGGAGAGGTTGTTTACAAAGTTCATCGGTTCAAAGTTCATTTTAAATACTCCTTATCACATGAAGAAGTTCAGTATCAGTCCGCCGGCTATGACCGAAGCGATCTGACCCGAAACGTTTACGCCGATAGAGTGCATCAAAAGGAAGTTTTCGGGGTCTTCCTTTCTTCCCATCGTATGAACTATACGTCCGGACATCGGGAATGCAGAGATACCTGCCGCACCGATCATAGGATTGATCTTTTCCTTGAGGAAGAGGTTGAGTATCTTTGCGAATATTACACCGCCTGCGGTATCGAATACGAATGCAAAGAGTCCGAGTCCGAGGATAAGAAGAGTCTCAGCGCGAAGGAACTGCTCTGCCTGCATCTGCGAAGCTATCGTGATTCCAAGGAATATCGTAACAAGGTTCGCGAGGGTCTTCTGTGCAGTTTCTGAGAGCGAATCGAGAACTCCGCACTCTCTTATGAGGTTTCCGAACATCAAAAATCCGACGAGCGATACGCTTGAAGGAGCGAAAAGTCCGGTGATTATGGTGATGACTATCGGGAAGAGTATACGTGTGGTCTTCGAAACATTCGCAGGCTTATAGGGCATACGGATGAGACGTTCCTTTTTGGTCGTCAGAAGTCTGATGACCGGCGGCTGAATGATCGGAACGAGTGCCATATAGGAATATGCCGCGACCATTATCGCACCGAGGTAATCGCTCTTGAGCTTCTGTGCAACGACTATCGAGGTAGGACCGTCAGCCGCACCGATTATCGCTATCGAAGCCGCATCGTTTATCGGGAAGAATATAGATGCAACGCAAAGTGTGAAGAATATACCGAACTGTGCCGCCGCACCGAACAGCATAAGCTTCGGGTTCGAGAGTATCGGGCCGAAATCTATCATCGCTCCGATACCGATAAAGAGTATGAGTGGGAAAAGCTCGTTCGCTATTCCTGCTTCATAAAGAGTCGAGAGCGGACCTTCCTCTAAAACGCCTTCGACCACTCTTGCAACTGCGCTTGACATCGGAAGATTTACGATTATCGCGCCGAAACCGAGAGGGAGAAGCAGAGTAGGCTCCATCTCCTTCTTTATCGCGAGGAATATCAAAAGTCCTCCGATAAGCCACATGACGACCTGCTGCCAAGTCAGATTGCCCAGGTTACTGAATAATGCCTCCATGATTTTACCATCCTTAGCAAAATATTTTTATTATTATTTATTATAACACATTATTGACACAAATTCAAGTCCTTTTACGAAATTTATAAGTTTTCTACCTCTTGCATAAAAATTAATGCGATACGGCATAGAGCGAAAGATCCGCGCTGTTACTGACTTTTTTCGATTTCTTTTCAAAGTACGCTTATGTATTGTCTTGACAAAACGCGAAATATATGGTATAATTATATTGGTTTTACAGCCTAAAAAATTATCAAGGAGTCAATTATCATGTTCAACGGGAAAATGAAAGCCCTGACCTTCAGCTATGACGATGGTGTCTGCCCTGACGGTAAGCTTATTGAAATACTCAACAAATACGGTATGAAGGGTACATTCAACATAAACACCGGATTTCATCCGAAAACAGACGTTCGACCCTCGAACGTAAGAAAGGATGTAGTAATAGAAAAATACCGCTGGAGCGAGCTTAAGGAAACATACAAGGATCATGAGCTTGCCTGTCATTCGCTGACTCATCCGCATCTCGAAAATCTTGACCGTATCACCTGCCGTGCAGAAGTGCTGACAGACATGATAAACCTCGAAGCGATCACAGGAAAGAAGCCGATCGGAATGGCTTATCCTTATGGAACTTACAATGATGAGACGGTCGATGTGCTTCGCGAGCTTGGAATAAAATACTGCCGCGGTATTCGCTCAACGCACTCATTCGAGCTTCAGACCGATCTGCTCAGATTCCAGCCCACCTGTCACCACAACGATCCGGAGCTAATGGAGCTTGCAAAGCGTTTCGTTGGGGCAACTCCGAATACTCCACAGATATTCTATGTCTGGGGACACACCTACGAATTTGAGACTGACAAGAATTGGGATGTTATCGAACGCTTCTGCGAATATATGGCAGGCAGAGACGATATATTCTACGGCACGAACGAGGAAATCCTGCTCAAATGAAAGCTCAACAAGACCGCGCTGCGTTCTTTATGAACATAATGCGCGCTCTGCTCACTTTGCTTCTGGCAGGCGGAATAATCTGGTATTTTGCTTCGGGACATGAGTTTTCGGTCGAATCGATACTCAGCTACACGCCTGAAAATTACTTTGCGGCAGCACTTTTTATGGTCACTCTTTATATTGTAAAAACATTATTGGTATTCCCACCTATAATGGCTTTGCAGATAGCAGTAGGACTCTATTTTCCGACTCCGATAGCCATATTTGTGAACATTCTCGGCATAGCCGTTGAATTTACCGTAGGGTATGCGGTCGGACGATTTATCGGTCTCAACACCGCAGACAAGCTCTTCAAAAAGCATCCGAAGGTTCGGGAGATCGTCGAATCGGATAAAAATCGTCTGTTCATATCCTATATCCTGCGCGCACTCAATATGCTGCCGATGGATGTCGTCAGTATGTATCTCGGAACAGCGAGATTTCCGTTTCCAGTCTACCTAACAGGAAGCCTCACAGGTGCGCTCTTCGGAATACTTGCAGCTACATTTATCGGAATGTCTCTGACCGATCCGACTTCGCCGGCATTTATCATCGCCTGCGCTGCTTCTATAACCATATCGGCATTATCCTGCTTGATCTACTATGCAATAACTCACAAGAAAAAATCCTAAAAGAAAGAAAAAACAATGCAAGACAATTCACAAGAAATCATAAATTTCCCGGAAGAATACACCCGCCGCAAATTAAATTCACTCTATCGCGAGATCCCGCTTAAAGACACAACTTCGAGACTTCTCAGAAAATATTTCAGCGCGATGACACATCTCTACGGAATAATAACTCTGAAAAAAGCAAAAGAAATATTTTTCGAACAGAATCCGAACTTAGTCACAGACGAGGAGTTCATCGCATTCGCTGAGATCGCACGGCACGAAAACGAAGATTATTATATAATGTCGGAGGATGAACTGTTTACCGACAGAGAATGCGGAGATATACTCGACCGCGTTATATTTGATCGTATACTCGCCGATGATCTCAAAGATTATATCTCGCTGCGCGAGGCTCAAGGCAGCAAGCCGTATTATATCCCTGCGAAAAAGGAATTTGTAAAATATGCGGATCCGATGTACTGCGCGGATACCCCGGAAAAGCTCAAGCTGGTCGATTTCTTGACTGATCGTCTGCATCTTGATGAACAGCTGACAAATTCGATAATCGTACTTGTCAAAGAAGCGGATATTTCAAATATTTACAAAGAGCTGAACGATACTTTTGAATTTTTCAATATCGAGATAACCAAAAAGCAGCTTGAAGAGCTTATACCGATATATCATGATTTTTTGAACAATTCAAGAACGACCTACAACCGCGGCTTCACTCCGAATGAGATGTCGGCAAAGTGTCCGCGCAATGATATAGCAAGCACTGAGCTAAAATTAGGCAAAAATATCCAAAGCGAAATAAAAAACAACAATATTTCCGCCGATGAGCTTCGCCGTCAGATAATTGAAACTGATATGCCGGATCATATGCGCTTCAAGATGCTAAAGGAGCTTTCGGAAATAGCTCCGATAGCCAAGGAACAAAAGGTCGGACGAAATGAGCTATGTCCGTGCGGAAGCGGAAAGAAATACAAAAAATGCTGCGGAAGATGATCTTTGCTTTCGCTCATCAAAATATTTATTCAATATAATGAAAATATCCTCTGTATGTTGACCATACGGAGGATATTTTTTTGAGCTTTGATTATTTGTTGTCTTTCGAACTCGAATCATCGTAATTCGGCTTTGATGAGATTGATGAGATTTTTGAAACGATAATACCGGTACAGGTAACGATAAGAACACACAGATATATCCCAATTCCAAGCGTACAAGCACTTCCATGATCCATTCCGGTTAAGAAATCTCCGCAAAAAGCCGAAAATATGATCCCGATGACCGCAATCAGACAGCCGACAACAAAATATGTAAGTATTTTCTTCATACAATAAGTTTCAGATCACAAAGCTTACCAAGGTCTTACGGTAGCAGAGATGTCCGAAACATTCTTTATACCGTTTTCGTCCATATATCGGTCGAGACCTTCTATTATTTCGAGCGGCAGATACGGATTCGCAAACATAGCTGTTCCGACTCCTATCACATCCGCACCTGCTATGAGCATTTCGATAGCATCCTCAGCCGATGATATGCCGCCCATTCCGAGTATCGGCAGCTTTACCGCATTTCTGACCTGCCATACCATTCGCACAGCTACAGGGAAGACAGCCGGACCCGAAAGTCCTCCGACATTATTGTGGAGTATCGGACGCTTCGACTTTATATCTATGCGCATTCCGAGGAGCGTGTTGATAAGGCTGAGCGCATCTGCACCGCCGGCTTCGGCTGCACGCGCCATTTCGGTTATATCTGTTACATTCGGAGATAATTTTACTATGATCGGCTTTTTGGAATGAGCCTTTACCTGAGAGGTTATCTCATGTATTGTATTCGCATTCGTTCCGAACGCAACACCGCCCTCCTTGACATTCGGGCAAGAGATATTCATCTCGATGAGATCTACTTCGGTCTCCGAAAGCTTTTCGGCAACTTTACAATAGTCAGCAATGGTAGAACCCGAAATGTTTGCGATAACTGTCGCGCCCTCGGACTTGAGTCTCGGAAGCTCCTTTGCGATAAATGTATCGACTCCGGGATTTTGAAGTCCTATCGAATTTAGTATTCCCGAAGGTGTCTCGGCAATACGCGGCGGAGGATTTCCGTCTCTCGGAGCAAGGGTCATTCCCTTTACAGCTATAGCACCAAGCTCGGAAGCTTTGTAATACGGCGCATATTCCTCGCCGAAACCGCAAGTTCCGGATACTGTAACTACCGGATTTTTAAGTGTTTTTCCACAGAATTTGACAGACAGATCAGCCACCGAATATCACCTCCTCAGCATTGAAAACAGGACCGTCAACACAGACGCGCTTATATTTTTCGCCTTCCACTCCGTCATTTCCAACGAACATAGTTTTACAAACACAGGCAAGGCAAGCTCCGACTCCGCAGCCCATTCTCTCTTCCATAGATACTTCACATTCGACCCCGAATTCCTTGCAGACCTTAGCCGCAGCTCCCATCATTCCCTTAGGACCGCAGACGTATACTATATCTATACCACCCTTTGCAAGCTCCTCTGAGAGCAGCTCGGTTACAAAACCTTTCCGTCCGCTCGAACCGTCATCGGTTATAACACCGACATCTATTCCGTATTTTTCGAAAAGCTCGGTTGAATTTATGAGTCCCGAATTTCTGAAACCGAACAATGCCTTTGCATTATTTTTATAGCATTTTCCTATCGAGAGCAGCGGATATATTCCGATACCACCGCCGACAAGCAGAGCTTTCTTGCCATCCTTGACTGTGAAGCCATGTCCTAGTGCACCGAGCAGACTGAGCCTTTCACCTGCTTTTCTCTCGCTCATCCATTTAGTTCCTTTTCCGCGAAGATCATAGCAAAGACGTATGTATTTTCCGTCGAAGCTCTCGCACACCGAGATCGGTCGTCTGAGAGTAGTTCCCTCTCCGCATGAAACGTGTACGATCTGTCCCGGCTTTACGCTTGAGGCTATTTCCGGGCATTCAAGCACCATATCGAACAGTCCAGCGCCATCAATGATACGCTCGTTCGAAACGACTAAAGCGTTATCCTTTAAAGTGTTCATTTTTATTTGTCAGACCTTTCTTACCGAATTTATGTCATCGCGCATTGCAATAACGGCATCACGTGTATGCTTTGCGATATTCGAGCCGTCATCGCCGGCTTTCTTATATGCACACATGAGCGCACGAGATGAGTTTACTATAGCACCAAGTCCGTTTTCATCGAATGCACCCTCAATATCCTTAGCAGCACCGCCCTGTGCGCCGTAGCCAGGGATAAGGAAGAATGTATGCTTTAATGCCTTGCGAAGTTCGGTGAGCTGTGCGGGATATGTCGCGCCGACTACCGCACCACAGAGAGAATATCCAGATTCACCGCGATATTCAGCTCCCCATTCCTCGACCTTTTCGCCGACTGTTCTGTAGAGCGTATTTTCACCGAGTGAAAGATCCTGGAAATCTCCGGAGGACTTATTCGAGGTCTTTACAAGGATAAACATCGACTTATCGGCTGCCGCAGCTTCCTTTATGAACGGTTCAATGCCGTCTATTCCGAGATACGGGTTCACAGTGACACAATCAACCGGCGAGGCGCTTTCGGAATGCCCGAAAAGCTCGGTCTTTCCGAGAAATGCCTTAGCATATGCGCCGGCAGTATTGCCTATATCGTTACGCTTTACGTCAAGTATCACGTAAAGTCCTGCCTTTTTTGCATAAGCTATCGTCTTTTCGAGAGCGATCATTCCCTCGATACCGTACATCTCATAAAATGCCGACTGCGGCTTTACTGCCGGTATAAGGTCTGCAACTGCATCTATGAGCGACTTATTGTATTCGAATATAGCTTCTCCTGCGGCTTTGAAGGTATCGCCGAAGCTATCGACTGCCTTATTCTTTACAGCTTCCGGGATATAGTCGAGTATCGGGTCGAGACCCATAACGGTCGGGTTGTTCGTTTCGATTATTTTTTTAATGAGCGGTTCAAATGACATTTTATTATTTCCTTTCAAATTTAACTTTTCCGCCGACAAAAGTCATATCGACTCTTGCCGAGAAGGTTTTTCCGATATATGGAGTGTTTGAGGACTTTCCGGCGAGCATTTCCCTTGTAAATGTATCCGATGTACCGAGAGTTACAAGCGTCATATCTGCCGGAGAACCTATATCGAGTCTTCCCAAGCCCTTATCACAGAGCTTTGTAATCTTTGCCGGAGAAAATGACATGAGCTCATAAAGTCTCGAAAGGCTTATTATTCCGCTTTCGACCAGCGCAGTATACGAGACTGCAAATGAGGTCTGGAGTCCGATTATACCGTTCGGGGCTTTTTCAAGTCCGACAGCCTTTTCTTCCTCCGAATGAGGTGCATGGTCGGTGGATATGCAGTCTATCGTTCCGTCCTTTATAGCTTCTATGACCGCATCACGGTCATCTACCGAGCGCAGCGGAGGATTCATTTTTGCATTCGCGCCGAAATTCGGCACATCCTCATCTGTCATCGTAAAATAATGCGGGCAGGTCTCGCAGGTAACTCTGACACCGCGCTTTTTTGCGGCACGGATCGCTTCGAGCGAACCGCGTGTCGAAACATGGCAAATATGCAGTCTACAGCCTGTGTCCTCGGCAACAGCTATATCGCGCATAGTTGCTATATCCTCGCATATATTCGGAGTTCCGCGAAGTCCGAGCCTTCGTGAAGTCTCGCCTTCGTTCATAGCACCACCCGCAAGCGTCATCTCCTCGCAATGCGACATAATGAGAAGATCGTTTTCAACTGCAATTTTCATAGCTTCGCGGAGCATTGCCGAAGTCATTACCGGCTTTCCGTCATCTGAAAATGCCGCCGCACCGATGCTTGAAAGCTTTGCAATATCGTTCACCTCGCCGCTGGCAAGTCCTTTTGTTATCGCCGCGACCGGAAAAACTCGGCAATCTGCGTTCTCAGCCTTTTTCAAAATAAGCTCGATTATTTCGGGAGAGTCACAAACAGGCTTTGTATTCGGCATACAGAATACCGATGTCACGCCGCCGGAAGCAGCGCATTTCGAGCCTGAGATAATATCCTCTTTATATTCAAAGCCGGGATCGCGAAAATGCACGTGCAGGTCTATAAATCCGGGAAAAAGATATTTTCCCGTGCCGTCTATAACATGGTCTGCAACAACATCGGTATCCGCCGGAAGCAGCGCACACACCTTACCGCCGTCAATACCTATCGAACAAAGCTCTTCGCCGCCACAGGTCACACGGCGAACATTTTTTATCAGAAGTTCCATTTGATTCGCCTTTCATATTTACTATATTATATTTTACCACATATGCGGCATTCTGTCAAGAGCAAAAGCGATGAAAAAAGTCTCAGCCATGCAATTACTTGATAAGTTTATGATCATTTAATATACAGCGGTAAATTATTTTTCGCAGCTCTTGACAAAGCTCCGATTTTGTGGTATCATATTATATATTGTAAAATAAGATCAAAAGATAAAATATCTTAACATATAATAAAAAATCGGAGTAACACATGAATCAAACCTATGAATATGTCGCGACCTGCTTATTCGGACTCGAATCGCTCCTCGGCGCGGAAATTGAAGCTCTCGGCTACAAAAGACTTGAAACGATAGACGGGCGCGTGACCTTTTCGGGCGATATTTCAGCCATCGCACGCTGTAATCTATGGCTTCGCTTCGCCGAACGGCTATACATAAAAATGGGAAGCTTCAAGGCAGCGACCTTCACCGAGCTATTCGATGGCACAAATGCTCTGCCGTGGGAAAATTGGATCGGCAAGGACGATGCCTTTCCGGTAAAGGGACACAGTATAAAATCTGCGCTCACAAGCATCCCAGACTGCCAATCAATAGTTAAAAAAGCCATCGTCAACCGACTTTCCGATGAATATGAGATCTCATGGTTCAAGGAGGACGGCGTAAAGTATCAGATCGAATTTTTCATTTTAAAGGACACCGCGACACTTATGATCGACACATCCGGTGTTGCTCTGCACAAGCGCGGCTATCGTCCGGCTGCCGGAGTTGCTCCGCTGCGTGAAACTCTTGCCGCAGCTATGGTAAAATTATCAAGACCACGTGATGAAGTCCTACTGTGGGATCCTTTTTGCGGATCCGGAACTATAGGAATAGAAGCTGCTCTGATGATGACAAACACAGCTCCGGGACTCGGCAGAAGCTTTGCCGCCGAAGAATTTTATGATATTCCCGAAAAGATATGGTCAGACGCACGCGAAGAAGCCGAGGACTTTAAGCGAAATACCGAATTTGAGGTATATTCGAGCGATGTAGACCCACATATGGTTGACCTCGCACGTGCAAACATCAAGCGTGCCGACATGGGTGCGCATATCAAATGCTTCGTTCGAAATGCGACCGAGATAGTCAAGGCCGACCGCCGCGCCACGATAGTCTGTAATCCGCCATACGGTGAACGGCTTTCGACCGATTCCGAGGTTCAGACGCTGTATCGAGATATGGGCAGATGCTTCTCGCGTCTTGCACCGTGGCAGATATATATTCTGTCGAGCGTTCAGGATTTCGAACAGCTTTACGGAAAACGCGCCGACAACATACGCACACTCTACAACGGAATGATAAAATGCGGATTCTTCCAGTATTTTAAAAACAACGACTCAAAGCAGCCGATTCGAGACAACAAAAAGCATTTTGAGCGCAAATGACACTTAAGATATTACAAGAGCCTTGTGCGGATAATTTTATTTTTCACCGCGTAACGCAAAAACGTCAAAATTATCTGCCGTTATAAAATCATTGAAAGGAAACAAAAATAATGAACAATTCACGTTGGATATGGTTTCCCGGAGATTATGAGCTTTATCATTCTCTCCTTCTCCACTCCCGTCGCGAGGAATTTGGCGCAGAATATCCATCAATGTGGGGACTTTCGCACGTTTACCCGCGTGTAAATTTCAAAAAGCACTGCAAATTTGAAAACGATGGATATATGATCATCCACGCAAACTGCAAATGCTATGTAACGCTCGACGGTCGCCGCTTCAAGCGCGGTGAGAAGATCGAAGTCAAGCAGGGTGAACACAATATCGAGGTCGTTGCGATAAAGGTCGATGGTCTTCCTGCGATCTACTGCGAATCGGATCAGATAATTTCTGACAGAAGTTGGAAATGCTCGCCCGGAACTGCTATATGCGATTACAATGCAGGAGACGAGCCGGCTTATACATCTGTCAATGACGATGTTCAGGTATTTCCGTTTGAATATACCGAGATACTCCCGTTATCGGCAGTAAAGAACGATCTTGGCACTCTATATGATTTCGGCAAGGAGCTTTATGAAAAGCTCTAATTTAATGCCGATGAAAATCTCACGGCTGTATACGGTGAATCCGTGGAAGAAGCCTCCGATCCCGAAAACGCGCTGATATTCGAAGAAGTCGAAGCAGGTGAGCATTCACTTGTCGGACGTGCCTTCAGATACGTCACTCTCACCGGAGCTGCATCGAATGTTAAAGCTCAATTGGAGCTTGTTCACGAGAAATACAAGGCTGAATTTTCCTGCGACATTCCGGAAGTAAAGAAGATATTTGACATATGCCGCTACACATTCCATTTGAACAGCCGCGAATTTCTGCTCGATGGTATAAAGCGCGACCGTTGGTGCTGGTCGGGTGACGCTTATCAGTCATATATGGTAAATGATTATCTCTTCGCCGACCGCGCTCTCAACCGCAGAACTATCACCGCGCTCTACGGAAAGCCGCCGATACTCGAACACGCGAACCGCATAAATGACTATTCTGCGCTCCTGATCATCGGTACTCTCGAATACTATTTTACAACAGGAGACACAGAATTTATAAAGTTCATCTATCCTCGTGCAAAAGCGTTATATGAGTTCATAGTATCTCGACTCGATGAAAACGGACTCGTTGTAGCACGTCCGGGCGACTGGATATTCATCGACTGGTCTGACATAGACAAGGACGGTCCGCTCTGTGCCGAGCAGATACTTCTCTGGCAGGCTCACAACGCTATGCGTGAGCTTACAAAGGTAGTAGGCGGCGAAACAGACATATTCACCGAGCGCGCAGATCGACTCAGATCGCTCATCATGGAAAAATATTGGGACAGCGAGAAACAGGCATTCATCGACAGCTTCACATCCGGAAAACGCCATGTGACACGTCACGCGCCGATATTTGCTATACTCTATGACTTTGTTGATAATGAGACCGCAGAGCTTTTGGTCAAGACCGTTCTCGAAAACGATGAGATCACAAAGATCACGACTCCTTACTTTGAGCTTTATGAGCTTATGGCACTCTGCAAGCTCGGACACATCGAATATGCTCAGAATATGATAAATTCCTATTGGGGCGGAATGCTTAAGCTCGGTGCTACAACGATCTGGGAGCAGTATGATCCCAACGACAGCGGCATCAAACACTATGGAATGTATGGTTCGAAATACGGCAAATCGCTCTGTCACGCATGGGGAAGCGGTCCTGTATATCTGCTCGGACGCTACTGCCTCGGTGTAAAGCCTACATCTGTCGGTTCGAAGACCTTCGAAGTCAGACCAAATCCCGGAATATACAAGGAACTTCACGGAAAAGTTCCGGTCGGTGACGGCATAGTAAAGGTAGATCTTGAAAACGGTGTACTCACCGTATCTGCCGATATTGCAGGCGGAACAGTAATTTGGAATGGAAATGAATATGCCCTTGAAGTCGGAAAAGAGCTTACTATAAAATAATATCCCATCTATATTAAAATTTAAAGACCTCTAGAACGCAAAGTTCGAAAGGTCTTTATTTATACTTGCCGCATAGTGCAAATAATTACTTGCATCATATTTGTTATGATCACAAACTTGAAAAAGCATTCGCGAATATAGCTTTTCGGCATATAAAAAGGAGCAGCTACGATCTGCTCCTTTTTAATTATCTGTTATAAAGTCTGTTAGTCTCGTACTTCGGCTCACAGGTGAGATTGACTCCGAGCTGCTTGAAGGTGTTGACATCACGCTCGGAAAGTATCACCGAGGAATGTGCATCACAACCGCGAAGCATATCGAGCTGCTCCATAGCCAATTCGGCTTCGGGCGAGGTCAATGTACATATTGAGAGCGCGATGAGCAATTCATCAATATGCAGTCTCGGATTTTGATTTCCGAGATGATCGACCTTGAGGTGAGAGATAGGCTCGATTATCGAATGTGAGATCAGAGTGTGACCGTCAGGAATGCCTGCGAGATATTTGAGTGCATTCAAAAGCAATGCCGATGAAGCTCCCAAAAGCTCCGAAGTCTTTCCGGTTATTATCGTTCCGTCAGGAAGCTCGATAGCCGCAGCCGGTGCTTCGGTCTGATTTTCCTTTTCGACAGCCGGTGCGATAACAGGACGATATTCCGGAGATATGCCGACCTGCTTCATCAAAAGCTCTAACTTATAGACAAGCTCATGATTTGCTTTTCCCTTCTTCACATCGCAAAGTGCGGTATAATATCTGCGGATTATCTCCTTTTTCGAAGCCTCGCATACTGCTTCTTCATCAAAAATGCAGTTTCCCGCCATATTTACGCCCATATCGGTTGGTGACTTATACGGCGACACACCGAGTATCTGTTCGAGCATAGCATTAAGTACAGGGAATATCTCGACATCTCGGTTATAATTCACCGCTGTTACACCGTATGCGTCAAGATGGAAAGGATCGATCATATTGACATCGCCAAGATCGGCAGTAGCTGCTTCATACGCGATATTTACAGGATGCTTCAGCGGAATGTTCCAGATCGGAAATGTCTCAAATTTTGCATAACCGGCTTTGACTCCGCGCTTGTTCTCATGATAAAGCTGTGAAAGGCAGGTAGCCATCTTTCCGCTGCCAGGACCAGGAGCCGTGACTATTACAAGCTCACGTGTGGTCTCGATATACTCATTTCGTCCGTAGCCGTCATCGCTCACTATCTTCGCGACATCAGACGGATAGCCTTCTATCGGATAATGACGGTATACACGCACACCAAGCTCTTCAAGCTTTTTCTGAAAAGCTATCGCCGCCGGCTGCTGCTCGAATCTTGTGAGAACGACACTTCCGACATAAAGTCCTATGTCGCGGAAGGAATCTATAAGACGCAGAACATCGAGATTATAGGTTATTCCAAGGTCTCCGCGAACTTTATTTTTTTCTATGTCAAAAGCATTTATGACTATAACTATCTCTGCCTTGTCCTTGAGCTGCAAAAGCATTTGAAGCTTGCTGTCAGGCTTGAAGCCGGGCAGTACACGCGAAGCGTGATAGTCATCGAACAGCTTTCCGCCAAATTCAAGATACAGCTTTCCGCCGAATTTAGCTATGCGTTCGTTTATATGTTCAGACTGCATTTTTAGATATTTTTCGTTATCAAATCCGATTTTCAAAGTAATTCTCCTGTTTCACAATAGCGATGATATAAATATTATACCACAGAATCCGAGATTTTTCAATAGGAAGCTCCCATATTTCGCAAAAATCACTTCACGATCAATCGGGGATAATCGTGACCTTCTTCATCTTTTGTTCTTTTGTAGGCTTATCGCGGAAATCAGTATCAACTCCGGCAATGCGGTCAACAACATCCATTCCTTCGGTGACTACACCGAAAGCTGCATATTCGCCGTCAAGGAAGGTGGAATCCTCGTGACAGATAAAGAACTGCGAAGATGCGCTGTCCTTTACATTGGTTCTCGCCATAGAGACAGTTCCGCGGGTGTGGCTCAGGTTGTTGGTTACACCGTTTGACTTAAACTCACCCTTGATCGTCTCCTCAGAGCCGCCCATTCCTGTACCTGTCGGGTCACCGCCCTGTATCATGAAGCCGCTTATAACACGGTGGAAGATTATTCCATCGTAGAAGCCTTCCTTTACGAGCTTTTCAAAATTTGCGCAGGTAATCGGCGCGACTGCCGGATAAAGCTGTATTTTTATGATTCCGCCGTCCTGCATTTCGATCTGTACCATGATTTTTTCTCCTTTTAATATTAAAATTTTTCAAACATGAAATCTTTTTTTCAGTTCGCTTTTTGTGTGTCTGTGCGAAAAAACGAGTATCCACGCAAAGCAGAATATCGCCGCAGTCGCCGCCGCGACCGCTGTCCATTCTATCTCGGAAAGTCCGCACAGCCAAAACACGAC